>JAUWEC010000247.1 GCA_030608465.1 Chloroflexota bacterium
CAATCACTGCACAATCAGGTTGTCCCCCCAGATAGATGGCTTTTCTACTGGTTCCGGGGACAGTAACCGGGCAGATGTCGATACAAGCGCCACAAGCTGTACATTTTGAGAGATCAATATAGCGAGGAAACTGCTGCAGTACAGCACGGTAGCTATCGTTTTCCATACTTAAGTCTTCAAGTACGGTATTTGTCCATGATGAAATATTGGGGTGTTTTAAGATCTCAAGCAGCCGCAGGTTAACCAGATAATCAGGAAAAATGTGTTCTCCTTCTTTCCCCATAAAAGGTCTGGGTTCAACAAGATGTATCTTCAAGCCAATATCAGCAAGATCTGATGCGGCTTGTAATCCTGCCTGACTGCTGCCGATGATGAGCACTTCTCTACCCATAGAGTTTTCCCCGCAGGTCATTTCTTAACTAGTTCCAGTCCTCTTTCATATCCGGATTCAAACACATCCAAATTTAAACTGACTGTTTTGGGCGGCACAGATTCAGCGATGGACTCCTGCATCGCCTCTTTATCTACGATCCCTTCCACTGCTGTCCAGAAACCCAGCATGGCTGTGTTGGCAGCCCGGTTATTACCAGCATCTTTAGCGATTTTCGTCGCTGAGATCCCATAAGTTTTAATATCTTCCCGATGTTCAGCCGGCAGAGTCACTAATTCATCATCAATCAGCAGCACACCACCCGGCAAAAGATCAACTACATATTTATCATAAGCCCCCTGGGACATCATGATCATACTGGTTGGCTGGGTCAGATGCGGATGGTGAATAGCAGTGCTGGAAATCACGACCTGTGATCCTGCCGCTCCCCCCCTCGCTTCCGGTCCATAACTCTGGGTAAAACAGGCTTCCAGGTTGTTATATACTGAAGCTGCCATACCGATAATTTTGCCTGCACTCATGATGCCCTGGCCGCCAAAGCCTCCTAACTGGATTTCAGTGCGGGATACTTTTCCCTTTTTTGGCGGCAGTTTTTTCCGTTTGTCCAGAGCGTCTTTTTCATCCAACCAGTACTTTTCTGCTCTAGCGGCACGCTGATTAATGGCTTCTTCCAAATCAGGCCTGGTTTCATCCAGGAATTCTCCTTCAACAATTTCAATCACTTCCCCGGAGTCGTTCACCTTAACGTGGGCATCTTTGGGATGAATGCCTTGTTTTGTCTTACCCACTTTTTGGTAATGCTTCATTACCTCCAAACCTCGCCGCCGGAGATTTTCCGGGTCCAAACCCTTCCCTTCAGGATTCCAACGGGCATAGGCAGTTGAACAGGGAGCAATGATTTCCACAAAACTGAATCCGGAATGGACTAAAGCCTTCCTTAAAGTCCAATCCAACTGACGGGCGTGAAGAACTGTCCAGCGGGCGACAAAGGATGCTCCGCTGGCTGCAGCCAGGTAAGGGAGATTAAAAGGAAATTCGTAATTTCCATATTGGGCTGTAACCGCCCGGGCTTCATGGGGTGTTGTCGGTCCTACCTGACCGCCAGTCATGCCGTAAATAAAATTGTTCACACAAATAACAGTGATGCCCAGGTTCCTCCGAGCAGCGTGAATCAGGTGATTTCCACCAATCCCGGCAATATCACCATCACCTGATATGACAATTACCTTCAAATCCGGATTGGCAATTTTTAGACCGGTAGCAAATGGAATCGCCCGGCCATGGGTGGTATGGAAGGAATCCAATCTCACATAACCGGCAATTCTACCTGTACAGCCAATACCTGATACAACAGCGACTTTGTCGAGATCCCACTCCTGATTCTTCTCCAGCCATTTTAAGGAGCTGATAAATGAAGTTAACGCGGTGCCCAAACCACAGCCCTGACACCAGATATGTGGAAGCCGTTCACCACGCAGCAAATCATCCATCGGATGCAATCCGGGTTCCCAATCACTCTCAGCTGGTGTGTCATAATTCATGACCATTAACCGCTCACTGCGTTCCATCGTATCTGCTGACATATGTTTTCCTCCGCTTTACTGCACCAATTCCATACCAACGGTAATTAGGTTTTCTGAGTTACTGCCGCAGCTTTCCTGATGGTATCCAATACATCCCCGGGATCCAGGATATCACCGCCGGGTTTATGGACACCAAATACCTGTGCATTCCCAGCAGCACAGCGTTCAACCTCGCGGGTAATCTGACCCATATTGATCTCCGGCACAACAAACGCTTTGACTTTATTGGCAAGTTTGGAGATGGTGTCCTCCGGGAACGGCCAGACAGTGATCAGCCGGAGATAACCAACTTTGATGCCTTCTTCCCTGGCCTGCTCGATTGGCCAAAGGGAGGTGCGGGCTGAAATCCCGTAGGAAACCACTACTACCTCGGCGTTCCTAAGCTTGTCTGTTTCCAGTTGGATAATGTCCTCCCGATTGGCTGTAATTTTTTCCATCAGCCGGGAGACATTCCACTCATTTGCTTCCGCGTTCATCGCAGGATATCCCCGCTCATCGTGGGTTAAACCGGTGACATGAATGCGATAACCTTCCCCTGCTTTTACCATGGGAGAGACATACTTTGGATCGCCATCGGGACTCTCCCGGTAAATCCGGAAATGATCCGGCTCTATATCACCTTTATAAATTTGAGGTCGGTTGAGAATCTCAACCTCTTCCGGGGGAGGGATTACTACTTTTTCTGTCATGTGCCCAACTTCCGCATCCGTCATGACCAGGACGGGAGTTCGGTACTTCTCGGATAAGTTAAATGCCCGGATGGTGAGATCAAAAAGTTCCTGAGGTGATCCAGGGCTTAGAGCAATAATTTCATAGTCTCCATGGGAACCCCATTTAGCCTGCATCATATCCTGCTGTCCGACCAATGTCGGTAGGCCTGTAGAAGGTCCTCCACGCTGGACATTCACCAGCACACAAGGGGTTTCCAGCATGATGCCGAGACCAAGATTTTCCATCATCAATGAAAATCCAGGACCGCTGGTTGCTGTCATGGATTTTACGCCTGCCCAGGAAGCACCCAGGATAGCATTCATGGATGCCAGCTCATCTTCCATCTGGAC
>JAUWEC010000205.1 GCA_030608465.1 Chloroflexota bacterium
AGAGCATCCCGCTGATTAAATTTTTCAAATTCAGTCTCGCGAGCTATTGGGTTTGGGTATCCCGAGATCATATATCCACAGCCATCCTGTCGCAATTTAATCCAATCCAGCGCAACGTTATATACTTCCAGCGAAGAAAAATCATAATATCCATCACCCGGGTCCAAGATAATTCCATCGTAAGCATATATCCAAGAAGTGATATTGGCAGCATCCGGATACATCAATAAACCGCCTGCTAATTCCTCAGTATTCTCAGTTCCTTCCCGGATCGCAGCTGCCGCTGCGCACGCCTGATCTTTGAGTTCCTCATAAGATCCAGGAGGTGAGGAAAAGCCCAATTCACCCGCCCAGGTCTGGTTGTAATACAGCACCTGAATAGTCTGCGTAAAGGGGATTCCGGGGCGAATATCTCCATCCAGAGTAAATGACTCAAAAATACCTGGATAAAAATCTTTCCATACGGCATCAGGGAATCCCACAGCAGGATCGTTCATAAAATTGCTGAGATCGGCGGTTAGACCCGCTCTATACCACCCGGCTAGATGGACCGCATCACTGATCATTACATCCGGAAATACCCCTTCCTGAAAGGCAATCTCAATAGTATCCATCGGATCAATGGTTAACCCTTGATCGATAGCTTTCACCCTCACTCCCCAATCATTCTCTAGATTAAATTTATCGACGATAGCATTAATCCCTTCCCCGGGTTCATCCAAATCCCAGACATACCAAAATTCAAGCTCTATTCCTTTCAATTTTGACCAGGGAATCCCCATTGGGTCAGGGTCAGGCGTAGCGCTCGGATCCGCTAAGGCACTGATGGCAGTTAGAGTTGCAGGATGAATGGTATTAATCAGCGATGTTGTCGGGGAGATACCCTGTTGTTCAGCTGTAAAAATTTCGCAGGCTGCGGCAATAATAACCAGGAGGGTAAGCTGCAACACTAGCAAGATGTTGATCTTTTTTCGTTTCATAACAAATTATTCAGGCACTTTATTCAGTAGGAACACCCCTATTGTAACAAAAAGGAACTATCTAAACTCAATTCTAACGGATCAAAAGCCAATTCATCCCCACTGCGCTTTTATCAGAACAAGCGTTCAGGGCGCCGGTCAGCAATCACAAATGCTCCAAGCACCCATCTCTGGGTACGTTTGACCTATTATCCTCACCCGCGGACGGGTTCGGGAACTAATATTAGCGTATCAGATGGGTAATTTATCACTCGGTACTGAGCTTCAATCCCCTCTCTCTCTATCTTTCGACCTTCAGCAAATGTAGGACAGGCTTTATCGAAAGGATTGCCGGGGATTTGTGGTATTTAGTAAAAATCAAATAAGGAGCTATACCAATCACTCTTGGGACAGCTCCTTTGGGTAGTTCAAATATTGATAATATTACTGAAGGAAATTCCAGGGATTTACCTTTGTACCCAAATAAATTATTTCGAAGTGCAGGTGGGCTCCGGACGAATTACCGGTATTTCCAAGACCGCCAATGACCTGTCTTTGACCTACGCTTTGGCCGCACCCGACATTGATCGAGTTCATGTGGGCATAAAGCGTCTGCCAGCCATTGCCATGATCAATCACTATCAGATTACCATACCCATAGTTGCTCCAGCCGGCATAAACAATCACGCCGTTATCAGAAGCCCAAACCTGATTCCCTACATTGCCAGCGATGTCAATCGCCGGGTGGCCGGCACCAGGGTTGTAATCATAGCCGGAAATCCAGCGTTCCGTGGTTGGCCATAGAAATACGCCTACGCCCACAGACCCCTGATAAATCGTACCGCAGTGACCGGGACCATAAGTAGCAGCGATGGCAGGATTATCACGTGTAATTGCGGGGGGTCCATAATCAACCAATTCACGCGAGCCGCCCGGAACTATCAACTGCTGTCCGACTGCAAAAACGGGATTATCAAGATCAAAATCGTAAATATCAATTTTATTGCCGGGCCATTGGATAATTTCCAGGGGATCAACACCATAATACTCGGCAACCTTGATTAAACTTTCCCCCTCCCTCCACTTATGGTATGTACCGTTAATGGGAAGAATATTCAATTCCTGACCGGGTTGAAGTGTATGCGGGTTATCCGCCAGGGTGTCAAAGTTACCCCATAAAATTGTCTCCGGTTTTAACCCGAAAGTTTCAGCAATACCAAACAATGAATCGCCCTGTTCTACCGTGTAAATTATCACATCCACCCGGGCTCTGGTAGGAATGGAGGTATGAATTAAAGCCACCCGCTGGATGCCATATTGGAAACTGACCCGATCAACAACAAAACTGGGCATTTCCAAAGCCCCCCCTGAGGCTCCGGTTTGACCCTCAACTTGATCGCCTTCGGCTGGTTCTTCCGCAAAGACAGCTAAATTTCCTGGAATATTCTGTGAATTAAGATAAAACGCCCGCATAGCGACGACAACTATCGCTACTAGCAGGACCACTCCCCCTACCGTCGTTATACGCGTACCGTTTTCTCCCTCTAATATATTTCCCAGAAGTTTCCGGAAACTAGAAAAAATTCCCTGAGCGTGTTCTTTTTGGGATTGATCTGCACCATCTTCCCTGTGATGGTTATCCATATTTTTACTCCCTCCGCGGTAACTATATCATCAGCCCTGAACAGCGTCAAGAAGTACGATTCTGTTTTAACAATATCTTAACAACCAGTGAATCATTTGCTTTGAAGGCAATTCTTTCGCTCTTCTCAGACAGGATGGCTTGTCCGTTCCCCTTCTCTATGGCACAATTAGGAGAACGAATTTGAAAGAGGTATATCATGTCACGTTGGTCACTTTTTTTTATTGTGCTGCTCCTGGGATTAGGGCTGGGTTTACTATACGGCTGGGTAATTAATCCAGTAAGTTATCAGGACACCACCCTGGACACACTGAGAATTGACTATAAAACTGATTACACTCTCATGGTTGCAGAGGTGTATCATCAATCCAATGATCTCGATTGGGCGATGAACCGGTTAACTTTATTAAAGAATAAAACTCCGCTGCACACCATTGAAGAATCGTTAAAATTCGCGGCCCAAGTTGAATATATTCTGCCTGACATGTTCTTACTGCGCGATCTGCACAATGCTCTGAAGGAGAATAACTAATTCAATGGATCAAAATCGCGGGAACTGGTATTTAATTACGGGTTTGATCCTCGGTTTAATCTTGGGATTGGTTTACTCCTGGGTAATTTCTCCTGTCTCCCAGGTGGATACCCATCCAAACTTACTGAGAACAGATTATAAGGATATTTACCGATCATTAATCTCGCGGGCATACCAAGCCAACAATAATCTTCCCCGGGCAGAAGCCCGGCTGGATTTAATAGGTGATGATGAACCTGCCCTGGCTTTAGCTGCTCAGGCACAGCGTTTTCTAGCTGAAGGTGGAGACCATGAAATGGCAGTCATCCTCGCTAATTTATCTGCAGCACTACAATCGTCTGAGGCGGCTGAAAATACGCCTGTCCCGCCTACTGGAACTGCTGCAGCTTCAGACTCGGATGAAAATCCAACCGCCGCTGAAGAAGATACAGAAGAAAATGGGGGAAACAACCTGGATTCCACTTCTACCATGGAGCCAGTTAGTTCTCAAACGCCGCCTCCAACAGAATCCCCCCCATTTATCCTCCAGGATTCCTCCCCCATATGCGATCCCACTCTGAGTGAATCACTTATACAAGTTATTGCGACCAACAGTGCTGGTGATGGGATTCCGGGTGTGGCTATTCAGATCTCTCTGGGATCTGATCCGAAAGAAGTGTTTTATACGGGACTAAAACCTGAATTAGGGTTGGGGTATGCGGATTTTTCAGCTGAACCGGGATTATCCTACCAAGTTGAAATTCCAGACAGCGGACTGATTGTATCTGATATTGAGGTACCTACCTGTCAGAACGAATCAGAAGAATCCTACTGGGGAAGCTGGGAAATCTATATCACTCACCCTAACTGATCGGATCTTCAGCCGTACTAATTCCAATCCAAAAATGATCCGGAAGGATTTTTTCGTTCTTGAGGACCAGAACCTTGCCAATTTTCAAGGAATCTGACCCGGATGATTTATTGGATCCGTTTTTCCTAACCTTATCCCCCTTAATCATCTTAGGATGAACATAACAAAGATTGGGATTTTTTCCATATTTTTTTTGATAATACCTGGCTGCCCTTTCAACCTTACTGGGTATGCTGGCCTTCTGATCATTATCAAACCACAGCATTCCTATATCCATTGAAACCTCCCTGCAAGGAAACTCCCGACTAATGGGAATTTCCTAA
>JAUWEC010000219.1 GCA_030608465.1 Chloroflexota bacterium
TGATAGAAGACAATCTAGTAATATCCTACTCAATTATATCTTTTCTTGAAGCAATAAATTTGCATAGACCATGGTAAAATATTCACCCACGTAGTGGATAATCCTTCTATTGTTCGTTTTACCAGAACACAGGTCTTCGCCCTATGATCCCTGAAGTAGGATTACTGACTACATGAGCCCCCATAGCTCAGTGGATAGAGTGTCGCCCTCCGGAGGCGAAGACCTGTGTTCGAGTCACAGTGGGGGTACTTTTCTTAAAACCTAAATTTCTGCTCCACGTTTTGATGTGGAGCTTTTTTTATTAACCTTTGTTTTTCTAATTCTGGGGAGATGTTTCAATAAATTTTAGTTTTTACCTTAGAAAGTACGTCTCCTCAGTTGAAACTTAAATTCACCATACCCGTAGAGCGTCTTTCCCCAACTGCAGCTTATAAACGACCATTTATACGATCCTTATTCGTTGTATAATTATGTGGTTTAATTATTTGAAATGAGGTGGCTAATGACTAAAAATTGGAAATTCCTTCTCTGTGCAGGGTTAATCTTCAGTATCCTTGCCGGATGCGCGCCCGCAGTTGAAGAACCTGCCGCCGGGAATACACCCCCACCTACCACCAGCGAAATACAGGTAGAAACTCTTCCAACGTCCTCCCCACAGCCCACAGAGGAATAAGCCCTTCCTCGTCCTCCCCACAGCCCAAAGAGGTTGTCTTCTTTGCTGAGTCCAGCGGGAAGATACCGGTTATCTACTCCCATGGCGGCGGCCCCTGTGATATTGGGGGAATGGTTTTTCTCACCAAACATCCAAACGTAGATTTAATAGGATTGGTGCTCAGTCGAGGTGAGTTCCATCCAGAAATCGCGGTGGATCTTTGGCCCGTATTTTTATATGATGTCTTGAATTCTAAGGACACAGCCATCGCGCTAGGTTCAGACGCACGCATGGACCCAAACTCACATGATTTCCCCGAAGCCTTGAGACCTTACGCTGACAATTTCTGGGGATTAGCTTTACCAGAAAAGAAAACAGAATATGAACCAGCCGTTGGTCACGAATTGATCATTGATCTGGTGAATAACTCCCCGGAGAAAGTGACCATTCTCGCAATGGCCTCCATGATTGATATCGCATTGGCTCTGCAGCAGGATCCGGGTATTATCGACAACATCTCCCATGTCGTCATTATGGGCGGCGCTTTCACCATAAGCGGTAATTTGGATGATGCCCCTTATCCAATAAGTAATAAGGCCGCAGAGTGGAATATGTGGACTGATGCCCAGGCTGCTAAGTATCTCTTTAATTCAGGGGTACGATTATCGATCGTCCCGCTGGATGCCATCCAGTATTATCTCCCAGAAGAAGATGTCAATACAATTAACATGATCAATGACCCCGCTGTGAACTATGTTGCCCAGATGTGGAATAGGCAATTTGGCAATTTGGGACCATTTTTCATCTGGGATACAATCACCGCCACGGCATTAACAAACCCGGAAAATTTCTATTGAACCTACGATGGCGTTGACGTCATCACCGAAGTTGGAGACTTCCAGGGACAGACC
This sequence comes from Chloroflexota bacterium, assembly GCA_030608465.1. GTDB lineage: Bacteria > Chloroflexota > Anaerolineae > Anaerolineales > UBA11858 > B10-G9. The sequence continues at coordinate 1,564 of JAUWEC010000219.1, forward strand.
ATAACACTCAATAACGGCGCAACGCATACTCGCTTTGCGACAGACGCTGACTATGATGCGATCCTCGATCAGCTTTTTGAAACCTTCCGGGGAGAGACCGAGCTTGTGCCTCCCGCTGATGAGGAATCGGAACTCTCCATCACTGTACTAGGAGGAAGGGTATACTGGAGGTTTCCACATCACCTTTTTCATAGAACCAGAATGCAAACTGAACGAAAAATGCGGAACCTTTGAAATCCCGGAATTTTCTCTAACCGGTGACATTGCCTTTGTGAACGTAAATGGTAATGTGTATGAATTCAAAGCGACAAACATGTCCTCGGGACAACCAGGTGTTGATTATGAATACCTGCAGCTTCAAGATGATGGCACATTATTTTATTCTACAACAGGGTCGGGCGTGACCAGCGAGGCTATTCTTGAGAGGAAATAGTTTTCCCGGTTTATAAAATTAGTGCTTCTCCATGGATGAATTTGAATAGGAATATGTTCGATTTAATATCCATGTTGGAAAAGAACTAATCCGTCACCGACCTGGAAAGTATACCTACACCGCCCATTTCGGCTTGGTCGGCGATAAACACCTTTGGTTTTCGGATTGAACAGGGTTTTCTGGCAATCATTCTCTGTCAATTAGCGCAAGGAAAGCTGATCTCAAGGAATTGTCTGTTAATTGAGTTCTATTAGCTTAGTGAATGGAGTATTATCATCCTCCGGATGGGAAGATCTGTGTTCGATTCGCAGAGGATGTACAATAAAAAAGCAGTCATTTGACATATTTTTTTATCGCACGGTTTTATCTTTCAGTCCAGGTCTGGGAAGTAATCCAGCTTCCTGTACTATATCCGCCACTAACTCTTCCTGCCGGTAAGCCATGATATGAACGCCAGATACACCCTCAATTTCCCGTATTTGTTGAATGATCTCAATACAGATTTTTTTACCCTCTTCCTGTTGACGTTCCTTTGGCGTTTTATACAACCTATCAATGATCTCTTCTGGGATCACTACACCGGGAACTTTTTTTCTCATAAACACGGCAGCTTTCGCGGATTTTAAAGGACCTACACCCGCCAAGATAAAGGCTTGTTTATCTAATCCTCTATCTCTCACCTGTTTCATGTACTCACGGAAGCGGGGCAGGTCAAAACAATATTGGGTCTGAATAAACTCCGCACCTGCCGCAATTTTCTTCGCCAAACGCTGCGGACGCCACTCATAGGGCGGAACAAACGGATTGGCAACTGATCCCAGGAAAAAACAAGGCGCCGCAGTCAATTTCCGTCCACTAAGAAAAACGCTCTGATCCCGCATTGTGCGTGCTGTGCGCAGCAGTTGAATAGAGTCAAAATCAAATACACGTTTGGCTTCAGGTTGATCACCAACAGTGACGTCATCGCCCGTCAGACATAAAACATTTAAAACCCCCATGGCTGCCGCCCCCAGCATATCCCCCTGAAGCGCGATTCGGTTGCGGTCCCGGCAGGTAACCTGATAAATTGGTTCATATCCAGCCCTGGTCAGCAAAGCGCACATCGCTACACTGGATGTATGACAATTGGCTCCGGAAGCATCCACGGCATTAATCCCATCACACACCTCTGAAAGTACCTCTGCCGCCCGATAGACATCTTCTGGATCGGCACTATCAGGAGGGTTAAGCTCTGCTGTGACGGCAAAATGATCAGCCCGTAAAACCTCTTCTAATCGGCTGCAAGGTTTTCCATTATCAGACTGCATGATCATCCTCCTGATCCCAGATCACTGGAATATCCCTGGTACTTGTCCAACCTGAAGGAAGGTCAACATCAATTCTGTAGAACATATTGATCCAGGAAGACGAACCCTGTAATTGGTTATTCATCGGGGGTTGCAATGCGGCGAATTGATGACCATAGGTAGGCATTCTCAGGGAGCGCTCATAAGCCTCAACCCAGACGCAGGGCTCTTCCAGGTTTACCTCACAATTACCATTCAACCGCACCCCACCACAAGGACCATTCCGCAGATATTTAGGGCAATTCATCGGACACGTCATCCCTGTGCTGTGTAAGATACACTGCCCGCACATTTTGCAATTGAAGACCGCCCCTTTCCCAATTCTTTCGAGAAATATGGCAACTGGTTCAATACGACTGCCTGGCTTAAACCACTTCTTAAGGGGGCTTAAACTTACCTCAAATAAGTGATATAGGATTTCGAGAAAATGGGGGAAATTTATTAACCATACAAACATATCTTTTCCTCTACCAATAATAGAATTCCGTTTGTTATAACAGGTTACTCCCGAGTTTTTCTGCTGCTACCCATCCCTAAATATACCAGATC
>JAUWEC010000139.1 GCA_030608465.1 Chloroflexota bacterium
AATCCTTTAACTCTGAATAAAAACGTATATATGCGTAACCCATAAGTCAGGGACTAATAATAACTTTACCCGGTTTTCCCATATTCCCTTCTATGGCTATTCTCACAGGTAAAAATTGCTGAATTATTTCTGCATTCGTCATCAGATGAAGGGTTATATTTGGGGTTTGTATACTTGACCGACCGTTGGCAAAACTCAATGGAATCAGCAGCTGATCAGGCAAATAAGCATCAACACAACCTGATGCGGCCATATACTCTTCTACTTGTTTTACTAGTTCATCTGCTACTATTTCTGCCCGTTTCGCTTTTTCTCCCAGCGAGGTAAAACAAGCCGTCGTTTCTTCAAACTCCAAGAGAACAATCAGGAATGTTCCTTTGCCTTGTCCTGACAATACAGCAGACCGAATATCATTCAACGGATAGGAAGGGCCCAGTCTGCCGACAAAACGCTGCCGTTGTCGATTGGGTATATCCCTGGGGAGGTTAGAAGCTGCGGAGATTCCCCGGATTTGGATTAATTTCCCTTTCCCTGTAACCCGAACAGGCATTATGGATTCAGCCGATAATATAACACAACTCAATCGTCCTCCACCGGCAGGATAATATCCGCATTGGTGCAGTTCTACCTTGCCCGGATAACCGATCCGTTCCATCCAGGGAAGCCACTGCCATTCCAAATAATGGTAAGGAGGACTCCAGGGAACATGCGTCCCTCCAATTAATGAAACATGGGAAGTTCTTGAGGCGACTGATAATGGCATAAAAATCGTCTGTAACACTAACGCTGTAGAACCAGCTGTTGGTATCTTAAAACTATAATTTCCGGGCTTGATCTCTCCCGGAATAAATAACACCTCTTGACTGCCGGAAAAATCACCTTCAACTTGGGCATTGGAGATCTCAGCAGCTGCCTTTAATGCGGTCAAATGCTGCTGTTTTAATCCCGGAGAAGATCGTTTCGAACGGATGTTGTGAATTTGGAGTGGTTTTTTTGTAAGCAGCGACAGAGTTAATGAAGATCTAAAGATCTGCCCGCCGCCTTCTCCCACAGATCCATCAATAACAATTTTATTCATTCAAGAACTTCTGGTACACTTGCGGTTTCCTGTCCTGCATGACCGGCATCCATCGCCGGGTTTTTTTTACTTCTTTCAAATTTATTTCAGCCAGAAGAAGTTCTTCCTCTTCTCCAGCCTGGACGAGACATTCACCCATGGGGTTTATCACTGCGCTGTATCCACCCAACTTTTCCCCCTGGCTCGTACCTGCTTTATTCACCGCGGCGACAAAACATTGATTTTCTACTGCTCGGGCCTGTATTAATTGCCTCCAATGGGCTATTCTCCGCTGAGGCCACTCTGCAACAAGAAGGATTAACTCTGCTCCTTTTACCCCATAAGCCTGGAACATTTCCGGAAACCGCAGGTCGTAACAGGTTGCCATACCTATTTTCCCCCACTCAGTCTCCGCCAGCACCAAACGATCTCCTGCTTCTAAATATTGTTTCTCGTTCAGCATCTGAAATAAGTGAATTTTCCGATAGGAATTAACCATTACGCCACGTTTATCATAAAGGACAAACGTATTGTAAAATGCGTCATCGACCTGTTCGATCAGGGATCCGCCGACTGTCATTTTGTGTTTTTCCGCCAAAGATCTCATCCTGGCAAAATCACCTTCATGGAGAGGAGCTGCGTAGGACTGGCAGTTTTTCAGGTCAAACCCGCTAGCCCATAATTCAGGCAGCAGAATAAGATCCGCTCCTTGATCAGCCGCCTTTCCAACCGAATCTTTCACTTTTTGATAATTCTTTTCAGGTTCCCCCTCGGTCAAAGCCATCTGTGCCAAAGCGATATTAAAACTCATTAAATTCACCTTTTGAAATATATCATTAGCACACCACTTAGGGAGCAGTAGGATGGGCAGGATCAGTAATCCATTCACTCCAGGAACCCGCATACAATTTGGGCATATCAATACCAGCCTTAAGCATAGCAATTATATTGTGAGCCGAGGTGACACCCGAACCGCAATATACTACCGTTTTTTCAGAGGTATGATCACCCAATAAATTTCTAAATCTTTCTTTTAACATGTCATCCGGCAAGAAATAACCATCCTCCTCCAGATTTTCCGAGAAAGGAGCAGATACTGCACCCGGTATATGTCCTGCGACTGGATCTATATTTTCCTCTATTGCCCAATACCGTTCGGGTGAGCGGGCATCAATCAACAAATATTCGGGGTCCATCCGGATCTTATCCACGTACAGAGCATCCACTAACAAATCCGGTTGAAGCTCAGGCACGAATTGCCTCCTGGATCGGGCGGATTCCTGAGTCTCCTGGACATTCCCGCTTACAATCCAAGCGCTCCATCCACCATCAAGAACAGCGACACTTTCATGTCCCAGCCAGCGCATCAACCACCATAATCTAGCCGCAAAAGCGCCTCCAAGATTATCATAGGCGATAACTTGAGTTCGCCGAGTTATCCCCCAGGTCGATAGTTTTTCCGAAATATCCTGAATATCCGGTAGTGGATGGCGCCCAGTTTTTCCCGTTATGACGACCCCAGATAAATCCCGATCCAGATGAGCGTAGACCGCTCCAGGGATATGGCCTTCCAAATAATCTTGATAACCCTGGTCAGGCTCCTGTAAGTAAAATCTGCAATCTACAAATCTCCAGTCTGGATCATTGAGATACTTCGAGCTCTCATTCACAGATAGAAACGTATTGTATTTCATTGGTTATTCTATTTCGATCAGAAAAAAGAAATTAATTAGCCTAATCTAAAGTATTATGTTTATCGATAAAGGTTATTTTCATCCAAATATTGATATATTTCCGGGTGCAAAAGATGCTTAACTGGACCATTATTCCTGATTCTCTCCCGGATAAAACTGGAGGAAATTTGCAGCATCGTATCGGACAAATAATAAATTTTTTCCCTCAAACCTGGGAGAGAACGTTCTAACTCAGGCAAATCGGTGTTAATTTGAGGTCTGAGAGCTACCGCAAGTTGATCTATGTTTGCCAGAAATCTATTTGGAGCGTACCAGCCTGGCAAATCATACAAAGAATCCTCGCCAATCAAGTAAACCAACTTTGAGGAAGGATTCTCAGCACGAAGAATTTCCACAGTATCAGCTGCATAATGGGGAGGATCTCTGTTCAGATCCACTAAGGAAATATCAAAACCGGGATGTTCATCCACTACCAGTTTCAGCATTTCCAGTCTGATTTCAACCGGAGTGATCGGCATTTTATTCTTATGAGGAGGGAAAGGAGTTAATATCCACCAGAGGGAATCCAGCTCCAGTTGGTAAAATGCTTCTGTCGCTAGAATAACATGTCCCAAATGAGGTGGATCAAAGGTACCGCCAAAATACCCGATTTTCATCTGCGTCTCATTCCTCCCACACCAGCTCATGATCACCAATAAAAATTATATCCCCTGGCAAAACACCAGCTTCCTTCATAGCCACATCCACTCCCATTGCTTCCAGTATCCGGTGAAATCTGCGGATGGATTGGAAATGTTCCCAATAGGTCATCGCAGCAGCTCTTTCTAAAGCCTCACCAGTAATCCGCCATCCCCGGTCAGTTTTTAATATAACATAATTCTGCGGGTCTTTTTCAAATCGGTACACAGGTAATTCATCCTCATCTACCGGGGGTTTGTATTCATAAACAGGTGCCTCTTCCAATAATTTTGCAGCCCGGTAAAGCACTGGCATGATTCCCTGCTTGGTTATGGCAGAGATCGAAAAGATATCCTGGTAGCCTTTTTCCAACAGCTGAGATTTGACTTGTGGCCATTTCTTCTTTACCTCTGGAAGATCCATTTTATTAAGGACAACAATTTGCGGTTTATCTCCCAAGGCTGGATCAAATAAGGCCAGCTCAGAGTTGATTTGAGCGAAATCGAGAATAGGTTCTTCAGAAATACCATCAAGAAGATGAATTAACACTCGTGTACGCTGAATGTGTCTCAAAAAATCGTGACCTAATCCCTCTCCTCGATGCGCGCCTTCAATTAATCCTGGAATATCTGCCAGGATAAGTTGAATGTCATTATCCAGCTCTGTCACACCAAGATTTGGCTGCAGTGTAGTAAAGGGATAGGGAGCAATTTTGGGTTTTGCGTTGCTGACAACTGAAAGCATTGTCGATTTCCCAGCATTTGGAACACCAATGATGCCTACGTCCGCAATTAGTTTTAATTCCAACCGGATAATTTTTTCTTCGGGAGGTTCTCCCTTTTCAGCAATTCTGGGCGCTTTATTCTTGGATGTTTTAAACCTGGTGTTCCCTCTGCCTCCGCGTCCACCTTTGCAAACCTGGAGCTGCTGGCCTTGGTCAACCAGGTCACCTATTAATCTACCGTCAGATTCATCAAACACCATCGTTCCTGGAGGGATTTTTATCACTAGATCATCACCCGAAGCGCCAGTTTGATTTTTACCTTTTCCTCTGGTGCCATCCTGAGCCCGAAACTGTTTTTTATGACGAAATTCAGATAATGTATTTTTATGCTTGTCAACCTCTAGCAGAATACTTCCCCCATGCCCTCCATCGCCGCCATCAGGACCTCCTCGCGGTACATACTTTTCCCTCCGGAATTGAATGACGCCATCACCCCCCTTCCCTCCTGTAACTTCAATTACTACTTCATCAAAATACATAAAATCTCTCTATCCCATTATTCCAATTAATCTAACTATACTCGCTGAGATAGCAAACCCGGATCAAGAATACCGCCCAAAAAACCCGTTATTATATGTACAATCCGTTCTTGGTCACAGTGATATCTCACTAAATGAATTTCTACGGTATTATACCATTGCTAAATTTCACCTGGTCTTATGGTAAAATTGGAAAAATTATCACAATCTTATCTCCAATTTCTCAACAATATACACCCATTTTTCACAGGATAACTCATGGCAAACCAAATTCCACACATAATTGTTGGCCGTTTACCCCTTTACCTAAGAGCACTAAACCGCCTTCAAAAGGATGGCTATGAATATGCATCCTCCCGTGAATTAGGCAAGCTGCTGGACATATCAGCCGCTCAAATTCGGAAAGATCTCTCTCATTTTGGGGAACTGGGAAAAAGGGGGAAAGGCTACGAAATTGAATTCTTAATTTGCAAACTTAACCAGATTTTAAATACGGATAATGTCTGGAAAATGATCGTTATCGGCGCAGGTGACCTGGGCAGCGGTTTAACTCGATATAAAGGTTTTCTCAATCGGGGATTCCAGGTCTCGGCTATATTCGATATTGATCCACGAAAAATTGGCAAAAAAATTGGCGCTCTTATAGCTAAAGACATCCGGGATTTGGAAGAATATGTTAAAACAAATGACATTCAGATCGCAGTATTAGCCATCCCTGCCGAGTATGCCCAGGATGTCATCGATGATCTTGTAAATGCAGGGATTACGGCTATCCTCAATTATGCGCCGATATATCTAAAAGCCCCTCAGGGTGTTCAAATTGAACATATCGACCCTTCGGTTCACCTACAAATATTGAGCTACTTCTTAAAATAAACAATATTATCCGAATTCCTTAAAGATTGCGGATCGTTAATACTTAAATACAAAGCGGACTGTCACCAGTCCGCTTTGATTTTTGTCAGGTAATTAAATTTCTCCTGATTTTGGGAAATATTCCCGGGGCAAAAGCCTTCGAAGCACCTTCGACTACACAAGTAGTGGGATTATCAACCAGGTAGGTGGGCACGCCCAGTTCTTTCGTCAGCAGCTTTTCCATCCCAGGAAGCAGCGCTGAACCTCCGCAAAGGGCTATACCCCTGTCAATGATGTCTGAAACCAGTTCAGGGGGGGTTTTTTCAAGAACTTTTCGGGCGATCTCTACGATTTCTTTTAACGGATCTTTTAAAGCTTCAACAATTTCCCCTGTAGTTATTGTCAACGGTTGGGGCAATCCGGTTACCTGATCCTGTCCCTGAACTTCTATGCCCGCCTTTTCATTCATCGGGACAGCGGCGCCAATCTCCAGTTTTATCCTTTCCGCAGTAGGTTGAGCGATGATTAGACCGTACTTCCTCCTCACATAGGTGGAAATCGCTTCATCCAAATCAGCTCCTCCCTTTCTTAAAGTTGCAGCTGAGACGATGCCAAACATAGCCAACACCGCTGCCTGGGTAGCTCCCCCGCCAAGATTTAAAATCATATTCCCTGTGGGGGTATTTATAGGAAGATCAATGCCAATCGCAGCAGCCAGCGGCTGTTCAATTAAGAAAACCTCTCGCGCTCCAGCTTCCAATACTGCTTCCTGGACAGCCCTGCTTTCAACACTGGTCACTCCGTAAGGCACGGAAACCATAATCCGGGGATGAAAGAGTCGAATCGGTCCGGTTACTTCCTTGATCAAATATTCCAGTAATTTCTGAGTAATCTCATAATCAGCTATTACACCATGCTTAAGAGGATGGGCAATTTCCAGTGAATCCGGAACCCGCCCAAACATTTCCTTGGCTGCTTGTCCAAGTTCTACAATTTTTTGTTCTTCTATCGCGATCGCAACCACAGTGGGTTCGCGTTCTAATAAAACCCCCTCTTCGGCAATCATCGTATAGTATGTGCCTAAATCAATTCCGAATTCTTGCGAAAACAAAGCCATATTAATCCTGTTCAGATGTCCCCATCCCAGGCGGTCGGGAACGTAGTCTGCGTTTTCGGTACTGCTCTACTGTTTTTAATCTTAAGTTCGACCGCTTCAGCGCTTCTTCAATTCGAAGATATTTATCCGGATCCGTGGGTTGCTCTTCTTTAAGTAGCTGACTGGCACGTTCCATCGCTTCTTCAGCTCTATTAACGTCGATGTCTTCAACGTTTTCTGCCGCATCTGCCATTATCGTGACAATATCAGGTTGAACTTCTACGAATCCACCCGTGACTGTAAAAACATCTTCCAGATCACCATTTTTGACGCGGATTACACCCAGCTCCAAAGTCGAAAGAAGCGGCGCATGACCGGGCATAATTCCCATTTCACCTAACGACCCAGGAACAATCACAATATCTGCTTCACCTTCAAAAACCAATCGATCCTGAGATACAATTTCACACCGGATAGGCATATAGTTCACTCCCGATCCTAGACAGAAGTAATTCTCTCGGCTTTTTCAACAGCATCATCAATAGTTCCCACCAGCAGGAAGGCATCCTCGGGCAAATCATCATGTTTTCCTTCCAGTATCTCTTTAAAACCACGAATTGTTTCCTTAAGCGGAACGTACTTGCCCGGCAAATTTGTAAACTGTTCTGCCACAAACATTGGCTGGGAGAAGAATCGTTCAATTTTTCTGGCTCTTGAAACCGCGATTTTATCATCCTCGCTGAGTTCATCCATACCCAGAATGGCAATAATATCCTGCAGATCTTTATATTTTTGGAGTACTTCCTGCACCCGCCGGGTGGTTTCGTAGTGCTCCTGTCCCACAATATTGGGATCCAGTATCCGGGAGGTTGAGGTCAGTGGATCTACAGCCGGATAAATGCCCTTTTCGGAAATGGAGCGCTCAAGCGCAATGGTCGCATCCAGATGAGTAAAAGTGGCAACCGGTGCAGGATCAGAATAATCATCAGCAGGAATGTAAATGGCTTGCATCGATGTGATTGAACCAGTTTTTGTACTGGTAATACGCTCCTGCAGGTTCCCCATTTCTGTTGCCAGAGTTGGCTGGTATC
>JAUWEC010000066.1 GCA_030608465.1 Chloroflexota bacterium
GAGATGACTTCACCAAGCGGCGAGAAAACCAGGATTCTGGAAAGTTCAGGATCGCTGACGTACAAATTTCCATCTGCGCCGATTGTCAGGTAGGGTTTATTATCCAGGGACTGACCGTACCAGCCTTCCACATCCCACTTGGTCAGGAATTCCTGAGCAACGCCGTTAATATCCGGCGAGAATACTTGTATCCGCTGGTTCCAGGTATCCGCAACATATAAATTGCCCTGATCATCCAGGGCTAATCCGGAAGGTTCGTCAAATTGACCCTCGCCTAACCCGACATCTCCAAACTCGGTCAGGAATTGGCCATCAGTATCAAACACAACAATTCGTTTATTTCCGGTGTCAGACACGTACACATGTCCGTGTTCGTCTACTACCACATCTCTGGGACCCCAGAATGAGTCTGGGGTTTCTCTCTGTCCGAATCTTCCCCAACTGGTTACAAACTCTCCCCCCAGTGTGAATTTTTGGATGCGGTGGTTCCAGGTATCAGCAATAAAGATAAAATCATTGGAACTGATAGCAATACCCCAGGGTTCATTAAATTTTCCCGCAAGCCCGGAACCTGTTTCTACAGTGCCGTATTCTCCCCAGGAATTGAGGATTCCTCCTTCTGGTGAAAGATGAAGGACCCGGTGGTTACCTGTATCGAGTACAAAAAGTGTCCCGTCATGGGCAGCTTCCACATTGCGGGGAGAGAGCAGGTTCAGTTGATCGAGGCTTATTTCTGCAGCTAGAGTGAGTTCTTTTCCTTCATAAGGGTCTGCCATGATATCCACGAATTCCATATCAGGAGAAACATAGTTCCAGACTCGAGCGGCGATATCCTTTCGGACGTAAAGCTTCATTTGATCTGCCGGACTCCAGTTAGCTAAGGTTATTGTTTTATTGGTTGCCTCAGCGTATTTCTGGTAATCTCGCATAAGCCAAATGCGGAAGATTCCTTCCCGTATATCTGGATTTGTCAGTGCATTGCCTATTCGTTCCCAGGTTAAGTTGTAGTAATCCTGGTTGGGCCAGACGATCCGATTATAAGTAAATTCATAGTAAGCGTTGCCTACCACAGGTTCTAGTTTGGCGTAATTGTTATTACCTACCAGAATTACCGGCGCATTTCGTAAGTCCCGGGTGGGGTTTTCTGCGTAGTAGCGCTGATTGTCATAATTTCTGAGGTACCACCAGTAAGGATAGGTGGTTTCGTTGTCAAAAGCGACTTCCATCGCCAGACCATCGCTGGTCCGGTAGGAGAGTTCTTCGATCTGAGCCAGTGCTTCCTTAATGCCCCTCCCCCCGTGGGCGTAAACCAGGTATTCGGTGGGATTATCGTAGTTGATAAAAGCAGCTTGAACAGTGGTATGGACGGTGAGCATGACCAGGACAAAACTTATAGAAAAGGCAGTTGTTATCCAAACCTGGTTTGGTTTCCATGTTTTAACCGTGGACCAGAGGAGGTATCCACTGATCAAGGTGATCACCAGGGAGGTTAAGAAATTCCCTGAAGCCTTCAACTGGTACATTTCCTGACCCTTAAAAGGAGGATTGGAAGAAAGCAGAGATCCGAATACACCGACAAATCCAGTCAGGAAGACTAGCATAAGCAAGATGACCAACCAGCCTTTGTTTTCCGAGAAGGATTTCCAATCAAACTTGGACATTAATTTCTGGAATCCCCAGGCCGAGAGCAGAATCAGAGGGAAGGCGATATGGACCGTCAGCCAGGGCATTTTTTCTCCCGCGATGGGATAGGCAATCAGGCTGGTAAGGGCCCAGAAAGCCAATAAAGCGAAAACTGGCACCGTTTGAGCGGTTTCTTGGGTGTTTTTTTCCTCAGGTTCAGGGGGAGGATGGAATAAACGTTTTATACCTACACCAACGACCGTTGCTAATCCGCCCAGGGCAGGGAGATATTCATAGATTGGAATCTGGATCAGCCAGTAGTAATACCAGGGCTGGCTTCCCCGTTCAACTACCTGTTGTCCCAACCAATATCCCAGGGATCCGACCAACCCGGTGAAAAAACCCGTTCCATTGGTAAAAACCGTTGTGTAGAGGATCGTAAAAGGAATATAAAATATAGCCGCATTAATCAGCCATTCTTTGCGATTCCATAACAATCCTATCGTGACAGCAATGGCCGTCAATATCAGGATAATTACACCTGTTTTTAACATCCCCGGAGTGGAATAATCTAGAGAGTTCATTCCCAGGGTATTAGCTGGAAATGGAGCCAGCTGGGGGAGTACCAGCGTTCCCAGCAGGAGCAAGGCGCTGAAGGAAGGCAGTTGTTTAAGTTCTTTCCAGGCAAATCCTCGGATCGAGCAGTAGAGAGCCCCCAATAAGAAGACCCCGACCAGTCCCAGGGGAATGGCCGTCATGGGATCTATACCTGCCGGCTGCTGATCGGGTATTGGAAATTCAGGAGTTAACCTTTGGACAACAAAACTGAGGCTGATGAATAATCCCGCCAGGACTAATCCAATCTGGAAAGGTTTTCGAAAAGCAGGTTTTTTCCATTCTCGTTTTGTTAAATCAGAAATAAAGACCAACCCAAGGAAGATCATGGCCTGGGCAGTATAAATAAAGGCGGTTTCTTTGGTAGTGAAATGAAGTACGGTAGCTGCTGTTAACCAATATAAAAACCGCGGCGAACTGGTTTCTAGGTAGCGCAGTATAGCCCAGAGTGTCACTACGCCAAATAAAGCAACAAACGGTTCGTTCCGGACATATCGGCCGTAATAGAGCATGAAGGGAGAGATTAAAAACATCAGGGCTGCTGCGAGAGTCCCCCAGCTGCCGAGATACCGGCGGTATTTCCAGAGGAACAGGATAGTCACCACACTGGTGATTGCAGCCGGGATCCGGGCAGTATAATCACTATCTCCCAATAGAAAATAAACCAGGGCAAGAAAATGGAATTGGAAAGGACCATGTGTGATTGGATCATGGCTGTAGCCCATTCCCTTAAATAGTCTCCATGCGTAATACACGTGCGAAGTTTCATCATGACTGATAACCCGGGCACCCAAATCGTAAAACCGGGAAATGACAGCGAGCAGCAGGATAATGCCAAAGATAATAATCTCCCAGGAGATATTTACATTGGACAAGGCAGTTTTATCCAGCCAGGATTTTTTATTTTGATTGGCACTGTTTTCCATAATTGTCCCTTTTCGTTTAGGTACCTTTCAGATCATTGATCTCTTTTAGGGTCAGGTCTCGCCATTCACTGGATTTTAATTCACCCAGTTTTAAACTTGAAATCCTGACCCGAATTATCCGCTTTACAAGCAGACCAGAAGATTCTCCCATCCTGCGGATCTGGCGGTTTTTTCCTTCTTTAAGTATAACGCCAAGCCAGGTTCCGTCTCTATCATGTTTTTCAATCCATACTTCGGCAGGTAAAGTGCGGCTTTTATCATCCAGGATTATCCCCTTTCTCCAGGCATTCAGCTGCTTCTCTGAAGGTTTATTGGGGACAAGAACCCTGTATTCCTTCTCATGTTTATAGCGAGGATGGGTAAGCTGATTGGTAAGCTCCCCGTCATTTGTCATCAGGATTAGCCCTTCACTGTTGAAGTCCAAACGACCGACGGGATATAACCTCTCCGGCAGGTTAATTAAAGACCTGACCGTTGGTCGGCGGTCCGAAGATTTAACGGCTGAGAGGACTCCCTTTGGTTTGTGAAGAATGATATAACGCTGCTGTTCTGGGGATGGAATAGGCTTCCCATCCACTGTAATTTCATCTTCATTTTGATCGGCTTTCATCCCCAGGGAAGCGACAATGCCATTTACTTTCACCCGTTGTTCGCTTATCAGGATTTCGCAGCTTCGGCGGGATCCATATCCGGCTTGAGCGAGGATTTTTTGAATTCTAGTTTTCATACTCACAGAGGAAAAATAGCAGGATGGAATATTGGAAATTTAATTCAGCCTTTAAGTACTTTGGGATCGGTGGATTCCAAATGTTCTTCAAATTCCAGGGGAGGTAGTTCATCATAGGAAGCCAAACCAAAATATTTAAGGAACTCAGTTGTTGTGCTGTAAAGGATGGGACGTCCTGGACCTTCTGTTCGACCGACATCATCAATCAATCCTTTACTCAATAAAGTCCGCAGTACACCATCGCTGTTTACTCCCCGGATGGCGTCAATTTGGGGTCTGGTAATTGGTTGTTGATAGGCAACGATGGATAGTGTTTCCAGTGCTGCCTGACTGAGAGTGCTGGTAGTCTCTAATTCCAGGAGACTTTCAATGATATGTGCCGCCTCCGGTGCGGATGTGATCTGCACTTTTCCATTGTGGTGCTGCAGGCGGATACCCCTACCAATATAGAGCTCATTAAGCTCTTCAAATGCGTTTTTTACGAGCCGGGGAGTAACCTCCAACAGAGTCCCAATTTGTTTGGCGTTGATGGGTTCTGGAGAGACAAAAAGGATAGCTTCCACCAAAGCTATAAGGTCGAGAGGTTGTTTTTGGTCTGAATCAGAGAATTTTTCTTCTGTCATGCTATAATCTGGAATTAGAATAGTCTAGGAGGGTTTTTGATCCTCTTCATTGTGCTAATAAGATACAGATTTCTGTCATGAGATTATACCATTTTATTAAAGTCGTACTTGCAGCCTGGGTTCTTCTCTTTGCTGGATCAGCCTGCTCCTCTTCTCCTCCGCCACCCACTCCTCAGGACGATATTTCTGTCCAGATAGAAGCGGATGGACAATTCCTAACTGTCTTTGTTCCTGCAGGAAGTGCAGTGCAGACTGCTCTGGAATCAGCTGGAATCACGTTAATAGGGAAAGACCGCTTGGAACCTGCGGGAGTTGTTTACCTAACTGATGATGCTGTGATCCGGGTAATCCGTGTAGAGGAAATCATTGAAACCGAGCAAATAGTTATCCCCTTTCGGGTAATCCGCCAACCTACAGAAAACTTGCCTGTGGGGCAAGAAAAGTTACTGCAGGCAGGGAAAAACGGACTCAAAGAAATCACTTACGTGCGCGTCTTTGAAGACGGGCAGGAAATATCCTTCGAGGAAATTAGCAGCCTGGGGCTTGATGAAGCGGTGGATGAAATAATCCTTGTTGGAGTTCAATCCTCGATTGCCCCGATTGCCCTTCCCAGCCCGCTGGTGTATATATCCAACGGAAATGCCTGGCTGATGGATCAGTCAACTGCGAATCGATTCCTGATAGTCCCAACCGGAGACCTGGACGGCAGGATTTTCCGTCTCTCCGGCGACGGGAATTGGCTCCTGTTTTCCCGAGCTGAAGAGGATGAAGATCTCATTAACTCTCTTTGGGCTGTTGAGATTGGCTCTTACGAAGATACCCTAGTAGAGCTGGATACTGAAAATGTGATTCATTTTGCAGATTGGGTACCGGGAACAGAACAGGTATTTGCCTTTTCGTCGGTGGAACCCCGGGTTTCCGCTCCTGGTTGGCAGGCGAACAATGATTTTATTGTGAAGAGATTTAGCGAAAATGGCTGGACCTCTACTGTGGATATCCTGCAGGATACCAATTACGGCGGTGTATACGGCTGGTGGGGAACAGATTTTCAATACTCCCCTGAAGGGGATTTCCTTGCCTTCGCGAGTCCGGATCAGGTCGGGATCATAACCACCGCGGAAGATGAAGATCAAGAACAAGAAAAAATAATATTACTGGAGATCATTCCCTATAAAACCCAGGGCGATTGGGCCTGGATGCCCGGTATCGGTGTAGGACCACTTGGCAATGTGATTTATTCGGTGGATCATGTAGCCCAGGAGGGCAACCTGTCTACTGAGGAATCCCCGGTTTTTGATTTGGTGGCGATTCCTCTAACTGGTGGGGGTGCGAGGCGGATCGTTCGTGATGTGGGTATGTTTGCCTATCCTCTGCCTTCCCCGATTAAGGCAAAACCCTCCGGAGAAGCTTCTTACCAGGTAGCCTATTTGCAGGCAGTATTCCCTGAACGGAGCGCGACCAGTAATTACCGGGTGGCATTGATGGATCGGGATGGATCCAATCAGCATCTAGTTTTCCCCGCATTAGATAAATCTGGTCTGCAGCCTGCACGGGGATGGGGTGCCTGGTCACCAGAGGAATTCGAAAATGGAGCTGGTTATCCGTTGGCTGTGATCTATGAGGGAAATATCTGGATTCTCAACCCCGAAACCGGTGATTTCTGGCAGGTGACGGGAGACGGGCGTGTGCAGGGATTGGATTGGTGAGTAAGGAGAATAAAGGAGAACACATGAAAATTATTGTCACAGGGGCAGCAGGATTCTTGGGATCACATTTATGTGATCGATTGTTAAAGGAAGGTCACGAAGTCATCGGGATGGATAACTTTATTACCGGAAGACCTGAAAACTTGGCTCATTTGGGGAACCAGGAGCGCTTTACATTCATCGAGCATGATGTTTCGAATTTTATTGAGGTCCCTGAGGGTGGCTTGGACGCGATAATGCATTTTGCTTCGCCAGCCTCTCCTAATCCAAACTCTCCTTATGGATATGTAAATCTACCCATTCAAACCATGAAAGCAGGAGCGCTGGGAACATTAAATTCTCTTGGTGTAGCCCGAGCCTATAACGCAAGATTTTTACTGGCATCCACAAGTGAAATTTACGGGGATCCGCAAGTCCATCCTCAACCCGAAACATATTGGGGTCATGTGAATCCAATCGGGGAGCGTTCGGTTTATGATGAGGCTAAACGTTTTGCAGAAGCATTAACGCTGGCCTACCATAATTATCATGGGATTGATACTCGGATTGTTCGCATATTTAATACCTATGGTCCCCGTATGCGCCTGGATGACGGCCGAGCTGTTCCTAATTTCATTAAACAAGCACTGAACGGGCAGCCGCTTACCATTTATGGTGATGGATCTCAAACACGGAGTTTTTGTTACGTAGATGACTTGATTGAAGGGATTTATCGCTTATTGCTCTCTGATGAACACCTGCCTGTAAATCTTGGTAATACAGATGAAAAGACAATTCTAGAATTGGCCGAAATCGTCAACAGTTTATTCGAAAACAATAGCGGATTGACTATCCTGCCTGACAAACGGGGGGAGGGTGATCCACAGCGCAGACGTCCTGACATCAGCCGGGCACAAAAAATTCTAAATTGGAAACCAACTATCGGTCTCGAAGACGGTTTAAAGAAAACCATTCCTTACTTCCAGGAAAATGTCTAATCTCCCATGAAACTTAAAAGCATATTGAAAAATCCCCGGGAACGGGAAAGATTCCTGAAATTCAGCGTTGTGGGCGCGTTTGGTGCCCTGGTCGATTTCAGCACTTTCCATTTGTTGATGAGCCTGCTCGGGATCTCGCCTGTTTTGTCCCAGGTGTTTTCCTTTACGGCAGCAATTATCAGCAATTTTGTCTGGAATCGATTCTGGACCTATCCTGATTCCCGATCTAAACCATTATCTCATCAGCTGATCACTTTTTTTGCAGTAAATATTATCGGTTTGGGAATCAGAACACCGATCTTCTCCGGACTGGAAGACCCGTTTCGAAGGTTATTTTTACAGATTCAATTCCTGCCGATCGGTTTCGTGACCGCGGACCGGCTGGGCTATACATTTGCTCTCGGTATCGCAGTTGTGGTAGTGATGTTCTGGAACTTTTTTATTAATCGGGTTTGGACATATAACGACGTGGAGTGAATGGTTTCTCCTCTAGGTACGTTAGACCTCCGAGGTCGCCACGACCTCGGAGGTCTTTAATTCTCCTGCCGGTCGGTTTTGTGACCGCGAACCGGTTGGGTTATACCCTTACTCTTGGAGTCGCAGTTGAGGTAGTGATGTTCTGGAACTTCTTCATTAATCGGGTATGGACATATAACGACGTGGAGTGAGTGGTTTCTCCTCTAGATACAGAAGACCTCCGAGGTCGCCACGACCTCGGAGGTCTTGATTTTTAGAAAAACCCGTAATTTGAGTATAATGAGTGTAGAAATCAGAGATTAAGGAAAGCCTATGGATGAGAATAAGATTAATTCCAGCCAAGAAGAACCTGAGCTCATTACAAAAGTTAGCTCGCTTCAGGAACTGCTTGAACGTGCATCTGGTGTGAAAGCCCTGGTTGATTATGAGATGGAAGATGCCGGTTTAGCGGAGAATATTCCCTTTCCATTTTTAGCCTTGGTAGGACAATCGAAAATGAAGCTGTCTTTGCTGCTCTCTCTGTTGAATCCTAACCTGGGGGGAGTGCTGCTGATTGGTCCGCGGGGAACCGGCAAGTCGACCGCAGTGCGCAGCCTGGTGGATTTACTTCCCGAAATAAAACGGAGTATGTGTTATTACGGTTGCATGGAAGCAGATGTTGAAGCTGGCGGGATGGATGCAGTCTGCCCTGATTGTGCCCAAAAATATGGTCAGGGTGATCCTTTATCAAGGTTTGAGAAAGTCAGCCTGGTGGAATTGCCGCTCAATGCCACTCTGGAAGATGTGGTTGGCGGATTGGATCCCAGGGCGAAAGCCAATTCCCGGCAGCGGCTGAAACGGGGCATATTATCCCGGGCAGACCGTAACTTACTTTATGTCGATGAAGTAAACTTGCTCACAGACCAGATCGTGGATGCCATTCTGGATGCCGCAGCTCAGGGGCAATATACTGTCCGGCGGGGTGCGATGTCGGCTACCTACCGATCCAATTTTTCCCTGATCGGGTCAATGAATCCTGAGGAAGGGCATTTGCGCCCCCAGATCATGGATCGTTTTGGTTTGAGGGTGGTTGTAAAAGGGTTGGAGACAAAAGAAGACCGTTTGGAAGCCTATCAGCGGACCCGGGCTTACAAGGAAAACAGTCGGGCATATGTTGCCCAGTATGCACCTTCTACCCGGTTGTTCAGGGAGGAAATCCAGGTCAGCCGGGAAAAAATGAGTGAAGTTGAACTCCCGGACAAGATTGCCCAAGCAGGCTTGGAATTAATTGAAAATCTGGAGCTGGACTCTCTCCGGGCAGAGATCACATTGTTTGAAGCTGCCAGAGCCCATGCCGCAGCAGATGCCAGAGACCAGGTCAATATGGAAGATATTCGTGTTGTAGCTCCCATGGCGCTTCGCCTGCGGCGGTCCAGTTTTATTGATCAATATCTCGCCGATCAGAGTACAGAAACCGAACTGCTCGAAAAAGCTCTAAACGAACTTATTCCCGCTGAGAATTCCAAAAAGGATTAGCCAGAGATGGGCAATTTATCAGTTATCGGGGGGAAAGTTAAGGGTTTTAAACTTCTGTCTGTACCAGGCGAGGGGACCAGACCGATCATGTCCAAGGTCAAAGCAGCCATATTTAATATTGTCTCCCCTTATATTTTAGGGTCTGCCTGGTTGGATTTATTTGCCGGTACAGGCAGTGTGGGAATTGAAGCACTCAGCAGAGGGGCAGCCTTCGCCAGATTTATCGACAATCATAAAGGTGCCATAAAAACGATTAACGCCAACCTGGAACATACAAGGTTGGCAGATCAGGCAGAAGTCTGGCACAAAAATGCTTTATCATCCCTGGATGGTGCAGCTGACCGCAAATTCGATTTTGTATACATTGCCCCCCCGCAGTTTAAGAACATTTGGTCAAAAACCCTGCAAACCATTGATCAAAACCCCGATTGGCTGCTGGATGACAGCTGGATTATCGTCCAGATCGACAAAGTAGAATACGAAGAGCAAAAGCTCGAAAACTTGAAACTTTTCGACCGCCGGACTTACGGCAGTACAGAATTGATCTTCTATATGATGGAGGAGAGAGTTGATTCAGAACAGGAAGGATCTGATAAATAATATTTCTGATATAGAATTATGAAATCTATCAGGAGACGGGATCCTGGGTGCATACCAGGATGGATGCCGTCTCTATTAATATTAATCACCAAAATGAACTTCTAGTTTTCCCCCCTGGTTGTATCGATAGTGAGCAGAAAAGGGAGTATCACCCGGTGATTGATTTATCACTCTGGGGAGAAGCACAGGTAAATCATCAACCAGGGCTTTAGAATGAATTTCGTTGAACGGCACCCATTCCAGTTCACCTTCCTCGGAAGATAATGGGGTCCCCTCTGAGCAAAAAGCTTTCATAACATAGAGCCCAATCCCGATACTTTCTCCCGCATCCACTGTGACTGTTCCGCAAAGCCAAATTACTTCCGGCTTTAACCCTGTTTCCTCTAGTATTTCCCGCTTTGCGGCAGTGAGTACATCTTCGCCCCGTTCAACAT
This sequence comes from Chloroflexota bacterium, assembly GCA_030608465.1. GTDB lineage: Bacteria > Chloroflexota > Anaerolineae > Anaerolineales > UBA11858 > B10-G9. Next base: position 10,224 of record JAUWEC010000066.1, read on the forward strand.
GCCCGCCGACACCGTTATACCGATTGGCCCAGATCCGTTTATTGGAGGCTCCCTTTAATAACAAAACCGATTCCCCGCGAGTGATAAAGATCAGCGTACGGGGAATCAGCATATAACGGTCTTTTTCTACACCTTGATCGGAAACTGGCATGTTAATCTGCGAGATCTGAGGTTTCTTCCTGTTTTACTCCACTCAGCAGGTAATCCTCCAGGTTGGGTTTAATGACCACCTTGCGGATATGCTGTTCTACGTATTGACGTGTATCAGCCACGCTGAGTCTGTCAAAAAGATCACGGAACTGAATATCCCAGGCAGCAGTGATCTTTGCCAACTGGTCTGCAGAAATTCCCCAAATCTTTTTCTTGAATTCGCCCAAAGCCCGTTTCCGGGTTTTGTAGTAAAACTGCTCGTCCGTCTGTCCGGATTTGCGCTCATGAGCGTGGTTTTCATCCAGGTAGGCATAGATTTCACTCTTGAGATCCTCAGGCATTTCGTCATAGAGGATATTCTGGAAATTGGTTGCCAGGTGAACTTCAAGAGTTTCATATTCAGCAAATTTACTGAAGGCAGTTTCCGGCAATGTGGATGCACCATGCTGGACAGCGCCTCCCAGGTCGTAGCTTTCTCTGGCAACTTTCCCCAGGAGCTGGAGGAGATCAAAATCCACCGTGACGTCTTTAATGCTGCCATCTGGGAGAACCACACCACCGTGGGAGGTTCCAGTTAGAACGCTGATTTTGCTTAAACCCACTTCATCGGACGCAATTTTCTTCAGGTCGGAAATATAATTGTCGAGGAACGCCCGCAGCTCTTCCTCAGTTGAGTTCTCTTCACCAACTTCACCAATTTCTCCCCCGATTGAGATGGTGATGCCTTCCGGTTCCAACCCCCGGATGTATTTGGTGAACATAGCGGTTAGTTCTGAATTTAATACCTGTTGTTCTACGACAGTATCTTTGCTCAGATCAACCAGAGTTGAAGCGTCCACATCGATGTTGAAAAAACCGGCATTCAGCGCTTCCTGGGTAAGATCTTTCAGAGCCTGGATTTCCGGATCGGGATTCTCTTGATAACGTGAGGCGGAGACCTGGTAATGGTCACCCTGAATAAATACCGGGCCTATATAACCTGCGGAAATAGCAGCGCCTAGAATATTTGCTGAGTATTCAGAAGGCCGCTGGTCGGTATAACTGGTCTCAGAGCGGGCGATCTCAAAGATAAAAGCGCCCGCATGGACCTTATTGGCGATCTGGAAGATAATCCTGGCTGCGTAGAATGTAAGGCCGCGCAGGTTGATTGCCGGCACAGTGAAACTGTTCGGCACTTCACCCCGTCCGCGGGCGAGGTAAAGATCATGGATGGAATGGGGGTAAACACCTGCAGCTGCGGCGATTTTTCTGACCAGGAAGCGAGCAATATAGCGCCGATCTTCCTTTTCGTCTACAACTGCTGCCTTTACAAGTTGTTCAATGTTTCCGCGAAGTTTGTCCTCATCGAGGATTTTGATTTCGCCGTCCGTAAGTTCTACAGAGCCATCCAGTAGATTGATTAATTCCTGTTGTTGTTTAAGATACATTGTTTCTCCTCTAGTTCAAAAATTCATGTTACAAGGTTCATTATAAACCGTCTCCTGATAACCGCAAGGGAATGCACCGATATCGTGTAAATTTCGTATATTATATGTATCAGATATTCATTAAATCAAAAGAATCAACACTTCAGGACTTAATCATTATCATGTATAATAAAAAATGCAGGAAATGAGAATTCCACAGAGGAGGAATGATGACTGATTACCAGAGTCAAATAGAATCCCAGCGAGGTAAACTTAAAGAGCTGCTCCTAAAGGTACCCGGGTTTAAAGGATACATTGAGCTTGAAGACCGGCGGACCGCAGATAAATTATTGCGGGATGCTGTGGCGGACAGCTATCAGGAACAGCTGGACAGGCTAACTGCAGTTCAGACAGTATTTGTTGATCGGGGAGATCTGGTTTATGTTGATGATCTCGAAGCTGTTGTGGTTAAACTGCGCACGTTTATTGACCGGATCAGCCATGCCACTTATGGGTACTCCAGTTTCTTCTCAGCTGTTAAAATTGATGCCGAAAAACTGGATAAAATCTATGATTATGACCAGGCTTTATTAGCCGGGATTGACGGTTTGTCTGATGCCATAGAAAACCTCGAAACAACAGAAGACCCAGAGCAGTTGAAGGCTTTGATCACAGACTTAAAAAAACAGGCTCGAGATATCGTTGCCAAAGCAGATAAGCGGAAAGATGTAATCACCAGTGAAGATGAGATCACCAGTGATGGCGAAATCATCGAAGGTGAATTTGTCAGTGATAGTGATGATGAAGTTCCCAGTGAATGAACCTAGATAAATAGAGAGGAGTAGATTCAATGGCCAGGATTTTTGATATTATTGAATACCCGAATGAAATGCAGGATGAACTGATTCACCGCTTCCCGGAAGGGGAATCAGGAGATTTTAGAATTGGATCTCAAGTGATTGTCCGTGAATCCCAAACCGCAGTCTTTTTCCGGGATGGAAAGGCTCTGGATACATTTGGTCCGGGCCGTCATACCATTACTACGGCAAATATTCCCATACTTGTAGACCTGATAGGAAAAGCATTTTCTGGAAAAACTCCCTTTACTGCGGAAGTATATTTTGTTTCCCGCAGGGAATTCCCGGATGAGAAATGGGGTACTCCCCAGCCGATAATTGTCCGCAATCCCGGTATGGGCTTAGGAGTCGCTCTCCTGAAAGGTTTTGGCACCTATGGTTATCAGATTTCTGAGCCGCAGCAGTTTGTAACCCAATTGGTCGGTGCCCAAGGGATCTTCCGAACCCAGGATATTGAAAACCGCCTCCGGCATATTTTGCTGAACACGATGACTGATTTACTGGGCGAAACAGCCCGCGACCATGATGTTACAGACCTAATTAGCATGCTGAGTGAAATAAGTGCTGCGGTCCGGGCGAAATCCAGCGACCAGTTTGCCGCCCTGGGATTGGAGCTGAAAACCTTCCTGATTGCCAACTTAATGCCCTCAAAACAATCTGTTCAGGAATTGCGGGACATGGGTGTGCTGGATATGGAAACCTATACACGGCTGCAGGCAGCAGATGCCCTGCTTGAAGCAGCCCAGAATCCCAGTGGTGGAGCTGGATTAACCGCAGGCATTGGAGCAGGTATGGGTGTGGGCAGTATTATCAACCAATCTCTTCAGGGTATGGTGGGCGGCGGAGCTGCTGCTGGTGCTGCTGGTGCTGCCGGAGCAGGAGGAATGCCGGAAGTGATGAGCCCGTCTGAGGCAGCTCAGATCTTGAAAGTTTCCGAGGAAGACGTACTGGCAGCCATTAAAGCCGGTGACCTGAAAGGCAAAAAACTCGGCAAAGCCTATCGCATCAGCAAAGATGCCCTGATGGCTTTCTTAAACGAATAAAGAATCCAAAGCTGGATAGCAAAAAAAGCCCGGAGTAATCTTCTCCGGGCTTTTATGTTAAATCAATAAAAGAATGGTTAATT
>JAUWEC010000003.1 GCA_030608465.1 Chloroflexota bacterium
AGCATAGTGCTGGCGTCTGATCCGGACATGGGTTCGGTCAGGGAATAAGCTCCTATCTTCTCCCCGGAAGCCACCGGGACGATGAAAGTTTCTTTTTGATAGTCAGTCCCGTACAACAGCAATCCATAATTAAAGAGGGAATTGTTGACAGACATGATTGTGCCGTGGGACGCATCGGCTTTGCAGATTTCTTCCAATGCCAGGACGTAAGACAACGTATCCATACCGGGGCCACCGTATTTTTCCGGCATTTCGATCCCCATAAAACCCATTTCACCCATTTTCTTGATCGTTTCTTTCGGAAAATCACCGCTTTCGTCAAATTCTGCAGCGATGGGTTTAATTTCCTTTTCAGCGAAATCCCGGGCTGCTTTCTGAATCATTTTATGCTCATCGCTTAAGGTGAACCCAAGACCATTTGCTGACATTAAATAATCTCCTTCTTCTGGTTGGCTGTGAGTGGAATTGTATTTTTGATTATAGCATCACCTAGCGTCAAAATCCTACTCAGTGGCGTCAAACTTTCAAGCTGACCGGGTAAAAATCAAAAACTGACCCGGAAACTGAAACTCCGGGCCAGGTATATTATTTACACAAAAATTTGTTTTGGTGGATGGCTTAGTCTACCGTCAGGGTTTTACTGAGGTTGCGGGGAAAATCCGGATCATAGCCCCGACTAAGGCTGCAGCGGTAGGAAAGGATCTGGAGCGGGATAACACTGAGTAAAGCCAGAATCGCCGATCGCAGTTCTTCCGGAACGTCAACTTCTGGGATTATGATTGTTTCATGAGCATTCCCTTCTAAGCGGGAATCCTGGAATCCAATCGCGATCACGTGGCCGCCCCTGCAGGTGACCTCGTTGATTCCGCTGACGATCAACGGAATATCATCCGGTCCAACCGTAAAGATTACCGGATATCCATCACTGACAGCAGATAAAGGTCCGTGTTTAAATTCTGTAGAAAGCATACCCTCGCAATGTGTATAAGTAATTTCCTTAAGTTTTAGCGCGCCTTCCAGGGCGACTGGGTAAGTGAGCCCGTAACCGAGAATGTAGAGGTCATTCCACCCGGTCAGTTTATTTACAACACGATCGATTTGACCGGACACTTCTTCCAGGGTGCGATCCATAATCTTTGGTATATCATTTAACGCGTCCGTGTTATATCCGCCGTATCTAAGAGCCAGGTAAAGCAATGCCAGCACCTGGTTGCTGTAGGTTTTGGTCGCAGGTACGCTAATTTCATATCCGCAGGTGAGCGGCAGGTAGACTTCACTGACCAGTGTCAGAGTTGAACCGACCACATTTACCAGTCCGAGGATACCCATACCTTGTTCTTTGGCAGTTTTAATGGCGTTCAAAACATCCTTTGTCTCTCCACTTTGACTGATAAAAATCCCCACATCCTCAGGTCCAACTGAGGATCCGTATTGGGCGGTAAACTGTGGGGCAAGGACAGGTATTGCAGCTCTGCCGGCGAATTGATTGAAGTACACCGAACCTAGTAAACCTGCGTGATAACTGGTACCACAGGCAATCAGGTAGATATTGCGAGCCCCCGCGAGTTTATCAAGAAATGGGTTCAGGTCTGGAGAATTGTCCAACATATGCAGCAGTTCTCCCGCAACCTGGCTCTGTTCATGGATTTCTTTGAGCATAAAATGGTCGAAACCGCCTTTCTGGGCAGCTTCCATGCTGTCATCAGCAATTTCAGGTTCCCGCTTAATTATGCTGCCGTCCTCAACACTAGTGATTTCATAACCTCCAGCCCAGATCGTAATGATCTCGCCATCATTAAGGCGGAGGATATTCCTGGTAATGGGCAGGATAGAAGGTAAATCTGAGCCTATACAGGTGAGGTCCTCTGTGATGCCTGCAACCAGCCCAGAGCCTTTTTTTATCGCATAGAGGCGGTCTTCTCCCACTTTACCGATCACAAAAGAGTAATCCCCTTCCAGGTCTCGGGTTGCCATCCGGATGGCTTCAACCATTTCGAATCCCTGGTCGTGGTAGCGCTCAACTGCATGGACACAGCTTTCGCCATCGTTTTCTGATCGGACTATCATCCCTTCTGCCGCAAATTGCTCCCTTAGTTCCACATTGTTAACCACATTTCCGTTGTGGGCACCGACCAGATCCCCGTCACTGTCAAGATGCGGTTGGGAGTTTATCTGGGAGGGGGCGCCAAAAGTGGCCCACCGCAGCTGGAGGATTGCCCGGTCTCCGGACATATCTTGAAAGTTATATTTTTCAGCGATTTCCTGGATTTTACCGGCATCCTTCCGGAGATCAATCACTCCCTCTTGCGGGATAGTCGCAGCCCCCACAGTGTCATAGCCGCGGTAGGATAACCGCTCACCCGCGCCAACCAATATAGGTCCCAGGTTTTGAATTTCTTTTGTAACAATTCCGAAAATGCCGCACATAGTTCAACTCCTGTTAGACCGGATGGATAGTTTACTATCTATGAGGTTTGTTCTGCCGTCCGGGTTTGAATTTTCGCAGCGGCTTTATTTTACCATTCAGAGCTGCTTTGTATCGTTATGATATACTTATTGCTACATTATTAGGTAATGGTAGGGCATAATTCTAGAAGGACGCACAGGGGATGAGAAGCCTGCGCCAATCATCGCCTTACGAATAGTATTGACAAGCTGTATTTTTCATATATACTGAAAGCAGTATACCCGCCAGGCCTCTGTCCTTCTGGACACGCTCAACTGTGGCGGGTTTTTTTTATGACAAAAGGTTGCATGAAATACACCAAACCGGCCCTCTCTTTTGTAGAACAGGCGCAACGTTTACTTGACCGTGGATTGATTGCTCCAGACAAAGAAACGTTGGTAAGGCTATTGAGTGTTGTTAATTATTATCGTTTAAGCGCGTATTGGTATCCTTTTAGGCATATTGACCCTGTTACAGGGAAGGAATATTTTGATTCCGGCACGAAGTATGAGATTATTTGGCGACGGTATACTTTTGACCGCCGCTTACGTTTGCTTGTGATGGATGCTATTGAGCATATCGAAGTGGCGATTCTTCGCACAAAAATGGTTGAGAATTTCACTTTGGAGCATGGTCCGTTTGGGTATTGCAAACAATCCAACTTTAAAGCCGGACTTGACCATGGTCGTTTAATGAGGGAGACAGAAAATGCGGTTGAGCGAAGCAATGAAAAATTCGTACAACGTTTTTTCAACAAATACACCAGTGAACCGCGCTTACCGCTCTGGATGGCTGCCGAGGTGATGACTTTCGGGCAATTATTTACATTCTTTCGTTTCTTGCATTTCAAAGAGAAACAACACTTGGCTAGGACATTCGGTTTATATCCACCCGTATTCGAATCCTGGTTACATACCTTGAATTTCACCCGAAATACCTGTGCCCATCACGCTCGATTGTGGAACCGCGAAATCCCTATCCGGCCAAAAATACCAAAAAATCTTCCTGAGTGGCATGACCCCGTGAGGATTAACAACCAGCGTGTGTTTGCTATATTGACTATGTTGAAATATTTACTTTCTTACATTGCACCCCAGACTGATTGGAGTAGGCGTTTGTTGAGCTTGCTGGATGAATATGATGATATTCCTCTTAGAAATATGGGTTTCCCTGATAATTGGCAAGAGAGCACTTTGTGGAACTAGAAAAGCGAGTTTAAAGTGCGATGCACCTTATATGTGCAGCACACTTGAATTGATTAAAGTCAGCAATAATCAATGATAAAATTCAAGTAAAATTTCCAGTTTCCAAATGAGAAGGAATTATATATGACAGACAAAATTTCATCGGATGTATTTAAACGGCTAGTTGATCTTGCTTCCCTGGAGCTTCCGGAAGGAGAAGGTGAATACCTGCGGAAGGAATTAAACAATCAGATGGTCTCTATTGAGGTTCTGGAGTCAATTCCTATTGATGCAGAAACAGGGACTGCAGCCCATGGTGTTCCTTATACAGAAATGAACAGCCCTGTTCCCCGGGAAGATGTTTCCCGCCAGGATCCACACCGGGAAGATATCCTGAAACAGGCGCCGGAACTTGAAGATGGATATATCGTGGTTCCGGATATATCCCATGAGGAGCTGTATTAACTCATGAAAACTTATTATCTTCCCGCCTATGCAATCGCTGATTTAATTAAAAGCCGGCAGATCTCTGCTGTAGAAGTACTGGAAGAGACTCTGGAACGGGTTCGGTCTGTGGATGGTAGAGCCGGACAAGTTGATGTATCTAATGCGCAATCTAAAGAAGATCTTAATAGTGTCCACGCGTTTACCCAACTGGCTGATGAACATGCTCGGGGACAGGCAGAAAAGATTGACCAGATGGTGAAAGCAGGAGAAAACCCTGGTCCATTAGCTGGTGTCCCTTATACAGCAAAAGATATCTTTACTGTGAAGGGTATCCCTGCGACGGCAGGTTCGAAAATCCTCTCCAATTATATTGCTCCCTACACGGCAACGGTCATTGAGCGGATGGCTGAGGCTGGCGCCATGATGATAGGAAAAGTTAACCTGGATGAATTTACCTACGGGTCTTCCAGTGAATCTTCTGCATTAAAACCGGTTCCCCGGAATCCCTGGGATACCAGCAGAGTTACGGGAGGTTCTTCCGGTGGCAGTGCTGCGGCAGTGGCTGCCGGAGAAGGAGCAATTTCGTTAGGAACGGATACCGGAGGCTCAATCCGACAGCCGGCCGCATTTTGTGGAACAGTAGGGCTAAAACCGACCTACGGCAGGGTTTCCCGCTATGGGCTGATCGCTTTTGGATCTTCCCTGGACTGCCCCGGTCCTCTCACCCGCAATGTGATGGATGCAGCCCTGGTCCTGCAGGCAATCGCCGGGGAGGATCCCCGGGATAATACAGCTGCAGTGGTCCCTGTACCGGATTATCTGGCCGAATTGGAGAAAGATATCCACGGGTTAAGAATTGGTCTCTCAGAAGAATTCTTCAGGGTCACTTATTTTGATGCGAAAACCGGTGAACTTAAGGAAAACCCCATTGATAATGAAATCAAGGATGCCATATTAAGTGTGGCCGGCTATTTGGCTCAATTGGGCGCGGATATAGTGGTTGATGTCCCGCTTCCCCATACAAAATACGGGATCCCAACCTATTTTGTGATTTCACGGGTGGAAGCTTCGTCAAATTTACTCAGATATGATGGCGTGAAGTATGGCTATCGGACTGATCAGCCGTTTGCGGATTTGCGGGAGCTGTACCGGAAGACGAGAGGTGCCGCATTTGGTGTAGAGCCAAAACTTCGTATGCTGATGGGTATCTATTTAAGCGCTGCTCAATTTGATAAAGGATATTACCAGCGAGCTCTGAAGGCCAGGGCGCTCATCCGGAGTGATTTTGAAACCATCTTTGATCCCAAGGGGAAGTATCGCCTGGATGCGCTGCTGACACCGACCACCCCCTCCACGGCTTTTCCTATTGGCGGTGTTTACGGGGACTCTGTGTTAATGCAGTATTCAGACCAGCTGACTGTGACTACAAATCATGCCGGGATTCCTGGTTTAACCGTCCCGGTGGGTTTTGATAAAGAAGGCTTGCCCATCGGCGCCCAATTCCTAGGACCAGATTATTCTGAAGGTCTTTTATTGAGGTTGGGTCGCGCCTTTGAGAAGGTGACTGAAAACGAGGATTGGCGGGACAGACGCCCTCCACTACTTCCTGCTAATGACTGAGAATAATAAAGCAATTGCAGTACTCGGCAATGTGACTCTGGATATTATTTGTAAAACAGTGGATGATGTCCCCAGATATGATTCAGTTGCCTTTCAGGAAGCTGCAGTGACCCCGGGAGGCTGTGGATCTAATACAGCCATTGGCCTTGCCAGGGAAGGAGAAGCAGTTTATTTAATTGCCTGTACCGGGGATGATGATGCCGCAGACATTCTCAACCAAACCTGGGATAGAATGGGAGTTGATACCCGATTCGTTCAGCGATTCGAAAAACAAGGATCCGGCATAAGTATTGGATTGATCGATAGTGATTATCAGCCCCGGTTTATCCATACCTCAGGGGCGAATGCGAATCTGCGGCCAGAATCCCTTAAACCAGTCATCCTAAAAGAGCTTGAGGTTCAACTATTACATGTTGCGGGATATTTTGTCCTGCCCGGGCTTCTTGTTCCAGGCTTTGAGGATGTATTAAGTCTTGCACAGGAGTGCGGGATATTCAATTCGTTGGATGTGGTCACTTCCCCAGCGATGGAAAACCCTGAATATTTATGGCCTCTGCTGCCCTTCCTGAATCTCTTCTTATGCAATCTCCGGGAGGCAGAAATCTTAACCGGGTATGATGACCCCGAATCCGCTTCTGCGGAATTCCATGCGAAGGGAGCGGCTGCAGTCATCATTAAACTGGGATCAAAAGGATGCTGGCTGTCAGAGTCAGGTCAGGGATTACTCATCCCTGCGCCGCAAGTTGAGAATGTGATTGATACAACCGGTGCGGGGGACGCTTTCGCTGCCGGATTACTGACAGCGCTTCGGAAAGGTGAAAATTTAACTGGTGCCTGTCAGGCTGGAGTCTTTATTGGTTCCAGAGCGGTGCAATATCTGGGAGCCGTGAACCTTTCCTGATGGAGCGGACCCGCATAAACAGGATAAACCATGTTTGATTGGATTGCTTTTGACGCAGATGATACTCTCTGGAAAAACGAGGAAACATACCTGCAGGGCAGAGAGGTCTTCCTACAAATCCTGGCTGATTATGATATTGAACAAGACGACCTGGATAGAGTAGATGAATTTGAAGTAGAAAATATCCAGTATTACGGTTACGGAGTGATGAGTTTTGTGCTCTCAATGATCGAGATGGCTATCGAGCTGACTGGAGAGAAGATTCATCCCGGGGATATCCGGAAGCTGCTTGATCTGGCGAAAGCGATGCTTACTGCGGAAGTTGAGGTATTTGATGGAGTCCGCCAACTGTTGGAAAAAATCTCAAAAGAGTATTCATTAATGCTGATTACGAAGGGGGATCTTTTTCATCAGCGGCGCAAGTTGGAGGCATCCAAGTTAGCAGATTTCTTTCAGGTAGTAGAAGTTGTAAGTGATAAAACACCGGAGGTCTATCACGAGATCCTGGAACGGCATCAAATTGACCCCCATCGTTTTATTATGGTTGGTAACTCACTTCGGTCTGATATCGTCCCGGTGTTGAAACTTGGCGCCTGGGTGATATATTTATCAGACCACCTTACCTGGTCCCATGAAGATGACCCGCTGGCTGAGATTATCCAGGATCGTTACCGCGAAGTGAAGGAAATTTCCCAGGTATTGAGTGTTGTAAAAACACTGGAAAAATTGACAGGAATTGCCTGAGTATTGTTGTAAAATTCCCTGGAATAGAATCGGAGTGGAGATTGAAGGAAAGGAATAAATGATGCTTTATTTCTGGTTCTGGGTATTTTTTTCTGTGCTGCTGCTGGCCTTTACTCTCATCAGGCCCCATCCCTACCGATTTACCCGTTTTCTGGCATTTGTTAGTCTCTTGGGACTGATATTCCTTAACGCGGACCGCTGGTTCGTTGATCCGTTTTCGGTTAGGCAGATTGTTTCCTGGATTTTCTTGGCAGGTTCTTTGTTTTTAGCTGTCCATGGTTTTACTCTGATAAAAACCGAAGGAAATCCAACCGGAGATTTTGAGGACACAACCAGCCTGATTACTCGGGGAGCTTATCGGTTCATCCGGCACCCGCTGTATAGTTCTCTGCTGCTTTTTGGCCTGGGTGCATTCCTGAAAAGCCCTTCGTTGTTGGGAGGGGGGTTGGTGGGAGCCCTCTTTATAGGTGTGATCCTGACTGCCAGGATCGAGGAAAAACACAATCTGGAACGGTTTGGTGAAGAATATCAGCAATATATGGATAAGACCAAATGTTTTATTCCCTATATTTATTAATTGGAAAAATATGTTAGTTTTAACGGAGATTTTGTTTAACTGAAAACATAATTAAAGGAATTGTGATAAGAATGCGCATCTTGGAAAAACAGGGTTATCATTTGGTGTCATTGATTTTTTTGCTTTCGGGGGTATATTTCTTCAGTCAAGGAGATTTTCTGGAAGGAGCGTTTTTAGGTGTGTCTTCCAGGACATGGCTGTGGCTCTCAATTTTAGCACCGGTGGTTCACCAAGTATATGTGGTGATTTTCTGGCGCGCTGAACTCCATTATCAATTACTGACATCATGGTTTGGAGAGCGGGCATTTTTTGTCTGGGGGCTGGGCTTTATGGTCCTGCTTCTGGCCCGTCCAGTTTTTATCTTTGGTTTAGCCATTGCAAATCAGGGCACATTGCCTATTCCCGACTGGCTGGGAATATTTTTATCTATTCTGTGCATCCCTCCGGTAATGTATTTAGGCTATTCGGTTCTGAAATATTTTGGAATAAAGAGAGCGTTGGGCATGGATCATTTTCAACCCCGGATCTACAGGGATATGCCATTTGTTAAAAAAGGTATATTTCAATGGTCATCAAACTCCATGTACCTCTACGGGTTCCTTTTATTGTGGTTCCCGTGTTTGTTATTGCTGTCCAAAGCCGGACTGCTCTCAGCGCTTTTCAGTCATTTGTACATCTGGGTTCATTATTATTTCACTGAATATCCTGATATGAAGTTTATCTACCAATTTGAATAATCTCATCTTCTCCTGATTGCCCGAATCTTATAACTTGGATTTCGGGAACTTTTGATGGGTGCTGGCCGTCATAATAGCATCAACAAGAGTTATCTCAGGAGGAGAAGAATGTGTCACATCAAGGATCTCCCAAAGAAAATACTGGCTAGTTTTGGTTTCGTTTTCATCCTGCTTGGGGTCACCTATCAGCCTGCCCTGGCGGATGGTTTTGTGATTCCCGACCCACCCCCGCTGTCCGGACCTGTGCTGCTGGAGGATATTTGGTTAACCATCCGTTACCACCGGGTATCTGTCACGATCGAAAATCAAATCGCAATCACGCATGTGGAGCAGGAATTTGTAAATGAGTATGATTGGGAGGTTGAGGGGACATATATCTTTCCTATGCCCGTGGGGGCGTCAATTTCAAAATTTGTAATGTGGGTTGATGGTGTACCCGTGGAGGGGAAAATTCTACCCGCTGACCAAGCCCGAAAAATCTATGAAGATATCGTTCGCGAACGACGCGACCCTGCTTTATTGGAATATGTGGGACGGGATGCAGTGCAGGCACGTATTTTTCCTATTCCGGCTGGCGGATCAAGAAAAATTGAGCTGGAATATACTCAGGTGCTGCCCGTAGATAATGGTTTGGTGAGATATAGTTATCCACTTAATACAGAAAAGTTTTCTGCTCAGCCGCTGGCAGAGTGCTCAGTTCATATCACCCTTGTATCAGATCAACCGCTGCACACCATATATTCACCCACTCATCAAGACCGGGTATATATCCAGCGGGAGGGAGATCATCGAGCGATTATTGGCTATGAGGAAAGATTTGTTCTGCCGGATCAGGATTTTGATCTAATTTACACATTCAGTAAGGAAGAGATAGGTTTGCATCTACTGACCTATCCTGACAAAATGTGGTTGAACGGATTGACCTATCCTGAAAAAACAGGGTTGACCGGAACAAGTCAGGAAGGATATTTTCTTCTGATGGCAGCGCCGACCGTGGAAGTCAATCAGATCGTACCCAGAGATATCATCCTGGTTCTGGACACCTCGGGATCAATGGAGGGGGAGAAGCTTAATCAAGCCAAAGAAGCTTCTAAATACGTATTAAATAACCTTAATCAGGAAGATCGTTTTAATGTGATTGCTTTTTCTACCGGAATTAAACACTTTGCCCTGGATCTGCAGCCTGTCTCCAGGGCGCCAGAGGCTGGGTCCTGGATCGACAGGATGGATGCGCTGGGGGGAACAAATATCAACCTTGCCCTATTGGAAGCGCTTTCTCTCAGGACCGATTTGGAAGATGGTGAAGGGGGAAGACCGCTCGTGCTGCTTTTCCTGACAGATGGACTGCCCACAGAAGGTGTCACGGATGTCCAACAGATCATCGCAAATATCAGGGCGACGGCATCAAGCAGCGTTCGTCTCTTTGCTTTTGGGGTGGGAGATGATGTGAATACCCTGCTGCTGGATACCCTGGCGGCAGACAATCGCGGAATAACCAGTTATGTGCGTCCCCAGGAGCGGATCGATGAGGAAGTATCCGCCCTGTTTGCCAAGATCAAAACACCCGTGTTGACTGACCTGGAGTTGGACTTGGGCGGAATCCTGGTGGAAGAAATTTATCCACCGGATATTCCTGACTTGTTTTCTGGATCACAACTACTGCTTACAGGTCGTTATCGATACCCTGCAGGCAGTTCAGGGCAAACAAAAATTAAATTGTCAGGTTATGTAAATGGCGAAAAAAGGATATTTGTCTATGAAGCTGATTTTGCGCTGGCTGATGAGCCTGGAAATTCAACCAGTTATATTCCCAGATTGTGGGCAACCCGGAAGATAGGATATTTATTATCCCAGATCCGCCTCAAGGGTGAAAACCAGGAATGGGTGGACGCGATTGTCCAACTCAGTATTAAATATGGGATTATTACACCCTATACCTCATTCCTGATTGAAGAGAGTGATTTTTTGACTGGAGAAGGACTGGAGGATGCTGCCCGGGATTTGATGGCACAATATTCCGGACCGGCAGTAGGTGCAGAAGCCGTTGAGAAATCTGATACCGAATCAAACCTACGTTCGGCGGAATCGTTTTACCAGGCGGAAATACAAAGTGGTGATTTCGATCAGGGATTTTATCAGCCGATCCTAAAATATATTGAAGATAAAACTTTCCTCTATCAGAATGGAATTTGGATTGACACGGCGTTTAAACCTGGATCCATGGATATTCTGAAAATTGGGTTTGGATCACAGGTCTATTTTGAGTTACTTGCGGCCAGACCCTCTTGGGGAAAATATCTTGCGCTTGGAGACCGCGTGATTTTTGTGGCTGGCGAAATTGCTTACGAAATTGTGGAAGGGGAAGGAGAGCTGGAGAGTTTACCAGCTCTCCTTTCACACCCGGAGGACGAAAACCAGGCAAATAATACTGAGCAGCCCTCCAACCTTTCAGGTATTAAAGGGTTTTGCACTGCGCCTTTGCTGGCAGGATTGGCAGTTTTGGGGGTTTGGAAAAAGGAAATGAGATAGCTCTTGGAACTGAGTAAGTTAAATAAGAGTCGGGCGAGGAATAAAAGCCCGGCTCTTTTAGTACTTATCACGATTCGGTTTTTTCAGGATGATTTAGGTCTGGTAAAACCTGGAGTTACTCCTTATCAGATTGGAGGTGGGGGATAATTTTATTATAGATCCAGGCGACCATCAGGCCGAGTAAAAAGCCGTCCACGAAACCCCACAATAGGGCAACCAGGCTGCCAATTGGGCTGAGTGTAAATCCACGGTACATGCGGCCGAGGAACATCACCTCCCTGGTTACTCCGTCAAAGGCCATCATCCACCACGTCACTGCAAACCAGTTAATTCCCCAGACAAGACCTGAGGCGAGGGCAAAGGCTTTAATATTCAATTTCATGAGAACTCCTCCCGGTGTGTCATCCTGGAAACTACTTCTATTATACAGAGATTTATATTTTAGTGACAGATAATTGACTGAGTCAGCTGGAAACGGAAAATAGGTGGGGGTTTGTAAAAACATCCATTTTGGATCAATTAGAAATAGACTAAACAGAAAACGTTGGGTCGAAAGACATGCCGTCTTTGATCGCGGGGGAATATCTGCTGAACCGAGGTCGTTTTGGATTGTTGGTGTCAATTCCTTGTGAAAAACATAACAACATAATAAATCTGTAAGAAATTATTAAAAGCCCTTTTCCTTATAGTGTAACATGGTACTATATGCCCTGTTACATAATGCCTTGAACAAGAGAACCGGAAGTATTTGTGACTGAATCCGGAAAACCAACCTCTGCCAAGGATCGGGAGAACGCATATATGAAAACATTATTAATTCTGGGTGCCGGTACCGGCGGCACCATGGTAGCCAACAAAATGGTTCACGAACTTGATTCCCGGGAATGGGAGATCATCATCGTTGATCGGGATGAAACTCATTATTACCAGCCCGGCTTGCTGTTTATTCCCTTTGGAATTTACAACCCCCGGGATGTAGAAAAACCCAAGCGGGACTTTATCCCCCTTAATGTCAAGTTGATCCTTTCCGATATCGAGCTGATCGAACCGGAAAAGAACCGGGTTCTGTTATCCAGAGATAAACAAGTCATCAATTATGATTACCTGGTGATCGCAACCGGCAGTCATATTCATCCTAAAGAGACTGAGGGATTGCTCGATGGCGGCGGATGGCGGAAGAACATCTTTGATTTTTATTCACCTGACGGTGCTGCTGAACTGGCGCGGTATTTGAAGTTCTGGAAAGGCGGCAGAATGGTGGTAAATGTTTCGGAAATGCCGATTAAGTGTCCAGTAGCTCCTCTGGAATTTCTTTTCCTGGCTGACTGGTTTTTTCATGAACGGGGAATACGGGATCAGGTAGAAATTGTTTATGCCACACCGCTTGATGGGGCTTTTACTAAACCCAGAGCGGCCGAGGTCCTGGGAGGGATGTTGGAGAAGAAAGGCATTAGCCTGGAGCCGAATTTCAACATTGGTGAGGTAGACAATAAAAAAAATACCATTCGTTCCTGGGATGAGCGTGAAATCCCTTATGACCTGTTGATTTCGATTCCCACCAACATGGGCGCTGAGGTCATTAAACGCTCAGGCCTGGGTGATGAACTCAACTTCGTTCCTATTGATAAACATACCCTGCAATCTTCAGCCTGGGAAAATATCTGGGTGATTGGTGATGCTGGGAATGCCCCGACCTCGAAAGCTGGATCTGTAGCGCACTTTATGCTGGATGTTCTGATTGACAATATGCTTCGGCATATGGAGGGATTAGAGCCGTTGGCGGAGTTTGATGGACATGCCAATTGTTTTATTGAATCTGGATTTGAACAGGGAATCTTGATTGATTTTAACTACGACGTGGAGCCGCTTCCGGGGAAATACCCCCTTCCCGGATTAGGACCATTTTCACTGCTTAAAGAATCCCCAGCAAACCATTGGGGCAAAATGATGTTCCGCTGGATGTATTGGAATATCTTGCTGAAAGGCGGAGAAATGCCCTTTGAATCTCAGATGACCATGGCCGGGAAATGGCAGTGAGTGTGATTGATGGATAAAGATATCGTTTTACTTCATAAAAAAATAGATCAGCTGACCGCTCAGGTGGGAATTCTGACAGACCATGCTGAGATTGAACAACGCCGCAGCCGTGACCTGGATGAACTAAAGGCAGATTTAATACCAATTGGCAATCAACTGGTTCAGTTAACTATTAATGAACTGGCTGAAATTGGGACAGAATTTGAACTAGAGGATTTAATTTACCTCCTTAAAAGGGTTCTTCGAAATACCCATTTAATTCTGGCCATGATGGATCGTTTCGAGGCGCTGATGGGAATCGCCGACGAAATGGAACTGCTCGGGAAACAAGTCTTCTCAACTACCGTAGAAGGGCTTGATCGTTTAGAGAGAGAGGGCTTTTTCACCTTCGCCCGGGAAAGTTGGGGTGTGCTGGAGAAGATTGTAGCTGAGGTAGACCCGGCAGATATTCGTTCCATAGGGGAGGATCCGGGATCTCCGTCCACGATTGCGCTTTTGAGGGAATTGAACCAACCCGAAGTTCGAAAAGGAATGGCCCGTTTGTTACAGATTGTAAAGACCCTGGGTGGGAACACGCAGGATAACTGATCGTTATTTTATTAATAAAAGGAGATAGATAATGACCCAAGATATTCTTGACACCGTTGCCTTTGATGATGACGGTTTTATGGAGGATGCGGCTGCCTGGACAGAAGAAATCGCCCAGGCAATTGCGGAAGCGCTGGAAGTTAACCTTTCAGATCGCCACTGGGATGTGATTAAGTTTGCCAGGCAGGAGTTTGAAACCCAGGGTGAACCGCCAACGCTGCGCCTAATCACTCAGCAAACAGAAGTCAGCATGAAAGAAATGTACCAATTATTCCCTGGGGGACCGGCGAAAATTACCGCCAATATTGCAGGACTTAAAAAACCAACCGGCTGTATCTAAGAAAAGGAGAAAAAGATGGCAAAACCTTCAAGAGCTTTACATCAAGGTTCTGACGAAACTGGCGGGAGAAAGCTGGCGCTGATAGCTTCCAAAGGTTCGTTGGATATGGCTTACCCGCCTCTAATCCTGGCTAATGCTGCCAGAATGAGCGGCATTGAAGTAGAAATGTTCTTCACATTTTGGGGATTGGATATTATCACCAAGAAGAAAATGGGAAAACTAAATGTCGCTACTGTGGGTAATCCCAATATGCACCCCTGGTTCGGGATCCCAACTTTGCTGGGAGCGCTGCCGGGAATGTCTGCCGCTGCTTCCTGGATGATGAGAGGAGAGATTAAAAAACTAGATTTTCCCCCCGTACCCGAGTTCATCAAGCTGCTCATTGATGCCGGCGCCAATGTTTATGGGTGCAAAATGTCCATGGACATGATGAAATTAACCCAGGATGACCTGGTTGAAGGCTCAACAGTTTTGGGCGCAATGGAGTTTATGGATATTACCGAAGGCGCTCAAATTCTTTTTGTTTAATCTTTACAAGTGATGAAAATTAAAACAGCCTCGAATGATTTCGAGGCTGTTTTTTCATCTCCGGTTGAAAGATTATTCTGTGCCGTCCGGATCCCTTGAAGCAATATGATATTGGCTGGGGCTTTCCCCCGGTCGGAAACCGGCTATTAAGATCAGTGCGCTGGTTACAGTATTCCCTGGATTGTGCCATTTATGTTCCAGTGAGGCAGAAAATAATAACGCATCACCTGATTCCAGGAGATAAGCGTGATCGCCTATCTCGTACTCTAATTTACCCCGTAAACATAACACAAATTCATGACCTGAATGTGTCATATGGAATCTGCCGCTGCTTGTGCCGGCTTCAAGGGTGATCATAAAAGGCTCAATCAAGCCGTCATAATGTTCGCCACCCAATCCTTCCCATAATCCCCGGTGGAGGGGAATGCGGTTCCTCTCTGCGGATCTGATAAAAACCACATCTTGTTTTGGGGGGGTTTCTTCAAAAAATGCCGTAACTGGAATTTCGAGAGCAACTGCAATTTTGTACAACGTGCTCACTGAGGGGGAGGAAAGACCCCGTTCAATTACACTTAAAGCATTGGCTGATAAACCGCTTAATCGGCCCAACGCCCGGATTGACAAATCCCGTTCCTCCCGGAGAGCACGCAGCCTTTCACTGATATTAACTGAGACGGCTTCCTTATCATAGATATCCATAGCACCTCATCCTAAGTATACAGTCATGATTATATCAAAAGAAAACGCCATTCTGGATTTGTCGACAGGACTGTTTGTTTTTATATATTTATCGTTATTCGGAAGCAGCATTCTGGGAAGGAAACCATAATAAACTTACAACTTTATTATGGTTTAGACGTATATCGTGGTAGAGAAACAATAATTATTATTATCAGGAGAAAGAATAATGGCTAATGAACATAAAAAACTGTATCGCTCTGTGGACGACCGGATGATTGCGGGTATTTGTGCTGGGATCGCGGAATATTTTGATGTTGATCCTACACTGATCCGGCTCCTCTTTGTTTTTGGCTTTTTTGCGACCGGCAGCGGGCTTTTCTGGGCATATGTGATCATGATGATCGTCGTTCCGGAATATGTGCCTGCAGCCCAGGATGTAGTAACCGCAGAAGCTAAAGAGACAGCCCCGAAAAAGAAATAATCTTACTGATAGGTTGAAACAGAAAGAGCCCGGATTTTTTCCGGGCTCTTTCTGTTGATCTTTCATATATACTGGAGAATTATTCGATAAATATTTCTACGTGTTCCTGGTCTTCCTCATCAATCACATCAACAATCTTCCCCCGGATATTTTCTGCCAATGCTTCCTTCACAGTGTCCATCATCTGACCGCTTTTCATTTCAGGTGTAAATTGAGCGGCAATATTTAACCCCGCATCCACAAGTTTCATGGGTACGTTTACATTAACCTTGGCTTTTCCGGTAGACATATCCGTAACCCTCACCCGCAGCCATCGATTAGAAAGACCACTTTTGGATACTTTTTTCGGTTTTTCGCTTCTTCGGGTTAAGGCCGATAAAAGCTTTGATCCTTCTTCTGCGGTGATTTTATCCTCATTGATCATATTCAGGATTTTCATCCGTTCTTCGCTGGTAACCATGTTATTCTCCTCGTTAGGAACCGCTGCCTAACCAATATATATCTTTACTTGTTCTACTTCATCACCTTCATTTACGTCAATAATTAATGGCGTTTCTGCCTGGGAGCTTTCTCCCAATGCGAGAATGATTTCATCTACTCCTGTACCTTGCAGACCAGGGATGAAATTCCCAAAGGTCCGTAAGCTCCAAGCAAAGAATCGGATTGGCAGTGGAAAGCTGATCGCTATTCGCCTCGGAGTTTCTCCCGGTTTCTGCTGAATCCGGAGATGGAGCCAGGGCCCGGTCCGACTGTTCCAGCCCAGTACCAGAACACCAACTCCGATCAGAAATGGAATCCAGGCCAGGATAAATCCAAGGCCTATTCCCTCAGCAGACCAGGCCCAGTACATCAGGAAACTACCGAACACGGTTATTCCCAACCCGATCCAGAAAGGGATAATCCACCATTTCTTCCATTTTTCAAGATCTTCCAGTACAGGTTGGGGATCAAACCCTTCTCCCGCTTCCGGGTCAGTTCCTCCTTCAAGCCTGGCTTTAGCGAGAAGGTATTCCTCGTCGAGATTATCCAGGGTTTCATCGAGCGCTTCGATTAACTTCAAACCTTCCTGAGCGCTGATTGTTCCCCGCTGAATCATTTCTAGAATTTCCAAACGTTCGTTATTTGCGGTCATCGTTTTTTCTTTCCTTCCAATGCCTTTAATAGGTCGTCGGCTTCTTCAGGAGAGATTTTTTTCTCTTGAAGCATTTCCAGGATCATCAAGCGTTCGCTATCTGACACTGACTTTTTATCAATTTGTGATGCAAAGAATTGATCCAGATCAAAATCCCTGGTTTTCCTTTTCATTTTTTGTGCTTTCCGTTGGGCTTTGGCGATACTCTTTTCTACCTTTGCCTGGGCTTTTACTGCCGCCAACTCTGCCTTTTGGACTGCCAGACGACTGCCTTCCTCGATTTGAATTTTGATCTGCTGCAGGTTCTCTTCAGATAAACCGGCTGATTCCATTGAATCAGACAGGCCAGATAAGGATTCCCTCAGATCAGCTTCAAAATGACGGAGATGGTTTTTTATTTGCTCAGCAGTCTGTGCTGAAAAATCAACTGCAATATTTTCGAATTGTTCCGCGTTTATCTGGAGTGGCGATAACCAGCTGAAATTGTCGCTTGTTATAAATACGCTTCCACCTGCGGAAAGCATGATCGATGGACCTCCCTCACCGAGCTGTTTGGTGAAGTTCTTGTCGTTTACCTTTTCATCGATGCTGCCCAGTTTCACGGTTATATCTTTTTTTCCGCTCTCAATTGAAAGCTCAGCATTACTGTCCTCTGGTACGGCAATAGATATATCGCCGCCAGCTGTGATACTGTATGCCTGCCAGGGAACCGGAGAAAAATTGACCTGGCCGTCTCCTCCTGCCAGAGCTTCAATACCGCCGGCCACTTTTTCGATCTGGATGTCTTTTCCGACCTGTTGAAGGGACAGCTGTCCTTTTACATTGTTGATTAGACAGTCCTTACCCACATTTTCTATCACTAAATCTCCCTGGATGCGTTTCGCAAACAGATCACCGCCGACAGATTTTACATTTGATGGGCTGACATCACTGAGTATGAGATCACCACCCACTGAGGAAATCTGAATCGGACTGCCGATTCCCTTAATCACCGCATCCTTGCCAACGGACTCGATAGTGACTGGCAAGTGATGGGGTAGATGGACAATGCCGTCATTTGGAAAGGTAATCTCAATCCGGTCTTTTTCTTTGCTGAATGAATCCTGCTTTGAAGGATCTTTGATCCGAATCTCATCACGGTTCCAACCCGTCAGGTACAGGCTGCCTCCGGTGCTGATAATCACCAGCTGGGAGATATCATCAATAGGGATTGTATGTTGTGCCATAGTCCTTATTTCTCCTCGTCTTTCAGCTGTTTGATGGCATCCTCATAACTAATTTTCCCGTCATCCAGGTCGTTCAGAATGCTCTGCCGTTCTTTTTCAGATAACTCGGGAATTTCCTCTTGACCACCGGGTTCGTATCCAAGCGCCCGGATGACGTCATGCAGCAGCTTGCGAATTGTGGGGTAGGAATACCCAAGTTCCTTTTCCATATGGGTGATTTTGCCTTCCAACCTGACGAAAGTTTCTACAAAATCCATTTGTTCTGGAGTTAGCTGCGAGAAAGTGCGGGAAGTAAAACGGCCTTCAATGGTTGTATTGCAATCAAGGCAATTAATCTGGGTTACAATAACTTCTCCACCACAGATGGGGCATTGTGAGGGTAATGCATGCATGATCGGATCTCCTTTTTCGGAATAAAAAAATTCTATTGGGCTGTTTGATAACGGTTGATAATTTGTTGACCAGACTCAATTAATAATCTGCCAATCGTGATGAATATTATGGCAGTCCATGGATCTGGTTTTTCCAGCAATTTCACCAGCCGGGAATAAGCTGCCTGTCTGTGAAGCTCCGTTTCATTGGTTTTAAACTCGTGTAAAGTTACTGTAAACATCACTGCCTCCCGTGGGGGATTATGAACAATACTTACAGTATATCAAAATAATTCAGTTTGTCAAGAGAAAAAATAAGAAATATTGAACAACTTATTAATATTATTGAATTGTCTTGATATGCTTAGCTTCTAAGCAGGTCAAAATGAGAAAAATTCCCTTTAAAGAACCAGCGTACTTTTTTTATTTCTTTGAGTCGAAATAGAAAAAACAACCCTAGGGAGTGATCTTCCGTGCGCTGAGCAGACTTTTTTCTTCTGCTTTCCCGCTGGCAATAACGGTCTCGGTAAATCGGGTCAGGGTGCCCAAATATTCTGCTGCTCCATCATGAGCAATCCACCCGTCCAAATTGAAGGGTATAGTGCCTGAAGCGGGAATCCATTCCCCGTTGTACTTGCGGGCAATATGAATGTGAGAGCCGGTGCTTTCACCACCTTCGCAGGAAGGATGGCCGAGGAGATCTCCTGCTTCAACCGATGCTCCTTTTCGGGCTTTATCCTGGGTTCCTAGGTGGAGATATAAAATCACCCATCCAGTGAGTGTATCTCCATCGCCATCTAGGTCCAGCTCAATCAGGCCAGTATCTGATCTGGCAATAATCCCGGGTGCAACTGCTACAGCCCATTCACTGGTTATTTCACAACCGCCTGTTTCACTCGGAGGGGCAAAATCCAGCGCAGCCCAGGGATCTCCCTGCCCCCAACCGGTATGGGGACCTCCCGTGAAAGCCCAGGTCTTTCCACTTTCGAATGGAAGCCGCAGAGTCGGCTGTCTTAAACTTCCAGGAATATGAGGCTCGCAATTCCAGGGATCCTCAAAATATGACTGATATATTTTCAGGAATCCATCCGGGCTGATTGTGTAGTCATATAATGCTTTAGGTTCCAGCTGGGAGAAGTAATACTGTAGGGCAACCGTCGCCGCATTTTGCCAGGGATCCGGATGCTCAATGGTTTGATCAAGGTACTCCAGTGTATCCAGATGGTTGACCAACCATCCGTAATATCCTTGGTTCAGAGAATTTGCAGCCCAAACTAACTGGATATATAAACCATGATAACCGGTTTTAACATAACCTAAAGGGTAATCCTCTAAATCATCAGGGGGTATGGGATTGCTTAACGCGCCGGTTTGATATTCCAATAAAGTCAGCAGCACTCGGGGACTGATGCTGAAACTTGTAGAAACATAGGAGACGATCTCTGCCCCACTGCGTTGCTGTTCAGCGGTATACTGTTGGTGATTTTTTAACCAACCGGGTTGAGACTCTACAAATTCTGTTACGTTGAATCCAATTTGGGCAGGTCCATTAATAAAGGCGCAGTTAGGGAGGATTTGAAACTGAGATCCCCAGAGCGCTTCATAATAGATTGGGATCTGCATGGGCAAACCTGGCGGGAGGGTTGTTGCTCCTTCTGGGATGATCGAATTTTCTGCCAGGATTTCCTCTACCGTTGTGTTAAACCTGAAAGCAAGATTAGATAATGTATCACCGGATTGGGCGGTATAGTCCACTAATTCTCCGGGTGAATAAACTGGACGCTCTGACACCGGCCTGGGAGAGATGGTTGGGGTTGGCGTTATCGTGGGGAACTGAGTAGTAACCGGGTCCGGTATTTGCGGCAAGCAGGCGGAAAGCAGAAAAGCCAGGATCCAAAAACACTGAATCAGAAGTTTGGCTTGATTTCGAATAAAATCTTGGAAGCGGGACATAGGTTTTCTATTTTACCGCTTAATTTGGCTTCCTGGAGCACTGTAAGGGCTGGCAGTGACGATACCTTCACCGGGTTTAGTGAGGCTTCCTTTATAAGCTGAAACACCATTATGCACTGTCCATCCACTTAAAAGAAAAGGAATCGGACCATCGGCTGTCATCCATTCCCCATTGTATTTCCGCGCCATGTGGACATGGGTGCCGGTTGAAATACCACCTTCACAGGAAGGATGCCCCAGTTTGTCTCCGGAATTGACCTCATCACCCGCGTTTACAAGCCGTCCAGTAGTAGCTATATGGAGGTATAACAACACCCAGCCGGAATGCTCATTATTGTTGTAATCCAAGTTGATGGTCACTATGCCATCTTCTGCCCTGACGACCAATCCTGGCGCGGATGCTGTTACATAGGCGTAGGATTGTGAACACTCGCCTTTAAATCCAGAAGGGGCAAAATCAATTGCAGACCAGGAACCTTCCCGTTCCCAGGCCCCATGGGGGCCCCCGGTATAGTTCCAAACAGTACCCAGGGTGAAAGGCAGTTGAAGATTGGGCTGGACCAGATTGTGGGAAAAAAGGGGTTCATACTGCGTTCGATTTTCTGAGGAACCAAACATTTCTGCATAAGTTGTGATAAAGCCAGTATCATTATCCAGCGCCTGGATCCATTCATCACTTTCATGAATCTGTGAGAAAAAATACTGGAGGGCTACAGTTCCGGCGTTCAGGCTGGGCTCAATCCGGGCTGTTACATCACTAGAGGGGTTTTGGGAATTCCTAATTACAATCTCAGTCAATCGTCCTTCCCGCCAACCATAATAGCCTATCGAGAGCTGGTTGACCGCCCACCGAAGTTGATGTACGAGACCATCGTCATCGTAATCTATGTGCCCCAGGGGATATTTCAGCTGGGCAAGGTTTTGAGGTTGACCAAATACCCAATGACTCTGGTATTCCAACAGGGCAAGCAGCAGAAAAGGATTGATGGAATTGTTTTGCGCAATCTGTTTAACAATCTCTCCCCCGCTGGTTAAGGTCGTGTGTTCATATTCTCGTGGTTTACTTAAATAGCCCCCGGCCTGTTCCACAAAACTGACCACATCAGAAGGAAAATCGGAATCCGTGATTGCTCGGGAATAAACAAATTCGCTATCTGGCAGCAGATGTACATCAGAGGTCGTATTGATTAATACCTGAGGAATAATCAGTAGGGTTCCCGGGTTGATAAAGGAAGTTTCAGGCAAAGTTACATTGGATTTGATTTGATCTTTCCCCACGCCAAAATGGGTGGCAACAACAGCCATTGTGTCACCGGCTTGGGCATGGTAAACAATGGGTTCCCGCTCGACATTGGGCGTAGGCACTAATGTTTCTGTAGGTGGAATGAATACAGTTGGGGTCGGATAAAATTCAGCTGTGGGAGTTGCTGAATATATAAGGTCAGGTACTTGAGTTGGAGGCGGATCCGGGTTGGGTGTCACTGGCGTTGGGGTGTACCCCACGGGAGGGATAAAAACGGGAGGGTTTATTTGATATAAATTGCATCCCGTCAAGGAGAGCATGAGTAATAAAATGATAATTCGTTTCACTGGTTTTTACCGTTGAATGTGATTGTAATCAGTATTGGTATCTTCAGCCCGAATCACTTGTTCACCGCGAGTCATTATGCCCTGATAAGCAAATCCCAAACCTTGGGAAACCCAGCCGTCCATGATAAAAGAGATATCCTGATCAGCGGGAATCCATTCTCCATTATACCGTCGGGCAATGTGAAGGTGAGTTCCGGTAGAGATTCCTCCTTCACAGGACGGATGTCCAATTCGGTCTCCCGCCTTTATACGGGATCCAGTCTTAACCCGGTCTCGGGTTTCAATATGCATATACAGGATAGACCACCCGGTCTGACTGTATGGATCTCCATCCAGACTTTGGACAACGGCACCGTGATCAGACCGGACGATTATGCCATCTGCTACCGCAACTACCCATGCATTGCTGCTACTGCAGCCTACATCACCGGGAATTGGTGCAAAATCAAGTGCCGCCCAGGCAGAACCGGTATCCCATCCGCCGTGGGGTCCTCCGGAGAATAACCAAGTTACACCGTCTTCGAATGGCAGCTGAAGCTGGGGTTGGGTTAGACCTTCGGGTACAAGGGGAGAAAATGTGTAATCAAAGGGATAGCCGAACAGGCTAGAATAGGTAGAAAAGAAGCCTTCCTCTGATACGGCAGATAACCAATTCTTGTAAGGGAGGAGCCGCGAAAACAAATGCTGCACGCCTGCTGATCCGGCATTGATGGTCGCGTTTATGGGAACGTTAATCCCATCAGTCATTGTCCAGGTACCGATTCCTCTAACTTTCCAGAGGTAGTAACCCCGATTCAGTTCGTCCGCTGCCCAGGCTAACTGTCGGTACAACCCCTCATATCCTGCTTCTTTATGATTTAGCGGGTAGGGATTGTCTTTATCGCTCCGCGTTGTTACCCACTGACTTTGATATTCGATCAGGGCAATCAGAAGGCGGGGATTTATGGAATAATCTTCGGAGATACGCTGGACAATTTCAGATCCAGTCTGAGATTCACCGTTTACTTCTTCCTGATAATCTTTTAAATACCCCGACTGGTTATTGATATATGAAACTGTATGAAAACGGACTGTATAAGGACTATGAACTAATTCAGAGTCAGGTATTAATTTAAAACCAGGCCCCGTATCCTTTATATCAGGTGCAGGCAGCAGCAATGCCTGTCCGGTATAGATTAGACTGGGGTTGGCAATCTCGTTTGCGTCAATAATTTGTTGAGGGAGCAAATTATTCTGGTAAGCGATGGACTTTAATGTATCTCCCCACTGAACAATATAGGTAATATCTTCTGTGCGCAACGGTGGAAGTAGTTTAGGAGCGCTTGGCGTAGGGGTATAAATCGGCTGATCTGGAATTCTGGTTGGAGGTATGTAAGGATCCGCGGTGGCTTCTGGTTCAGAATCTGATTTCACTTTGGAAAAATTTATGTAGGGTGCTGTATGCGCCTGCTTGGTGCAGGCACTGACCATTAAAACCAATAAACTGAGGAAGAATCGCCTTGAAGTAGCCATATCACTGGGTACATTTTACCTTTAAGTGAGGTTTTGCCAGTCTAAAAACCAGCTGCTGAGTTAAGGTTGCAAGAACAATGCCATTCAGAGCAGCCTACGATCATGCTCATTGGATAATAGAAGATTATGATATTATGTCGGATTGAAGTTAATAATATTTTTGATTGATAACAATAATCGTTTGATATTTTCAAATATACTTTACTGGAAACAAGGTTTCGCTTATGATTAGGAAAATTACTGTGATTAGTTACGGTAAATTAAATATGCCTGGGAGGAACCAGCCATAAATGAAAGTATTAATCATATCTGACATACATGGGAATCGCACAGCTCTGGAAGCTGTACTGGAAGACGCTGGTGCGGTAGATGCTGTTTGGTGTTTGGGCGATATCATCGGTTATGGTCCCGACCCGAATGATTGTGTATCGATTGTCCGGGATCTTCCTAATTTGATCTGCTTGCGGGGGAATCATGATAGTGCGGTGATTGGTCTAACTGAAAATGTTAAATTTAACTACTCAGCCCAAAAAGTGCTGGCGTGGACAGACGAACAACTCAATCCGGTTCACCGGCAATATTTACAGAGTCTTTCTCCGCAGGCTGAAGTTGATGATGTAACGCTGGTTCACGGAAGCCCCCGGGACCCAATTTGGGAATACATCATGGATGTCTACACTGCAACAGCAAATTTCGATTATTTTAAAACACCTTATTGTTTTGTAGGACATTCTCATCTTCCCGTAATGTACTATATGAAGAATGGGAAAGAACTGGCATCCGTAAACTTTGTTTATCCAGGGGATAAAACCCTGCTCCCTGAAAACACCATAGTGAATCCCGGATCAGTTGGACAGCCAAGGGATCATGATCCCCGGGCAGCTTACACAATCTATGATACCGAGGAAAAGACTTGGGCGCAGCATCGGGTTACGTATGATGTTGCAGATGTCCAGCAAAGGATGACATTGGCTGGATTGCCAACTGAATACATTCAACGGTTGGATTTGGGATGGTAGGGAACTTTTCTAACAGATTTAGCGTCTTAAGGGTGAAAAGTACACCTAAGAAAGGAGATATGCTCATGAGGAAACAATTAATTTTCTTGTCCGTTCTGGCCATTCTCTTATCTTCCTGTGCTGTGGGCAGTGCCGGATATGACTCCGAAGTTTTACTGGAAAGTGGAGCTCCCATGGCCAAGGGGATGGAATATACTGGTGACTCCTATTATGGTGAGGCTGAAAATTCAATCACCTCAGCATCCTACCAGGACCAGGGGATCCGAACTCAAGCAACCCAAGCCAGAATGGTAATTAAGAATGCATCCCTGTCAATTGTTGTTGAAGATCCGGGAGCAACTCTTGATGCCATCAGCGATCTCGCTGCTGATTTGGGAGGATTTGTAGTAACCTCCAATCTGTACCGGATACAGGTAGATGGTGGTCTGGAAGTTCCCCAGGCCAATATAACAATCCGAGTACCTGCTGAGAAATTGGATCAGGCTTTAGCTGATATAAAATCAGGTGCAGGTCAGATTCTGAATGAAAACATCTCGGGGCAGGATGTAACTCAGGAATATACTGATTTGGAATCCAGGTTGAGAAATCTAGAGAATGCGGAACAGCAGCTAACCAAGATCATGGAACAAGCCTATGAGACAGAGGATGTGTTAAGCGTCTACAACCGCTTGGTTGAGGTACAGGAACAAATAGAATTGATTAAAGGACAAATGCAATATTATGAGCAGTCTGCCTCTTTGTCCGCTATATCTGTAAATATCCAGGCAAATGAGGCAGTACAGCCTCTCAAAATTGGGAATTGGCAGCCAGTTGGTGTAGCGAAACGAGCGATACAGGCTCTTATCAATACCCTGGAATTTATTGCCAACCTTTTGATCTGGATTGTATTGTACATCCTCCCGGTTGTGCTAGTCCTGTATTTTCCTGTCCGCTGGATTTGGAAAGGACTGAAACGGTTATTTACCCGGAGGAAAAAGAAAAAGAATCAGGACAAAACTTCTGGAGAAAAGGAAAAATAGTCTCTGAAAAGGCAATAAATAAAAGTCTGATTTCCGGATTAGAAATCAGACTTTTATTATTCCTACGCTAAAGAATCCTTTATAATTCACATCAGATGGAAACCTTAAAGACGGAAACTCAGAACTTGATCGGGATAGCTCTCAGTTCTTACCA
Source organism: Chloroflexota bacterium (assembly GCA_030608465.1). Lineage (GTDB taxonomy): Bacteria > Chloroflexota > Anaerolineae > Anaerolineales > UBA11858 > B10-G9. The sequence continues at coordinate 25,817 of JAUWEC010000003.1, forward strand.
ATTATCCCTCCTGGACCGGTATAGACAGGAGCTGGATGAATGGAATGACAGGTTTAATCTCACCGCGATTCATGAACCGGAAAAGATCCGGGTAAAGCATTTTTTAGATTCCTTTAGTCCCTATCTGGTCATCCAAAACACATCTATAAACCGGTTGATTGATATCGGTACCGGAGCGGGTTTTCCCGGTATTCCATTAAAGATACTGCTGCCAGATACTGAAGTGGTTCTAGTAGATTCTATAAATAAAAAAACCGAGTTTTGCCAGCATATCATAGACAGTTTGAATTTAAAGGGAATTCAGGTAATCCAGGAACGAGTAGAGCGCCTCGCCCGGGATGTGGAATTCAGGGAAAAATTTGATTGGGCAGTAGCAAGGGCGGTTGCCAAGCTTTCCACGCTCAGTGAGTACATGCTCCCGTTTGTTAAAATCGGCGGAAATATGCTGGCGATGAAAGGGGATCAAGGTCCGTCTGAAGCCCAAAAAGCCCACCAGGTAGTAGGGTTATTGGGGGGTGAATTAACCCAGATAAAAAAAGTAACGCTTCCGGGAGTAACTGAAGACAGGTTCTTAATTACGATAGTAAAGAAAGCTTCAACCCCCGAGAAGTATCCCCGGCGGGTGGGCGTGCCCAGTAAAAAACCTCTCTGATTAAACAGTCAGCTGACCATTTCGAATTTCCCATCTGGTTGCGGTTTTCCGAAACTCATCAGAGAATAAATTCAGATCGGTCGTTGTTAACAGCAATTGTTCGGTTTTTGTCAGGCGTTCCAATAAATCCTGCCGGCGGTAATCATCCAATTCAGCCAGTACTTCATCAAGCAGTAATACCGGCCATTGGCCGTTTTTCTCTTTTAACCAGGCAACTTCTGCTAATTTGATTGCCAGTAAAGCAGTCCGCAGCTGCCCCCGGGAACCAAAATTACCAAGATCAATACCGTTGCTGATAAAACGCAAATCATCCCGATGTGGCCCAAGAGTGGTCACACCGCGGCTGATTTCCTCTTTCCGCTGTGCAAGAAGTCTTTCCCGGAAACCTCCCTGAATCTCCTTTAATTCCAGGCCGGATCTGTCTATCGGGTTATCTAGCGGTAATTCAATTTGCCCGGGAGGAGATGGCATCGGTTCATAGGAGGGCAGATAGTTCAAGCGCATGATTTCTTCCCCCCTGGTGAGCTCTTGATGGATTGAGGCAGATAAATGCCCGAGATCCCTGATCGCCTGGATCCGGGCGTGCACAATATAGGACCCTGCCTGGATGATTCTTTCATCCCAATAGGACAATTGATCCGGGTCACCGGAGCGCTCATTAAGTTGTTTTAATAAGGCGTTCCGTTGGGTAAGGGCTTTATTATATTCTGACAGGGATTCGTTATAACGGGGATCCACCTGGGATATGGTCATGTTGAGATAATGCCGGCGGCGCTGGGGAGAGCCTGTAGCTATCTGAAGCATGTGAGGGAGGAACAGAACCGCATTAAAATGACCGATAACAGAATTGATTTTAGTCTGGCTTCCATCCAGCAGAACTTCTTTTCGAATGCTGGCGTTTCCATTGGACAGCGTATCCCGGATTATCCGGATTTCCAGGTGGTGATTTTTTTCCCCTTTCCGGTAATCCGCCACGATCCTGCAAACCGCCAGGTCATTTTGAAGAGCAGAAAAATTGATCAATTCGGCTGTATTGGATGCTTGAAATGAATCTAAAGTTGACAGGTAATTGACTGCCTCTAGAAGACTGGTTTTCCCTTGAGCGTTATCCCCGACTAATATAAGTGCGTTTTGGGGAATGTCCTGGTCAAACCGGGAGAATATTCGAAAATCTGTCAGAGATAGATGAGTGAGATACATAAAGGCTAAACAGGATAGTGTTCTTCATCGGTTTCCCAGACACTCGTCGCCCGATCGGTAAAGAGGATACCATTAATATGATCGATTTCGTGCTGGAAAATCCGTGCGACCCACCCCTGCAATCGCATCTTTAATGGTTCGCCGAAGCGATCTTGACCTTCTAAAACAATTTCATCTGCGCGTTCGATTTCTCCCATTAGTCCTGGAATTGACAGGCAGCCTTCTGCCCCGGTTACAATCTCCTGGGAAAAACGGGTCACCCGGGGATTGATCACGACATACAATGTCGGTGGAATTTCCTCATTCTCTTCAGTTCCGTATTCCACCAGGATCACCTGCTGCGGGACGTTAACCTGAGGGGCTGCCAATCCGGCTCCGGAGTTCTCATGCAGTGTTTCAATCATGTCCTCGATTAATTGTTGAAGGTCGGGACCAAAAACAGATACTTTTTCGGATTTTTTTCTTAACGTTTGGTGGGGGACAATAATAATTTCTCGCGCTGCCATAGAGGGACTGCTCCAGTGATCTACCGTTAATACTCAATCAGGAATCTGAATTTTCAGGATCTGGCGTTTTGCCAGTGCTTTCTTCGTGATAAGCCGCTAAAAATTCTACCATATCATCCCGCCGACGGTGAGCATCTTCCAACTCTTTTTGTTTTACTACTGTATTATATCGTTCAAATATTTCATTTTGGACTGATATGGGATGAGCGACATATTCAAAATCTAATTGAATATCTCCGATATTGATCGCGACTGTGCCGTAATCAAACAGCCTTTGGATTATATTCTCCCTTTTATAATCCAGGCTGAGAATATTTTCCAGCAGCGCAGAGCGCTTGGTTTCTCTCCCAAATGGTTTTCGATCCAGGTCAATGATATGTTTATCCGTAATTTGAAAACGGTCATTTGCCCAATCAGCAAACACATAGCCCAGGGCGGCTAAATTCACAGCAAGCATTATTAAGATCACCGGTAGAGATGGATAAGGCAAAAGCTCGACTAAACGGGCGAAAAAAGAGACCCCAAGGCCGATAAAGGCCAACAAAAGCCACCAGGAATTCCGGATCAGGACAAATATATGTTTCCGATAATTGATTACCCCATTGATCTCATACCTGGCGCGAAAGAGATTAAAGAATTCCTGGAGAGGTGTGATCGTCTCAGTTAGTTGGGGGCCTCCCTCCATTTCCAAATCAGTAAACTCAGGTTCAGTTTCGAGGGAGGTTGAACTCCCTGACAGGCCCAGTCGTGTGCGGATGGTTTGGTTGATATTTGCGGTTTCTGTTCTTTGAGCTCTCGTTTTTGCAATCTCCTGCGCTTCGGAAATAAGGTCCAGCAGCATTTCAGGATGGGCTGTGTTCCGCATTGGGATATTTCCCGTATATGTACGGACAATGACATCCCCATACCCAAATAGTCGCTGAATCTGGTTTGTTGAGATATTAACCGATAGAATTGACTGCAGGGGAACCTCTCTCCTCTGATCGTGAAGCCAGATCACTTTTTCCACCCAGGCTGCCCGTTCACTGGTGACAAGGTAAAAATCATTCCGCCAGTCAAGCCACAACCATATGCTCCATAAACAGAAGATCAGAAAGGTAATTGGCAGAAATAGCCCTAAATTCAAATTAAGAAGAACCGCACCGATCCCGGTTAAGATCAAAAAAATCAGCGGCAGCATCAGTTGAGAATACAAAACGTTGATGTGTTTGCGGTCAACAAAACGGATCGTTTCGTCAGTGCCGATCCAGGGGAACACATGGGTTTGAAGAATGGCAGCACTATTTTTCATGCCGGAAATTCTGGATTTTATGGATGGGTACGCAGAGAGGATAGCCATATACCCGCGTTTATTTACTGCCAGGATGGTTGTTTTTTCTAGCGCTTGAGCTGTTTCACTTCGCAGTCCCTCTTTAATTAACTCCCGTTCTCCAAAATGACCTTTGGCGTCGATCACAGATGAGTTCTGATTTTCATCCTGGAGAATGATTTTTCCGGATACAATGAGGAAAAAATTTCTCCCCGGGAATCCTGTCCGGTAGAGCACTTCTCCCTTTTCCAATACGATAGGTTTAAATAGCGGCAAGATCTGCCCTAATTCCTCATCGGTCAGGTAATTAAAGAGAAAATGTTCGTGGAGAAAGGAGTAAATCGTTTTGGAATCCATAGGCTCTCTAAAAATAGATTTTAACACAACTCAAGTTTTCAATGAACGCGATTGACCCTCCTGCCCAACCTGTGAAGTTCAGGGAACAGAATAAGTTCCTGCTCGATAGTGAGAGATGAACCTGTCGATCAGGATTATCAGTGATAGAATATTGTACATTCAAAAATTGTACAGATTTAGGAGCAAGAAGTATGCCTATTAATTTTGGTACTGATGGCTGGCGAGCAGTCATATCTGACACTTTCACATTCCATAATCTGCGTCTGGTAACTCAGGCGATCGCAGATGCCATTCATTCCGGTCACTGGCACCGAAAATCTGCTGGAGACATTAATCCAGACGCTGACCGGATTGTGGTGGGTTTTGACACCAGGTTTTTGTCCGATCGATATGCCCGGGATGTTGCCCGGGTGATGGCTGCCAATGGGTACACAGTGTATATTGCACAAGCAGACGCATCCACGCCATCCATATCCTATGCAGTAAAAAACTTGAATGCGATTGCCGGCATTGTCATTACTGCATCGCATAACGCCCCCCGCTATAACGGGGTTAAGTTAAAGGCTGCCAATGGATGTTCGGCTTCGTCAGAACAATCCCGACGGGTGGAAATCTATTTGAATGACAACCAGGAACGAGGACGGGGCCCGAATTCAATGGAATGGGACCAGGCAGTGGAAGACGGGTTGATTGTGAATTTTAATCCCGTTCCGGACTATTATCAACACCTGAGAACTTTGATCAATTTTGATGCGATTGCAGCAAATCCTCCCCAGGTAGTTGTGGATTCCATGCACGGGTCCGGGCGGGGTATGATTAAGGGGATTTTAACCGGGACTGGCTGCGAGGTTAAGGAAATCCGTGGAGAAATGAACCCGGGATTTGGAGGAGCGCATCCGGAACCGATTGGCTCCCATCTGGGCGCTCTGGCGGGGGCGATTAGCACAGGCATGGGTAATTTTGGTTTGGCACTGGATGGCGATGGAGATCGGATTGGTGCTATGGATGAAAGGTGTAATTTTGTTGATCCCCATAAAATCATGGCGCTGGCTTTCCGGTATCTCGTTGAGGAAAGGGGTTGGAAAGGGCCTGTCGTTAGAACAGTATCCACCACAAGAATGATTGACCGACTGGCCGCAAAGTACGGTTTGCCTGTTTATGAAACACCCGTAGGATTTAATCACATCGCCGATTATATGATCTCAGAGGACATCCTCATCGGAGGAGAAGAATCTGGAGGGATTTCTTTCCGGGGAAACATTCCAGAAGGGGATGGGGTTCTGATGGGTCTGCTCTTGATTGAAATGGTTGCGGTGTACCAGAAATCGCTTAATACTCTGGTTAACGAACTGCTGGACGAAGTCGGTCCGGCGTATTATGAACGGAAAGATCAGCGGCTAAAATATCCTATCCAGAAACAAAAAATGGTGCAGTATTTGCAAGACAATCAACCGGATGTAATCGGAGGGATCAAAGTTACTGATTTATTGACGGTAGATGGCGTGAAATATATTATGGAAGATGATTCCTGGCTGTTGATTCGGCCATCGGGAACTGAACCGGTTCTGCGGGTATATGCTGAGTGTAGAAGCAAGGAGATGGTTCAAACTCTGTTAGCATACGGGGAAACTGTCGCAGAAAACATCACCTGAACGAAAACCGGCAATTAACCAAACAACCACAGCAGTTAACGAGATTGCTGTGGTTGTCTTTTTTATCAACGAAAACTGACAGGGTACTTCCTCAGGTTTCTACGTTGAGGATGCGCGTAAACGGCGGCTGAGGATGATTACCACCATTAACACACCCGCAGCTAAGAGAAGTCCCGGGACACCAAAATCATCTGCAAAACCCGTGTCAGGCAGTGCAGTAGTGGTCGGGATTGGCGTTTCCCCTCCTCCATCTCCCGCTTGCTGAGTCAACAGGGCTGCAACAGTAGCAGTTGCAGGATCCAGCGTCTCATCACCAGCTGCTTCAGGTGTATTGGTGGGTGCCAATACCGGAGTAGAAGTGTTGGTGGGGACCGGTGTTAAAGTTTCGGTTGGCGGAAGAGTAGCCGTTAAGGTTGGTGTCAGTGTGATTTGTTTTGCGATTGCAGTAAGCTGGGCTTCTTCCGCGACAGCTGTATTAGTGGCGTTGATTGCTGCTACCTGAGTCTGCTGTCCGGTATCACGACTGGGTAAGTAAACGACAGCGTAAGCGGCAATAGCGAGTAATGCAATCAGGAGGATTCCGCCCAGGATTCCGGCAACCACCAGGAAGGTCCGGTTGGACCCCCTGCTTGTTGAGATAGTTTCTTCGGAATCTATTTCCTCGAATTCCAGATCATCAAAATCATTCATCATGCCCATAGTTCTCTCTCCTCAATTTGCCCTGTCAATTATGCAGCAAAATTGTATTTGTTCTTATTCCTTAAGAATCTCGACGTTTGATAGCGGAATTGCAGCTCGTTTTTCATGGCCATAGGATACTTCAGCCGTACGGGTTTCAATACCATTTGATAATAGCTGTTTTCTGGGATAAATATAGTCTATTGTCCCGATTTGAGGTGCTTGGGGACCATTAACTATGATAACTCTTTTTCCTGAAGAAAGGGTTTCAGTCTCAATCGGTAAATCAGGTTCTGGTTGGTTAGGTTGGGAAATTATTATTTCGGGATATTTTCCCAAAAACGGATCATACACCTGGGCGTTTAAAGCAATATTCCTGTCTCTATTGGCTACCAGTATTTTCTCTGCAGCGCTGTTCATTGGAGTTGATCCAAATCCATCGATAACCAAGATTGGATAACTTATTGATTGAGCGGCCGGAATCAAATCTGACGAGATGCTTCCCAGGATTAACCCTTTAATAGGAATATTGGCAGCGATTTCCAGCACTTCCGGATTGCTGCAGTATCCAGCTGCCAGAATTGCGCCCCGGAATCCGATATTTATTTGTTCCGCCGACAATTCCTGATTAAGATTATTGCTGACAGGTTGAATAACACCATAGGTGATATTTCCATTGCCCCACAAACCCTGAATTAATGCGCCCCGGGTTTCGATGATTGCTCCCCGCTCAGGAATAATATTGGTCACCGTTCCTTCCATGCCAGCCTGAAGTTCAAACGGTTGTGAGGTAATTTCGTAAAGCACTTTTCCTTCTCCGGCAATTTTCACTAGCCCCGAAAATGGAGCCCGGATAACTCTCTGGAATAAGCCAATTGGACCAGCGATTACATCTCCTGTTGAAAGCTCATCCCCGGCTCGCCGCTGAAGCAGTTCATCTGCCCGGGCAGGAGTTACATTTAAACCCTGGGCAATATCAAGCAGTAAATATTTGGCCATGAGCGGCGCTACCACAATCACATCTGTGGGAGTGACTTTCTGCATACGGCGAACGATTACATGTCCGTCCGAAGACAGGACGCGCTCCCGCCTGATATTCGTAAGTGCGTGGATGTGCTTTACCTTACTTAACATAATGTACCATTATAGTTCAGGTGCCTCTGCTTTGGTTTCATTATTCATATTTCAGCAGAGTTTTAATCCAGGTCTCATTCCTTTTCCAATTCTTTTCCTGATCCTGTAAAAAGTGTAGCGGACGACCCCTGGCATCAATGATGATGCCTAATGATCCACCTACTGCGTTCACCTTTCCGCTCTTGCCAGGTCCTCCCATACCGACATCGAAGCGGTGCAGGGGACGGAGGTGAAGGGAGACTTTTTCTCCTAATTCGATTGGAAGAACAGTCAATGACCCGAATTTAATTTCACGGGTAAAAGTTCTCCCATCTTCCCGGTTTACTCGGATTCTTAGAATTGGGGTTCCGGGTCTGGCATATCCCATTGGTGCAATAATTGTGCCTAAATTTAGAAATGTATTTGATTCAATAACCTGAACTGTTAACAGGGGATTGATATCACTTGCCGCACCCAATCCGGGCAATAAGTCGTTTTGATCCAGCGCGAGAGTTGTTACGCCGGTCGGTTGAATACCATCCAGTAGAATTGACAGGCTTTGTGATCGGGTGGGAGCCTGAGTTAGAATTCTGCCTAATCCAATGATGGGTTCAATTGGAGGCATAAGCGAGCTGGACGCTGCAGATCGCTTATGAAGGCTGGGAATGGTTTTTTTAGAAGCGATTCTTAAAGCCTGTTTGGCGAGGGCAATCTCAATTTCCAGGTGTTCAGATTCTGTCGGCAGACTGGCAGGATACGCAGACTTGGTATAGATATAGTCCCGGACGTCCTGCTCGGCTAGTTTAAGCGGCAGCCAGCGGGTAATTTCCTCAAGGGAGCTCTCCTCCAAGACTCCGGTACAACCGGCTCCAACACCAAGTCCTGGAAAGACTCGGAGTGTTTCCTCGCCCGAAGACGCCGCGGCCAGAATTGTGGCGTACGATCCAATGTCAATACCCATGACCCCTTTTTCTGGTTCATATTTTTCGCTCAAAAAACGGATCACCCGTCCGAGTGCTGATGCGGTGGAGGTAAAGTTGTCATCCGTCCATGATAAGACTTCCCTGATTCCGCCGGTTTGCTTTATCCGGACATCTTTATAGATTTCATTGAGCTCATTTTGGGCGGGGTAAATGTTCTCCTTTCCTAGAACCGGCTGAATATTAGGGGCGATGCGCAATTTGCTGATTTTTTCCAATCCTGACTTCACTTCTTCTTGAAGTTCTTCATTGCCGGCATATAAGATGTGAGGTCTTTGGCTTTCATCTATAAGATAACTTGATAAGCCGATGCTTTCCAAAATATTAAGGAGAGATTTTGAAGCGCCTTTATTTGTGCCCCCGGTGATGATGATTAAGTCTGGGCGCTTTTCGGTCAGTAAATTGATCCTGTCTGATGATGTGCGCCGGTCATTGAGTGAAATTTCAGCCATGATTTTGGAATATGTTGTGTGAGCCAGGTATTGGGCATTAAGCAAAGATACATTATCCAGCAGCCCAACTGTCACCACAGATATTGGATTTCCGGCGGACATGGTCGCCGCCATGATGTCAACGCCTTGATTATCCTTGGTACTGGGAATGATCAATCCCTCTTTCTCGCTGAAGAATGTCCTACTGGTGATATGCTGAAGTTCTTCAATTGCTCTCCAGGCGCCCTCGGTTACATCAAAGAGGGGTGCGCCGGCAGTTGTGGGAGCGGATGCAGAAGCTACAAACCGGTACTTGCCGCTCACCACATCAAAGAATAAAGCCCTGGTGATCGTGTTGCCGATATCTAATGTTATGAGAGATTTTGCCGATACAGTGGTTATATCCATATTAATTATTAAGTCGAAAACAGCGTAAACCCAATACTATTCAAAAATTCCCAGACAAATGTCAACCGTTCAACCAGCGCTGCTAGGGAAGATAAATAGACACCGGCGTAAAGTGCCCCAAAGGTTATTGCCAGAAAGACTTTACCGATTTTACTTATATTTTCAATAATAGGCAGTCGTTCATTCGACTGTCCCGGTGTTTCCCGAGTCCCAAAATGGAAATAAATTAAAGTAGTAATGGTACCCAAGACGATTATAAAGCCATTAATAGCCTGGTCCCATCGGCTGGTTGAGATTGCATAAGCAGATGGATCCACGCTGTTGATAGTTCCCAAGATCTGTGGGAATAACGTTCCAGTAATTGCCCCACCGACCGCGGTTGCTGCCCCAATCCCAACCAGGATTGCTACAGACCAATTCCCCGCTTTGCGAAACGGTGTGGCTTTGGTTAATAAAAAGAGACCGGGGATAAACAACAGGAGGGATAACAAGCGTTCTCCCTGCGTTCCATTGATGAGGGGAATTATCAGGCGGGGGATCAACACATTATTGATGGTTATGAGGGCAACATATGCTGCTGAAACACCAATAAAAATGTGGATTGCAAGTCGGAAGAAAGGATTGTCTCCCAATAGGTAGCTGAAGATTAAGATGGTAAGCAAAAAACCCAGTCCAAGTCCTATGAAATCAAATAGGCTTATTATGGTGAGGTTCACTTAATCTCTCCTATCAGTCCGGCTCTGTGGCGAGAAAATAATGAAAACACGCCATTTGCCAATCCGCCAATAAATATTGTCCCCACAGTGATGAAAATGCCGATGTTAAACGGAAGCCAGGCTGCATTTGCAAGGTTCGGCTGTTCCCGGAGATGTTCATAATTCAGACCGTGAATTACTCCTGAAACGTACCCTGAGAGTAGTTGGGGAGAAGCCCGGAAATATGGCTGGATTAATGGTTCTACCTGAGCGCTGACCACCATATTCAAGGGTGTATTTTCAAGATGGGTGCCTACCTGTTCGATCCAGATTTTTGCTGTATTAGGATCATCTGTAATAACCAGAATCATAGCAAAATCCCCGATTGAATCCACTTTGGTCAGGGGAGGGGATTCCCAGGCGTTGCTTCCATCAAAAGCGAGGGGAATGATTTTTTTAGGGGCGATCATAAAGCTTACCAAACCTGCAGACTCGCCGGGTAAATATCCCAGGTTGATATACTGCTGGTTGTGTTTATAAGCGTGTTTTTCTTGCGTGGAAGTCAGGAAAAATTCAGCCAATACCGGTCCGGTCGGTTGTGTGGAAACAAACGAAAGATATGTGCCTTGTTCCATCAGATGGTCTACAACAGCAGCCGCGGCAATGTGCATTTCAGCAGTTGCGGCGGGTTGATAATCAAAGGCTATCAAAACAGGTTGTCCGTCGTATAACTCATCAATCTGATTATATAAAGCGCCATAACCAGAATTATTGATTTGCCCTTCTGGAGGTAGTTGTGTATCAACAGTTCCCCCAAAGATAATCGTTCCACCGATTGTGATGATTAGAATGATGGCAATCAACCAGCGGAGAATTCTTTGGGTCTGAACTGGAGCGGCTTTTTTAATGGGTTTTACTTTCTTTTCTTCTCCAATAAGCTTTCTCAGCAGATTTACATATTCCTGGTGGGATTTTGTTGCTGTGAGGTCAAGAGGTTTCCTGGCTGCATGTTCTGTATCAGGGGCAAATTCGGCTTCTGCGGGAAGAACACTGGGGATTCCGGCCAGAGGGCCGTAGTTTTCGATATAGTCCTCGTCCTCCGATAGGCCAGTCGAATCCATAGATTCAACCACTGGACGCATTGCTTCCACCCAGCCGGGTAAATCGCCGGGTGATATTTCATCTTCAATGACGAGAGTACCTTCTTCTCCAGAGGCTGTTGTCAGCCAGCTGGGAAGTTCCTCGCTAAATAAATCATCATAGAATTCCTCTTCTTCAATTTGGAATGGATCGACTCCAGCAAGGAACCGAAGTTCTTCCGGAATATCTTGGGCATCCTTCGCAGATGTACTGACATCATCGGCTGCCCAGGAAGGAAATTTCTTGTGCTCTACGCTCTCTTCAATTGATATTTGGGTCGTTTCTTTTTCCTCTATCTTCTCTTCAGAGATCGTTTCCTCAGAATCCTCGAGTTTGATATCTGAGTCATAGAGATCTTTTTTCTGTAAGAATTCATTCAGTTTTTCATCATCTCCATCCATCTGCAGCCAATCTGGCAGTTCATCCGCGGTTGCATCGGACTCCTCTGGTTTTGCTTTCTGGCCCACTTCCGTTTTTCCTGTAACTGACAACCAATCAGGAAATGAAGAGTCATCATCTACTTCATCCCTGCTCTTATTCAATCTTTTAATTTTCTCAAGCCAGTCGGTGCCGGATTTCCCTTCAAGTGGAGGGGACACAGGTACAACCTCAGATTCCCGATCCTCATCGGCGGTTGAGTCCGGATCTTGTAGCATGTCCAGCCATCCCGAGTCCTCCGAAAAGGATGCTGGCTCCAGATCCGGTTCGGCATCATCCAATGGTTCAGTCGGCTGGATGCTGATTTGATTGTCGATTTCTTCAGAAGAGAAGAAGTCATTCAGCAGGGAAGGATCATCCGATTCGGTTGGTTGGATGCTGTCTTGGTCACCAATTTCTTCTGATGAGGAAAAGTCCTTCAGTGGGGATGAATCATGTAGTTCGCTCGGCTCAAGGCTGTCACGAACATCGTCTTCATCAGGTGGAAAGAAGTCATTTCTCAGGGATGAAGCTTCTGGTTCGGTTGGTTGGATGCTGTCTTGGTCACCAATTTCTTCTGATGAGGAAAAGTCCTTCAGTGGGGATGAATCATGTAGTTCGCTCGGCTCAAGGCTGTCATGATCATCGTTTTCATCAGGTGGAAAGAAATCATTTCTCAGGGATGAAGCTTCTGGTTCGATTGATTGGAAGAAATCATCCAGACGTGATGAATCATCGGGTTCAACCGGCGGTAGGCTGCCAAGAGCATCGAGCTCTTCAGGAGGGAGGAGATCGTTACGTAAAGAAAAATCATCAAACCCCAAGGGGCTACCGCAAAATTCACAAGACTCTTGATCGTCTGAATTTGACCTACCGCAGGTGGGGCAGAGGATATCAGTCATCGTTAGTCCCCATAAGGACGGTCTGTTCCCATAAGGATCCTGATCCCGGTGGTTATGGTTCCCAACGCGATTCCTATCAGCAGACCGCGCGCTCCGCCGAGTGCAGGAACACGAACAATCCAATCACGAATGACATGCAGGAAAGGAAGGGTAGCAGAGGGAATAGAAAACGAGCCGAGCAGGACCAGGAGAATCACAAAAAAGAAAGTGATCGAGAAAAGATCCATCCTTTTTCGCAGGATACTGGCCGCGGCGTAGGTCAGACTGACGGCAATAACAGCTAATAAACTAGTTTCAATCGGCAGTTGAATATAAGTGAATATCCAATTTGTCATCTGGAAATTGGGTTGTCCGAGCATGTAGGATTGGACCATGTCAATAATTCCCACCACTAAAGTCAACAAAAGAGCGATGACTAGAATGAGACTGTACCCGCTGTTTTCGTTGTCAGACCCCATCTTTTTAAAGTGGACTGAGAGCAGATTAATGATTCCAACCAGCAGCGCAACTGCAGCTAGTACCAGTCCCGTCCGTAACAAAGCGAAACGAATATTGGTGATTGATGGGATAAAATACCCGGCCAGGACGACAACCCCCACCCCGATGGCAATCGCTGCCGAGACGGGTGCTCTTAATTTAATATTCACATTGAACCTGCCAGAATATATTCAAAGAAAGTATCAATTCCAAGAAATTTCAATAAGACACTTCCGAGAATGATGAAGATGATAATCCATCTGAAAATATCCTGGGCAGAAATGCTGGCCAGATGGATTTTACCGGCGCCCAGGTATGCGCCGCCGGCATATAATTCTTCTCCTATCAGGGGATCTGACGCTGATGCATATATTACAGCCTGCGCAGGAAGTTGAGCAGTGCCGGCAATTGTCGGGGTGCTCTGCCGTTCTCCAGCGGTGGTTAACCAGGTTATTTCGCTGCCAAACCAACCGGTGTGAATATTCGCGGAAACATTTTTATCCCGGATGGTTGTGAGGGTTCCTGCCGCATAAGAAAATGGTGTCACGCCAACCAGTTCCCCGGAAGGATTTTTACCCTTGTCAGCGACACTGATTGCTTTAGAGGTCCCCTGAATGGTGTCTTGTGCCAGGATTGAAATTACTGCATTACCAGTGGAAACGACCGGGGGATAATCACATACAGATGATTTTTCAATGACCTGTTTTAATATACTTAATCCCGCCAGAGCCGCAGCGGATTCCGGACCCGTGATTCCCCCCCTCCCCAGAGAGATATGCAGCTGCGTGCCGTCTTCTACTGAGACATTTATCTCCTGGTTGATCTTATCGTAGGCAGGTATGGGTCGGATATTTTTCTGCTTCGGTTCCTGATTGATGATCGAAAAAAAGATCATTAGACCGAGGAAGAGTACAATTACCACAATCCCTGTGAAGCCTGTAGCTGACACAGTGTTAACCTCCAACTACGCTGTTGGCTCGAAGGACCTGAGAGCCTTGATAAATATTGCGGTTTCCGTTGGGTCCTCTAATATCCTGGCAAAGTCTCGGGACTGTTCATTGGAAATAAAAGGAGACAAAACTGGTTGGCTTAAATATACCAACTGGGCACCAAGCAGATTGATTGGACCTGAAGCTTCCAAAAAGGTTGCTGTGAGATGATGGAGCCGCAATTTATATAGCGTTTTGATCCAATTTTCCCTATTTTCTTGAATCTTCATAGTTCAGAATTAGTATAGCATAGTTTCATTTTTCAAGTGAGTGGTGCCTGTCTGCACGGATGTGACTTAAGATATCCAGCATTGATTATTTCTCATACTGTGCTCCCCAGGGCGGGTAAAGTAATATATGATATAGGTGGTAAGGTAAAATTGGACATTTTTGGAGGAATTATGCAGCCCGATTTAACTGATAAAATCTTGGAATTGGTGCGTTTGACATCGACTGATTTACCTTGGGATGTAGAGGAAAAATTACGAAAATCAAAGGATCAAGAAACTGAGGGCTCGGCTGCAGAGGGCGCATTGGATACGATCCTGAAAAATGTTGAAATGGCCAGAGCAAATTCAACTCCGATATGTCAAGATACAGGGACCCCAATTTTTTATATCTCTTACCCGGATGGCTGGAGTACGAGGAAACTTTCTACCCAAATCAGGGACGCGGTGATTCAAGCAACGGCTAAGGCGTATTTGCGACCGAATTCAGTTAATTCGGTGACTGGAAAGAATACTGGAGATAACAGCGGGGATGAACATTATCCATCCCTACACTTTCAAGAAGTTGAGGGAGATGAATTAATAATAGACCTGATGCTGAAGGGCGGAGGGTGTGAAAACGTAAGCGCTCAGTATAAACTTCCGGATGCATCACTGAAAGCAGACCGAGACCTGGATGGTGTGCGAAAAACTGCTTTGGACGCGGTGATGAAAGCCCAAGGCAAGGGTTGTGCACCTGGTGTGCTGGGCATTGCTATCGGCGGTGACCGCGGATCATCCTATGCTGCTTCTAAAGAGGCCTTGCTCCGGCAGGTGGATGATAAAAACCCCGATCCAACGCTGGCTGAACTGGAAGATAAGATCACCCAGCAGGCTAATCAGCTGGATATTGGTCCGATGGGATTCCACGGAAAAACTACAGTCCTGGGTACAAAAGTAAAGAACCTGCACCGTCTTCCAGCCAGTTATTTTGTCTCCATATCCTATATGTGCTGGGCTTTTCGACGCCGACGGATGATTTTCCAAAACGGGGAAACGGAATATCAATAAATCTCTCCAGAGAAAAGTTATAAAACCGGACAGAAAACTAGTTCTTGTCCGGTGTTTTTTGTCCAGAACAGGCCATAGCCGGCAACAGGAAGAGAAACCAGTTCTTTCCCACTGAATTGTTAATCAGGTTACCTTTAATTGTTTTTTTGAATACTCTTGGTAAATGCCATCTTCCAGGATGGTTTTAATCCGATTAAGTGCCCGATGAATATCTGAATAAGTGGTATATAGAGGAGCGATACCCAAACGAATATTGTCAGGGGCGCGAAAGTCCGGAATGACTCGCAGGGATGAGTCATCCGGCAAGGGATCAATTAAAGCCCGGCAAATGCGGTACGCTTCGGGATGCCTCAAGGAGACATGAGATCCCCGTTGGATTGGATCAAGGGGTGAACCGAGTTGAAAACCGAGCGGATTAAGCCACTCCTGAGCGAGATATATGAGGTACTCAGTTTGCTGGATACTCTTTTCCCGCAGGTGCCCCATACCTGCTTCCAGCAGGATATCGAGAGCCGGTTCGATTCCCATCATGGAAAGGATATGGGGAGTGCTGATTTGAAACCGGGATATTCCCTCAGCCGGAGTGAAGTCCAGATTAAAATCAAATGGAGATTGGTCAGCAAACCAACCCCAGATGGGGGGGATTAATTGGTTCTGGAGATCCTTTCGTACATACAAAAAAGCTGGTGCCCCCGGTCCTCCATTCAAATATTTATAAGTACAGCCAACAGCCAGATCTACCTGCCATTCATTGAGTTTCAGTGGAACCGCACCCACGGAATGTGAGAGGTCCCATAAGGCAAGAGCGCCGGCTTGATGGGCAAGTTTGGTTACTGATTCCATCTCATACATGAAAGCACTTTTAAACGCCACATGGGTGAGGGCTACCAGCGCAGTGTCTTCGGTGATCGCATCTTGAATACGCTGGTCGCCGATGGTGATAGAATCTTCCGATTTAAGCAGCTTTAATCGGTGCTTATTCCCTAATAGTTCAATGACGCCCTGAAAAACATACAGGTCTGATGGAAAATTAAATTCATCACTGAGAAGGATTGATCTATCAACCCGGAATCGCAAAGCTGCAGCCGTGAGTTTAAAAAGATTTAATGAAGTTGTGTCGCAAACCAACACTTCGTCAGGCTCCGCGCCGATCAAATCTGCCAGTTTTGCTCCCAACTGACCCGGTTTTTCAAACCAACCGCGATTCCATCCCCGGACAAGGTCTTTTCCCCATTGATTTTTGACAACGTCCTGAAGATGAGGGACGGTGGCTTGAGGAAGTCTTCCCAGCGAGTTACCGTCTAAATAAATTAAGTCAGGGTCGTCGATAACAAATCGTTCCCGGAAACCAGCCAGCGTATCCTGGTTATCAAGCTGTAGGGCATAAACTTCTTCAGTAGATTTTTCCATGGACGAATCCCTCTTTCAAGAATATCAGTGATCACCATTACAAAGCTGGAAAATATATTACGCAACGGATCAATAATAAAATTCACCCATAACTCTTACATGGAGCCAGAAGGATGCAAACCTTCCTCAGTGAGCAATGCGGTGTCTTGGGCTGCTCTCCAGGAGACGGGAGTGATATCTTGTGTTCTTCAATCTGCGAAATGCGAATAGCGGCTTTCTGCCAGACGCTGTTTGCCTTCTTCTAATAAATCGTCTGGAATGACTCTAAAGGTCTCCCCCACATTAGGGTCTTGGGGTGTGCGGGGAGCTTTTCCATATGCAATGGAATTTATTGCTTCAACCATCAATTCTCCTGCCAGTATGGCAATGCGATAATTAATGCTTTCATAAGTATCATGGCGATAGACAGGAAGCTGCCTTGAGACAATAATGTCGCCGGTATCAATTCCTGGGTCTATAAAGTGAGCGGTAGCACCTTGCGGCATGTCTTTATATAAAGCCCAGCCTACCGAAGATGCCCCGCGCAGCCAAGGAAGTAAGCCTGGATGTGAATTGACCGTAGATTGGCACGGCACTTCAAGGATGTTTGGTTTGATGATGCGCGTTCCACCTAATACTAGTACATCAGGTTTATCGGCTAAGAGCAATTCTTTACAGGTGTCGTCATTATGATTGGATACACAATATACCGGTATCTTCCTCCCAGAGATCAATTGCGTCAGATGCGGTGGCACTGGCTGACCTGCAATGCGCGTCAGGAATTTTTCGCGCTCTACATCACCCACATTTGACACCTCTTGGATGATCATACTGGGTACCAAGTCGTTTTCCAATAGGATTCGCAGCATCTCCCGTCCATAGGGATGTTCTTCTAATACTAGAAAAGCAAAGTGGAGGGACATAACGGCTTACCGCCCTATACACAAGGTCAGGTCAGATTACTTTTATAAAACGGCGCTTACCAACCTGCAGCACCCCTTTCCCGGGGAACTTGGCATGTGGGTCTTCCAATATTTGATCATCAAGGCGGACTGCATTTTGTTGAATCAACCGCCGGGCCTGGCTGCGGCTCTCGGTGAGACCGCTTTCTTGAAGCATATCCAGGACTGATTGGCCTTTTTTAAGTTTGTATTCATTCATCTCCTCAGGCTGGCCCTGCTCCTGGAAGACTCGGACGAATTCAGCCTCAGCTTTTTCTGCTGCCTTCTGTCCATGGTAGATGGTTACAATTTCGCGAGCCAGTTTCATCTTGGCTTCTTTTGGGTGCAGGCTGCCGCTAGAGATCTTTTCTTCAAAGGATTTAATCTCATCTGGAGTCCAGCGGGTTACCAGCCGACTGAAGATTCCCATGGCCTTATCCGGAATGCTCATTAATTTTCCATACATGTCTTTGGGATCACCTGTGATGACAATATGGTTGCCCAAAGACTTGCTCATCCTGATTTCACCGTCTGTGCCCGGCAGAATGGACATGATAATGCTAATATTGGGTTTCTTCCCCAGGGCTGTCATCAGCTTCCTGGAAGCTGTGACTATATTAAATAACTGATCGCTGCCCCCTATCTGGACATCTGCGTCCAGGGTAAAGGCGTCATATCCCTGCATCAGGGCATAATAAAATTCGTGCAGGTAAATAGCTTCGTTATTTTGAAACCGTTTGGCAAAATTATCCCGGGTCAGGAACTGTCCTACAGTGAAATTAGAGCTTAAGTGGATCAGGTCTTTAAAGGTCAGTTTTGATAACCATTCTGAGTTGTGACGGATAATGGTTTTTTCAGGATCCAGAACTTTGAAGCTTTGTTCAGCATAGGTTTGTCCGTTTTGGGCAACCTGCTCAGGGGACAGGCGGGGTCTCAGTTTGTCCTTGTCGGAGGGATCACCTATCAGGGATGTGAAATCGCCTATCACGAATGTCACTTCGTGACCTAGTTCCTGGAATTGCCTTAGTTTGCGCATGGTTACGGTATGACCCAGGTGCAAATCAGGAGCAGTTGGATCATATCCGCAGTAGACTTTGAGGGGGCGTTTTTCCTTTTCAGCTTGCAGCAGCCGTTCCTTTAATTCCGCTGCCATGGCTTTTTTTACCTGATCATCACCATATTCGGCGCCCTGCATCAGGTAAGCTACTTGTTCGTCAATTGTCATTTTTTTCTTAGCCATCAGGTTCTCCCTGTTCTAATCAGGCTACTAAAAATAATAACACGCCCCCACAAGGGAGGGCGTGATGAGAAGCACTGGTCTGTTGTTCGATCCAGCGCTTCTAAAGAGGATAATAATATCCAGTCAGATTTTGTGGTTTTTCACTGAACATAAATTTGATTATAACAAATAATTAATCTATCGGATACAGTTTCCTCAATGAAACCGTATCCTCAAAAAAAGAAACCATGCCCTACGTGTTTATCTACTCAACAACCTTTAATCCCAAGGTCACTTCCTCACCTTCGAAACTTGAGGTTCCGCTGTACATGTCTTTTTCCGGGTCGCCTTCACTCATTTCTACCGTGAGAGTCTCTTCCATGATGTAGTCTCGATGGGTTTCAATAGCGTTTTGGAGGGTTGGCGAAGCCTGGTAAACCAGGGAAATCCGGTCGGATATATTAAATTCTGCTTGTTTTCGGAAGTCCTGGATGCGGCGAATGATTTCCCGCGCAAGTCCTTCATCCCGCAGTTCCGCAGTGATCTCGGTTTCAATGGCAATGGTAAGCAGTTTGCTGTCCACTGTGGATAAGCCTTCTGCTGCTTCACTGCGGAGGAGGACTTCTTCTGCGGTGAGCTGGATTTGTTTCCCCTCCAGTTCTAGGGGTATATTTTTGCCTTCATTCACCAGGGTGACAATTTCCTCCGGATCCTTTTCAGACAAAGCGGCTTGAACTTTTGGGAAGTCCGTCCCGTACTTTGGTCCCAGGGCACGATTGTTTGGAAGCACCTTATAGACCAGGAGGGATTTTGCATCCTGGACAAATACCAGGTCCTTAACATTTAGCTCGTCTTTGACGATTTCAATCAGCTCTTTATCAAGTTCTGCTCGACCTTCTTTGACGTGAACCAGTACTTGAGCGAGAGGTTGACGGACTTTGATCCCAACATTGCTGCGGGCGCTTAGTCCCTGGCTGGCGGTTTCCCGGGCTAATTTCATCTGATCGATTAATTTTTGATCGATGGCATTCTGATCTACATCAGGCCAGAGGGTGTGGTGGATACTCTGGTGGGCATCCGGGTATAATGACCTGACAAGGTTCTGGTAGATTTGTTCGGTGAGGAAAGGAATCACCGGGGCCAAGGAGCGGCTCATCTTTACCAGGACGTGCCAGAGCGTTTCGTAGGCGGTGTTTTTATCCTGGTCAGTCTCTGTTTTCCAATATCGCCTCCGGGAGCGGCGGACATACCAGTTACTCAGATCATCCAGGAGGGACTCGAATTCCAGGGTAGCGTTATATGCGTTTGAGTTTTCCAGATCCGATGTGACCTGTTCTACGGTCTGGTTTAACCGGGCCAGGATCCAGCGGTCCAGCGGATTTTGACTTTCTGGTGTAGGTCCTTCGGGATAATCCTGGTCAAATTTCTTTGATTCAGGGGACCAACCGTCGATTTCGGCATAGGTGGTAAAGAAGGAATAGACATTCCAGAAAGGAATGATGAACCGGCGGCGGGTTTCCTCCGCGCGGTGATAACCAAACAACAGGTTGTTTTCCGGTTTATGCGCGCTGTACAGCCAGCGCATAACATCCACGCCCATTTTATCCGCGGCTTCGTTGAACTCTATTGAATTTCCCGAGGATTTATGCATTTCCCGGCCATCTTCTGCATGCAAGCTGGCGTAGCTGAAATTCTCCAGGAAAGGAGGCGAGTTGTCCAGAACGGTCCCCATGGCAAGTAAACTGTAGAACCAATTGCGGAATTGTCCCGGAAATGATTCGCTGATCCAGTGAGCGGGATACCACTTTTCCCAGAATTTCGGATCAGTCCGGAAACTCAAAGTGGAAAATGGCACAATGCCCGCATCCAGCCAGGGATTGCCCACATCGGGAATACGGGTCATCTTTCCACCGCATTTATCGCAGGCCAACACTACCTCATCGATAAACGGGCGGTGAGGTGTATGCCCTTTGAGGGCGTCAAATCCCTCTATGGCTCTTTCTTCCAATTCCTCTTCATCACCAATCACATGGAAATGATCACAATCCTGACATACCCAGATCGGCAAGGCTAATCCCCAGTAGCGTTTTTTGGAAATCATCCAGTCGTGCATGTTTCGCAGCCAATCCAATTCACGGGCGTATCCAAAATCAGGGATCCAGCGGATTTGATCCACTACATCCATAATTTGATAGCGCAGGCTGGACTCCTTCTCTTCCGCGGTAATCTCTTCCCGGGGTTTCTGGTAGTTCTCACCCATGTTGATGAACCATTCATCCACCAGACGGAAAACGAGTTCGGTTTTACAGCGCCAACAGGTGGGATAGCGGTGCGTATAGGGTTCTACATGATATAGAATGTCTTTTTCTTCCAGGTTTTTAAAAATTTCATCC
>JAUWEC010000211.1 GCA_030608465.1 Chloroflexota bacterium
AGAATGCCGGAGTTGATCTTCATTTTGGAAGTGAATTCCTGGATTTGAAAACGGAAAATGAGAGCACACTGATAAAGATCCGGTCCAACGCTGGAGAGAAGTTGCTCAAGGCGGATTATTTAATTGGCGCTGATGGGTTTACCAGCGCGGTTGGGAAAGCTGCTGGTTTAGCTGACCCTCTAGTGGTCCCTCTTCTTCAAGCTGAAATAATCCTTCCAGACGATTGGGATCCGGGGGTAACAAAAATCTGGTTCGAGGTTGGAGAAACCCCTTATTTTTATTGGTTGATACCGGAATCAGAAAGGGAAGGCGTGGTGGGATTGATTGCCAAACCGGGAACCGATATCCGAAAACTGCTGGACAGCTTCCTGGAAAAAGGCAAATATCAACCCCTGGCTTATCAATCCGGACAGGCAGCCCTGCATTCTCCGGGAGAGAAACTCGAAAACAAGGTAGGTGATTTAAATATCCTGCTGGTAGGTGATGCTGCGGGGCAGGTGAAAGTCACAACTGTAGGAGGAGCAGTTACCGGATTGTCCGGTGGACAAGCGGCGGCACGTGCTATCCTTGATGAAGTGCCGTACAGGAAAACGCGATTAGGGGTAACGAGAGAACTGGATTTGCATTTTTTCATTCGGCAATTACTGGAAAAAATGGACCGGAATGATTATGTAAGATTAGTAGGATTATTAACACCCTCTGTACTATCCTTTCTCAACAGATATGATCGTGATACTATGCGCCAGCATTTTTGGAAGCTCCCTTTCAAGCAGCCGGCATTCGTTGTCTTGGGATTGAAACTATTATTTTTTAAATTGTTTCTTTTACCTTATAATCCTAATACCGGTGAGCAAAATCATTAATTTCAGCCGATATTATGGCAAAATGGACCTCAAGAAAGAAACAGAGCTGATCGTTTATCGTAAAAACTATTGGGTCTATAGACAGGAGACATATTCTGAATAAATTGATGGAATATATAAATAAAGCGCCAATAAAATTTGGGATTAGAGTTGGCTCAGCCATTACTCTCTTGATGCTTGTGATCTTCTTTTTTAGCTGGTGGAACACACCCTTAGGTACTGAACTTGAGAAAATCACAGAGACACCTGCTAAAAGTATGCTTCAGGCAGCTTCCGAGGAAACTCTCATACCGGATATTAAAATCAGTCCGGAACCAGAAGAAACAAAGGTTCCGACAGAAACTGTCAGCTTAACCCCTTCCGTTACTCCTTCTCCAGAAACCATCTGTGGAGGACCTGAAACAATGTATTTTCTGATGACTGGCGTGGAAGGCAAGAATTATATCTACGGCCTGTCTGATGCCATCAGGGTGGTACGAGTGGACTTTGTGAATGGGAAGATTACGGTCTTACCTCTACCCAGGGATATGTATGTTTCGATCCCGGTGGCTATTCCTGGAATTACTGAAACTTTTACTAATGGAAAGCTGAATCAGGCGTATTTTTACGGATCCCCCGGGATGGGCTATTATGAAGGGGAAGATCACGCTCCAGGCTTGTTGGCAAAAACTATTGGCCAGAACTTCAATTTAAACATAGATCGATATATCTCTGTTAACACCAGGATCTTTCGGAGGATGGTTGATCAAATTGGAGGAGTAAGTGTCTATATACCGGAAGATGTTTATGGACACCGTTTTCAAGAACCCGTGTTGTATCTAGAAGCAGGAACTCATCATTTAGATGGAAAACAAGCCGAAATGGTAGCTCGCCATCGGACGCTGATCGGTGATTTTGGCAGGGTGAGAAACCAAACAATTTTGTTTAAAGCGTTTGTCAAGGCGCTGCTCACCCCGGAGGGCATAAAGAACATTCCGGGCTTGGTCGAAATTTATCAGAACAATGTTTTGATGGATTTCACGCCAAATGAGATCAGCAAACTGCTTTGCCTGATCGCAAAAATTGATATCAAAAATGATATCGTTTTCACTGAATTTCCTCAGGAGCTAGTAGAGGAGACAAGAGTTTATGATGAGGTGCAGGGATATAATATGTATGTCCTCATTCCTGATCATGATCTCGTGGTGGGGCTGATAGCTGATTTTAAAGATGGCCTTTGGCCATAACCGGCGCTGGAGGACTTGTGATTTTTCCTTCCCCCGTCTCCAAATCTCCCTGTCTCCAAGTCTCCCCGTCACAAAATCTCCTCCTCCCAAAACACCACCCCTCATTCTGGAATTAGTAATCAGTGTCGTTCTAGGCGCTCTAGGGTGTTCCCCCAAGGTGTCTGGTAAATTGTCGCTCTCTCTCCTCCCGGGAAACCCTCTAGATATCTCGGAAACGATCCTTGTAGTTCAAGAGGAAAAATCAAATACCTACCAGGTTTTATATGCGCAAAGGCGGCGGTAAAAACCATCTTGAATGGTAGTTCATTCCAGAAGACCAATTTAAAAGTAAAGATGGAGCTGGATCTGCATTTCTTAATTCAAAAAATGTTAGATAAAATGGACCAAAAAGATTATTAGCAGTTGAGAAAAATATAATCATAATCACCTGGTGTTTAATCTTTTCTCAGGAAATATGATCGCGATTTAATCCGGCAGCATTTTTGGAAATTACATTTATTCAACCCCATTTTATCCCGCCAGGTTTAAAATTACTGCTTCGCTGATAGTAAAAACAGGCATAGATATAACGGGTTAGGATATTGCGCATAGTAAACTTACTATGGATTTAGTATTTGGTGACTTCTATTGAAAATCGTGGTATGATGCCGTATTGTCAGAAACAAATGAAATGGGCAGTTTAGAAACTAAAAGAAAAAATATGAAGATCAAAGATAAATTCGAAAATATCGACATAAGAATGCTTAAAATCTCTATTCTGGGAATTTTGATATCTACACTTTTAATTGGGGGAACATACTTGTTATATACTACCTGGAATAAACCGTTGAATCCTGCTTTGGAGCTTGGTGGTGAGACTGCTGAATCTTCCCCGGAAGGGCAGGCATCACAAACTGGCGAAGTCAGCACAGGTATGCCTGATGAAACTCTTCAACCCACAGTGAAACCAGTGTGTGGTGGACCTCCCACAATGACTGTACTTATTACCGGAGTGGCATCTAAGAATTACCTTTATGGATTAGCAGATGCCATAAGGGTTGCTAGGATTGATTTTCAGACTCAGAAAGTAACTGTTTTGGCATTACCACGTGACTTGTGGGTGGAAATTCCAGGTCTTGAAAGCCATGACATTACTGTTGGGAAACTGAATCAAGCTTATTTCTACGGAACCGAAGGAATGGGATATTTCAGCGGCGCTGGATACGGGTCAGGATTACTTGCGCAGACGCTGTTGAACAATTATGGACTGCGAGTCGATCATTATCTGTCTGTAAACCTCTCCAGTTTTCAGATAATTATTGATACTTTGGGCGGTATCGATATTTACCTGGCCCAGGATGTATATAAGAGGGCTAATGGTCAACCTGAGTTATTCTTGAAAGCGGGATCCCACCATCTCAATGGGAAAAAAGCAGAAATATTGGCCCGCCAGCGGATTGAGATCGGTGATTTTGGCCGGATCAATAACCAGACAGTGATTCTGAAGGGTATAGCAGCCAAGATGTTCACTCCTTCAGGGATCAAAGCGATCCCTGACCTGATCAAGCAGCTGAAAAGGAATGTGAAGACGGATCTCAGTCCGGATCAAATTAGCCAGCTGGTTTGTCTGGCTGGAAAGATTGATTATCAGGAGGATGTATCCTTTGAAACTTTGCCTGAGGAATTAATGGACCAGGCCATGGTCTTTGACCCGACCAGAGCTATCAATACCTCAGCCTTGGTAGGGGATACCACTGGTATCCGGAGTTTGCTGGAGGACTACCAGGCAGGCATCTGGCCTTAATCTGCGCGAGTCTGCTCGTTGAAAAGAGAGCAGATGAGGTTTCTTTCTCCTATTTCCTTACCTGGAACCTGTTGAAAAATACTTGGGCAATGACAGCCGCTGCGGGGAAGCGTCGGAGCTGATTCTTCCAGCCATT
>JAUWEC010000100.1 GCA_030608465.1 Chloroflexota bacterium
ACCCGATCACTGTGTTTTACCGGACGCTGACTGCTGCTGTCTGGCCGGCCCTGGATCAGATTGTATCTGGAATTGAACTGGCTCTTTATCGGGTTCCATTTTTGCAGCCGGTTATCAGCGGCTTTGACAGTTTGATCAGGCCGTCAATTTTCCCCTCCCGCCCGGTATTTTACCGCTACGGGGGCCTCATTTTTGGGTTTTTCCTTAGTATTCTTGCTCTTAATGCCCTGGCGCCCCGCTTTTGGTGCCGATATATTTGTCCCCTGGGAGGAATGCTGGGCTTCCTTGGTAAATTCAGTCTGGTTCAATGCGAGATCAGGGAAACGTGTACTCTCTGTGGAAGTTGCTTTTCTGAGTGTCCTACTGGAGCAATTCAAACAAACGAAGTGGTTTTTTGTGATCCCGGAGAATGCACCATGTGTATGGCTTGCGCAGCGGATTGCCCGGGAGGATCTGTATCGTACCCGGCGAGAATCGCTAAAGTAATCCAGCAGCCATACGATATTGAAAGAAGGAAAGTGCTGATATCTCTCGGTACCGCCGCCCTGGGAGTTGGACTGCTGGAAAGCAACCTGGTAAGTGATACCCGTTCTCCAAAACTGCTTCGACCGCCGGGCGTTATCAATGAGCAGTTACTATCGACCTGTATCCGGTGCGGTGAGTGCAGCACTGTTTGTCCAACCAATGCCATTCAATTGGCAGTAACAGAAGCTGGCATAGAAGGGTTCTGGACGCCAATCCTGGTTCCAAGGATTGGTTATTGTGATTATTCCTGCCATGCCTGTGGGCAGGTTTGTCCCGTAGAGGCAATTCCTCCTTTATCGCTCGAGATTAAAAGGAAGCAAGTAGTAGGTAGAGCCCATATTGACCAAAATCGGTGCCTTCCCTGGGCTGAAAACGAACATTGTATTGTCTGTGAGGAAATGTGTCCTATCCCTGACAAAGCAATTATTCTGGAAGAAGTGCAGATAAAGACATCCGAAGGTGAGGAAAAAATTATCCAGCGTCCGGTTGTAATCCGAAATCTGTGTACAGGATGTGGTATCTGTGAGAATAAATGTCCTGTTTCAGGGGAAGCAGCCATACAAATTCGTCTTCACCAGAGACATTTTCGGAATTCTAACTTCTAAGTAGGGTTTATCGGTCCTGGAAATGCTGGTTTTCGGTAAACGAAAAGCCCCATCTTCCGGGCTAACATTTCTTGCCACCCATATCCTGAAAAGTCAGGGGTTGGAGTAGGCCAAGAACAAGAATTCCTTTTATCTCGGCCTACTCCAGGGCAATAAAAACTTTGCCGAATCCAAAGATTTCTGCATCAAAAACAAATATTAGTCCCTGAACATCTTTGGGGACTTGAAACCCAATTTGTCCTCTTATTTTTTCCCCGGGCTGGAGTTCGTCGTTTGGTAATCCGCTGTCGATGATGGATTGGGCTCCAAGGTGGAATGTATATTTTTGACCGGTTGAATCTTTCAGGTACATCTGTACAATGCTGGAGATTTCCTGAGTAGTATTCCCTTGATTTTCTACCGTGACATCAACAGCCGCAAATTTAAAATCTTCTTTCGGTTTAATAATTTCATTCCCCGCTGGATAAGTTACCTGGAGAACCTGTATCGCCAAATCCGAGATTTCAATTAAGTCACCTACTTGATACACAATTTGCTGTTGAGCCAGATTTAGATCCGTAGGAGGTTCCATCGACACCGGGATGGGTCCCAGGTTCACCGACACTTCTCCCAGCCCAATCAGGTTAACCTCGTAAACAAATACAAAATCTACCATATCCTCTGGTACATGGAAGCCTACTTTGCCGCGGATGACTTCTCCGGGATTAATTTCCCCATTTGGGGTATTACTTCCGGAAGCTAAATTCGCTTTTCCATTAACATTGTATTTCTGCCCGGTTGAATCCTTGAGAGTCATCTGAAATACTGGCGAGACACTGAAGGAATTTTCACGCTGATTTGCCAGCATTACATCTACTACAAGATATTTTTTCCCTTCATCGGGTGGATTAAAGTCGCCACCAGGAGGTAGATCCCAACCCAGGATTACCAGGATGGTGTTGTTTATGCTAATGATGTCTCCCACTTCATAAATCGGATCTTTTGACTCCTGCGAAGGATTTTCTGATACTCCTTGGCTCTCGGGAGCCAAACCGCCAATTTTAGTGGGCTCTTTTTCCAGCTGACACCCCGCTAACAACAAGGCAAGAAGAATTACTACAAATGCAAAAATCAACCGGGTTTTCTTGGTCATAAAGATTTATCCTTTGATCCTATTACTAACTCTTGGGTGATGGGATCTGGTTCTCAAGGAATATTCATGGAGAGTTTTTCTATATATAGTACTAATTCCGGGCTTAAAAAGTTTCAGATAAATCCCCGTCGAAAGAGTCATTAGTTGGGAACTTCTAGGCTTGACGAGCAGTTTCCGAACACTGGCCAAAGACCATTAGCTCTGTTAATTCAATTATAATCTGCTATCATCTTGAAAGGATTTCGATTTCCTGAGGGTTCAGGTTGCTTATTGAAATTTCTTACTATTGTCCTGCCTGGGTGATAATTAATGGAATCCTTATGCAATTTAGGCATACTTCTCTTCCGATAAATGTTATATAATCAAATGGGAAGTTGTCCATTGTGTCCACCGGGGTCTTTTTTGTCCATTGTGTCTACTTTTTGGGGGGAAATTTGTCAATAATGTCCATAGTTTCCATTGTTTCAATCCCATTTGCACCATAACTGCACCAGCAATATCAATTAATTCAAGCGGATTGGCGACTCGATAATCAATAAATACGCGGTTCGAGTCCACACAGCTCAAGCGCGCAGCGGAACCGCTCTATAATGAAGAGTAATTATCGGTGTTAGTTGGCGTCTGACTTCGAATTGGACGGCAGGATTGAAAATCCTTTCCATGGGGGTAATTTCCGTCCATCCTCTCGATGGAATTGACCAAGAACAGTCTATCAAGAGCACACAATCCATCCCTTCCATCCCAATTGCACCAGAACTGCACCAATAAACACATACCAAATCAACTGGATTGGCGACTCGATAAAAAAAACCCCGCATTTGAAATTATCAAGCGGGGTCTTTATAATAGATACGTATATTCCCATTTACGTAATTATTATACAATAAAAGAAAAACCACACAAGAACCCGTATTTTTGGAATTTAATTTTTTAATCTATAATATGGATAAATAGATATCGGGCAAATTATTTTTAGTCGGTTCCTAAATGACTTATGACAAATAAAAACCTCATTATCCAATCAGATGAACTCCAACAACAGGCTTTTGGAATATTAAAAGCAATTAACTTAGTCCAATACCTTTCCAAGTATGGACAACCCAGAATAGTAGGAAGTGTCGCTCTCGGATTGATGACTTGGCGGGATATTGATATCGATCTTGAGGTAGAAGGAGATCAAAAAGAGGAAGACTTCTGGGATACAGCTAAATATCTCTTGGCTCTGGAAAAGGTAACACTTATTACTTTGGTTGATAACCGTCAATTGATAGAAAAAAATCGGCCACCTAGTATGTACATTGGTGGAAGATATCATGCTGTTGATGAGTCGAAATGGAAGATCGATATTAGGTTTGTTTCTGAGCAACATGCAATCGCCCAAAAATATATTAACACAATAAGCTCAAAGTTAACTGAAGACAGAAGAAAGGCTATACTTAGAATAAAGAATGTTGTAGCTCAAGACCCTCGATACAGAAAAGAGATCTCTAGTGTTGATATTTACGAAGCTGTCATAGATAATGGCGTAATAGACTTTGATGGATTCAAAGAGCAGCTACTAGAATCTGGAATTAAGCTATGATGCAATGAACAAACATTAACATTCTTCCCGTTTATAAACTGCTAGATTCAACTCGTAAGTGCAACTTTGAAGGTTGAAAGAGGTAAGCTGGTGTAATATAAGCCTCTAGAGACCTACCAAGTCAAAGGAGCGCTTATGAGCTATAAAGGGGGTTGGAGATTTTTCTACGAGTCTCAAGATAAAGGAATAGGAGCAAAATTAGAAATGGCAGAGATCCATGTTCTGTGTAACCAGTAGTTTTCGGGGTTTACAAGAATGAAGAAATGCCCATACTGCGCAGAAGAAATTAATAAAGAGGCTATCCTCTGTTGTTATTGTCGCAAAGATCTACCTCCCGGTAACAGTTGGAAGCTACCTTCAGTATTATGATATAAAAAAGGGAAACATATGCAAAAATAACCAATATGTAAGGGTCAACCTCGTCGAATTGCGTGGGCTGTGAATCCGACAGCTGCGAATTTGCCCTTGCAAACAGCCAGTCTTCGCCATCTTTTATCCGAACGGCTAAAGAATCCTTCCTTTGAATTGATTCTTTTTGATTCATCAATGATGCATAACCCCGCTCCACCCGACAGCCTTGGAGCTTGGGCAGCGGTCTCTTTCCACCTTTATTGGTTATTAATCTATAATTATTAGTAGCCCACCCAACCCCAGGTGCCCTTTACCCGAAGGGTAGATGCTTCGCAAAGCTCATCCGTTGGGTGGATTTTAAGAGAAGGTGGTTTGATAAATGGATTATCCTGAAGATAAGAAATCCACGAATATTAAACATTTCTTCATCTATGCTTTTGTAGCCTTGCTTATCATTCTTGGATCCTATGCCGTAGAGCAGAATGTTGTTTGTGTGTTGATCTAAACTCTTCGGCATACTCGGTATATTTTCCATGAGGTTATTGTCTGCATCGGGAATACTCTATCATGAGGATGGCGTAATATTGTCTAGCAGGAGGACATGGTGAAAAAACACACTCGTTCCATAAGGTTGCTGGTGGGGATTGCCCTGATCGCGATTTTTCTTCTGACCAGTACCTTTCTCGCAGCCAATGCAGCTGAGGATACAATACCTGCTCTAGAGAGCGATCGCGTAGAATATTCTCCCGAGGTCATGCTCACGGAAGACGATCTGCCCGGTTTCCACCTGGCAGCAGAAACGGAAGTCGTCGGGCATCTCGCGCTGGCAAGGCGCCTTACCGCTGGATTGTCCAGCCCCCGCACCAGGATCACCAATATTGCCTATTTCAGCATCGATGACCTGTTCCGTTCCGAATTTATCATCAGTTTCCTGGCTTATCCAATGTCTGAAGATGATGAAATCAGTTTTGATGCGCTTGTCAGCAATCCACATGTGATCATCGAATCGCTTTTAGCAATCGCACAGACCAGCGGCAATGCCGTTGAACCTCGCTTCATCCCTGAATTGGGGGACCTCGGCGAAAGATCAATGGGCTTCTTCCTCTCGATTGGACAAGAGCCGGTTGCCCAGAATATCGACTTAATCTGGGTTCAGCGCGGGGAAATTCTGCAGGGGACCTGGGTGATTTATCCTGTTGGGGAAACTCCAACCTTTGATGTGCGTGATGTAGGACTGCTCGTTGATCAGCGGGTGCAGGAGCACTTCATCGGGACTACATTTCGCCCTGCGGGTTTGTATGTCCCGGACCTCACTACCCACATACCCACCCCCCTGGATGTGTCCACCAAACCGGCAGTGATTGGTACCAATCTGCTGCTGGCCGCCCTGTTGATGCTGCCATTTGCAGCTGCAGTCACACTCTTCACCCATCTTGTGTCCGAGAGTGAAACATCCCTGCGCCAGAGAATCCACCTGCCGGGTTGGCTCTCGAAGTTAAAGCGGAAAGATGCCCCGGGTTCCGGCGCGAAGCGCAGGAAAACGCCTGGCAGCATCCTGCGCTTCTGCACCATCATGCTCTTCTACGGGGTGATCTTCTCGCTGCTGGACCGCACATGGCAGCCGTTCACCACTACTGGCCTGCTGTTATTGTCCAGCATGATCCTGGCCTACGGCATTGTTGGGATCGCAGATGACATCGTACAATGGAGGGCATTACGCAAGTGGGGCATGCCCGCCGAACTCTCTCTGCGCCCGACCAACATCATCCTGTCCATTGGGTCCACTCTTGCATCCCGGTTACTCACCCTGGTGCCTGGCATGATGTTTGGAAAGCCCCAAGCCCTGGTCGTGGATGAAGCCCGCCTGGATGACAGGAAACGCAATCAACTGCTCAGAATTTCTGCCCTCACATTATTAACGATTGGATTCGGTTTATGGGCATTGACTACCATCACTGAAATCATGCAAAGAGGCGTACTAGCGGAGAAGACTGGAAATGTCATTAGCGGTTTGGAAGCTATCCTGCTGATAATCTTTGCCGTTACCTTACAGAACACCTTCGTTCAGATGCTGGGGTTCTCGGGGAGTTTCGGCGAGGCCTTCCGCAAGAAGAATCCCTGGCTGTGGATGCTCAGCCTGACTGGCATCAGTTTTGTGTTCTACCATACCCTCATCAACCCGCGCGGCGAGCTGGCTGAGGCGCTGCAAGAATCCAACGTATTGCTCCTGTTTGGTGTGTCCGGCGCTTTTATGCTCTTCACGCTGGTTTGGTGGCTTTTCAAGCGAATCAGGAGTGGAAAGGACAAAACGGGCGCGAACACAGTAAGCCGGGAAACAAGCAGGAAATCAACTCCCAAGCGAGCTGCGAAGAAATCCATCCCGGCCTGGGTCTGGCTGGCAGTCAACGTGGTGGGGCTGATGGTGATCGGTACGCTTCTGCTCATCTGGCAGGAAAGGCTACAGTTCCAGACTGCCAGCACCGCTGCATCCACTGACAGCCCGATCACGCCAACCAGTTCAGTTGCGCCCGAACCTGCGGTCCGCGACCAGGTGAACCCTGAGTTCGCGGTACCGACTATGACAGAGAACCTGTGCTATCTTGCTTCTTTTGGGAGCTTCCCAGGCAAAATCTATGACAACGCCATCTGGCGGGGCATTCAACTAGTTGCGGCACAATACGGCACGCAGACAGTTTATGCGGATCCCCTGACACTGGATGACGCAGGGTATGGCGAGGCAATTGGACAATTAGTTCAGCAGGACTGCGGTTTGATCGTTGGATATGATCTCCTGAGACAGACTTTCCTGACTGCTGCGGCTGAGCATCCCACCCGGGAATTTATGCTTCTTGGCGATCTTGACTGGCAATCCGACCTTCCCAACCTGTGGGTAACAGAATATGATCTGTGCCAGGGAACCTATCTTGCCGGTTACCTGGCCGCCGCCTTCAGCGATTCCAGCACAGTGGGGACTTTCGCAGTGGATTTTCCGCCCCCCCGATTTTCTCAGGATTGTTTTGTGCATGGTGTAAACGATTACAACAAAACCCACCTGACCTCGGTTTTCGTCCTGGCTTGGGGTGTCCCATCGCAACAAGGTTTGTTTGCCAATGATTTTTTATCCTCAGAGAATGGCAGCCGGTTATCCGAGCAGCTCATTGCGCAGGACGCTGATGTCATAGCGGGTATAGGGGCCGTCTCCACCGGCTATGAGGCCGGCCTCTCCGCCCTGCGTCACGCTGGGGTGACCCTGATTGGGGTAGACGTGGATTGGGCTTGGGGCATGCCAGATCTGTCTGAGGCGGTCTTGACCTCCGTCGAAACGCGCTTCAACCAGAGCATTGCCATTGCCGTGCAGGCGCTCGCCGATGGCACCTTCTCCGGGAGGGAACACGAGGGGACGCTGGCCAGCGGCGAGATTCGCCTCTCCCCGCTGCGCGGCTTTGCCGACCGGGTGTCACCCGAACTGACGGCCGAACTGGCGCGGCTGGCATCTGCGCCCTCACCGATCTACCAGCCTGCCCAACCGGCGGAAGCGGGTTCCACCTTGCCCACCTCCACCTCGGTCCCAACACCCAGCCCCACTGAAGCCCCTACCCCAACCCCTACCCTTACCCCTATTCCTGCTCCCACCCTTGGAGAAAAGATCAGTTTATCTGATTTATAAGCGTCAGGAATAAGCCGAATCGAATATCCGGCCGGGAAACCGTTCTATATAGGGTACTGTGCATATTCGCGCAGAAATATACGCTAAGAGGTACACAAAACTGCCTTAGACCTGAATTAAACTGCGATTTAGAATGTATTCTCCATATAGAATCACATTTTCCCAGCCAATAGGGCTGATATGCTTCAACAAGCTTATGTCTATTTTGGCATCTTGAAGGTTGTATTCTTGTATGACTCGACTAATTTCTTTTGCTTGCCAGTATATGATACAGGCCATAATAAGCGTCAGGCAGCTACTGGTATTACGCTGGGCCTGTAGATCACGAGCCGTGATTTTTCCCTGTTTTCCGTATGCGACCTGGCGAGCAAGCGCATTCATTTCTTCACTTTTGAGCAGCCCCCGCCGGGTTTGCTGTCTGGCCAAAGGGTCAGACATGATTCGTAATATATGTTCTGTTTTAAAAATCCGCCCCAGTTCCCGGTTAGCCCGATAGAAATGGTTCTTGCCAGTGAATCCAGCCAACCGCTTGAGCGCTGTTGAAGCTGTGGTATGCCCACTTTCTAATGAGGCATAAAAATGTCCCATCTTATCCCACTCGTCAGTAATCCAATTGAGATGAATTAGCCTGTCTTTGCGGATAATCAAAGGCGTTAATGCGCCATAATCTTTTTCCTGGTCGATCCGGTAGATACGTTGCTTTTGAACGCCCCTAATCCGCGGTGAAAAACGGCGGCCCAGCATTGCAAAAGCAGCAAAGTTAATCTCAGTATAACCATGAGTATCCGTGTAATGCTCTTTCAAAGCAAGGTCGCTTTCGTTGTATAACAAGCCGTCCAAGACATAGGCAGCGTCTCGATCAGTACATTCAATAGGAATGCTGTAGAACGGGGCATAGTTGTCCGCTACAAAAGAATAAAACTCTAGTGAATAATCCTGAAATCGTGGACTCCATGTTTGTTGCAGCACCTTCTGTTTATAACGAAATCGCTGACCATCACTGCTATATGTTTTGCCTTTTCCCCAATAATTAGTAACATCAAGGTAGCTGATCGCATTAACCAGTTGAGCCAGCGCTTGTCATTGTGCCTCTTCGGAAAGTTGCCAATTAGTAATGCGCTTAATTTGATGGTATGTGATTCCATCTGTCAGGCGAGCCATTGTGTAAGGCCCAATAAGGCAACCATGTGCCATGATGGTGGCAATGATGTGACAAATGGATTCCGCATTCCGCACTATTGGCTGAACGGGTGATAGAAATGGGTGAGTGAAATGTAACTCGTTATCGACCTCAATCAGTAATTCTGGAAGCTTGATCTGTCGCAAATTATCATCCAGCCAGAGTGTCAGATTTTCGAGTTTCTCCTCGGTTTCTTTATTCAACTTTTCAGCCTTATTAGAAGATAGTGTCCAACCGTCTTCGTTCACGGCAGCATATGTTTTTTCCGGTAAGCTGGCCAAGAAATTATCGTAAGCCAAGTTCAACCTGTTAGTAAGATAAACCGATATATCCTCTGGACTAATTGGCAAGCCAGCTCGGGTAAAAAATGCATCTCGGCGGGCTGCCCAGAGATCACAGGAGATGAAAAAGTTACCAAAGCGGCCAAATCGCTTGCTTGATTGAGCTGCGACATTACCCGCCCGAATTTCATCCCGAATGGCTGTCAGCAAAGAGCATTCCCAATCGCGCCTGCTGATAACGCCCTCTTTTTCAACCAATTTACGCACTTTCTTAGGCATAAATCCCAGCGGTGCATCATTTGGCAGTTTCCGCTTGCCTTCTTTGTTCATTTTCCGGAATAGCGCGGCCGCTTTGATAACCGGCGACTCAGTTTCGGCATCATTTTTCAGATCAATTGCCTCGATAAACGCTGGAGAAAACTGCCGCAGGT
Source organism: Chloroflexota bacterium (assembly GCA_030608465.1). GTDB lineage: Bacteria > Chloroflexota > Anaerolineae > Anaerolineales > UBA11858 > B10-G9. Next base: position 9,755 of record JAUWEC010000100.1, read on the forward strand.
AACCGTATCGTTGGGACACCTGGTGAAAAACATGGCTGTGTTTATCGGCTAGCCATTTATCCACCTCGCCCACCTGCTTCGCTAACATTTTTTGTCTATTTGCTGAAAGAGCTTTTGGCGAAGCTGCCTACTATTAAGGGAATCATCCAAGATAAGCTTTCCTATTATGTGAAAAGTTGTCAAGGAGCTGCTGATCGCTTTTC
>JAUWEC010000212.1 GCA_030608465.1 Chloroflexota bacterium
ATCACCCACGATATCCTCCTTAATGTACTAACAGTGGTGTAACAGGCACGAACTTAATCGCCAGCGCTACAACCAGGGCATAAATTGCGATTGCCTCAGCAAATGCAATGGCCAGGATCATATTTGTAAGTACATCACCTGAGGCTGCAGGATTTCTACCCACAGCTTCCATGGCTTTGGCAGCCAACAAACCGATCCCGATAGCAGGACCCAGGGAGCCTAATCCAATTGCGAGTGCAGCAGCTATTTGAGTTGCGGCTTCATACGACATGCAAATTTCTCCTTTAAGAAAACTTATTCCTTGATTAATGGTGCTGTGTTGCCATCTGATAGAAAATCAGGGACAATATTGAAAATATCAGTGCTTGAATTGCGCCGACGAATAATTCTAAGGCAATAAATATATCAACAACCAGGAAGGCGGTCAGGAAACTGATCACCATCAGCAGCACTTCCCCAGCGAATACATTGCCAAACAACCGGAAGCCAAAAGAGAGAACTTTAATAAATTCGCCCATGAGTTCAAGAATTCCGGCAAAACCGTTAGCAAATGATAGAACAGGTTTTAGTGCTCCACTATCGGGATCTGCGCTAAAATTAAAAAATTTCTTTAGATATTTTCTACCTTGAAATTTAAATCCATAGTATTGGGCAGTTACCTGGGTGATGATAGCCAAACCAATAGTAGTACTGAGATCCGCAGTTGGTGAACGGAACAAGGGAATTAATACTTTTTCGCCGCCGTGTTCTCCCCAAATGCCAATCGAACCCATTCCTGGTAAAAGTCCGGACCAGTTGGCAAAAAGTATGAAGAAGAAAAACGACCCGATAATCGGAAAAAATAAGGTTGCATTGTCTTTGCCTACCGTAGTCTCAACAAAAGAAAATACGCCTTCATAAAGCGCGTCTACTGCAATTAAGTAGCGGCTTTCTTCCCCTGTTTTTTCCGCCCGTTTGGCTGCTCGATGATAGAAAAATGCAATTGTGATCAGCAGCAAAGATGTAAAAATAGCAGTTGGCAGAGTGTTGGGAATGCCGTGTTCAAATCCCGGGATTGGCAAATGCCAGGGAATTAACTCAGCCGCCAAACTGATTGCAGGAAGTTCCTTTCCCGGCATGACAAAACCGTATCCAACCAGCCCTAAAGCGGCAATTCCAATGAGGAGTTTGATCAAACAACTGCCTTTACCTTTAGATTTTTCCATAACTGGTTTATTCTTCCTTTTTCATATCCTCGAGACGTTTTTTCACAGTTGTATTTACCCATCGATAAACAAGAAATACCCCTGAACCAAAACCGATCATACTGAAGAGAATAGCAAATAATAAAATAGTTCCCAATTGCCGGTCCAGAAAATACCCGACAACCATCCCTAGAAGCACTGGAAAAGCAATATAAAGACCAGCTTGACCTGCTACGGCCAGGACCCATACCCTATCCTGCCAATTTGAATTCTGGTTGGTCTCATCTTGATTGGTATTCAACTATCGCTCCTCTTGGAAAACCAGCGCCTGCTGTATTTTACAAACAAGCCAAAAAGCTGTCAACCAAGGTTGCTTATTCTTGGTCATTTTTTGACTTCAAGCAACATTAATCAGTCATGAGTGAAACAAAACGATGTTAGTCCTCAAAAATGTAATTAATTCCAACGTGATCTATCAATATGCTACCAAACCAAGTGATGCCTGGACAAATTGGATAAACGGTTGGGCAAATATTCCCATCAGCAAAGTAAACATACAGGTTAAAACAATCACAGTAGAGAGGGATCTCTCCAGCTGGATTTTATCTCGAGCAGGTTCGTCGAGAGGCTGGAAGAACATATAGCGAACTACGTTCAAGTAATAAAAACCAGCAATCACGCTGTTAATAATGGCGATAACAGCCAGGAAATAATACTCCATTTTCATTGCCGCACCGAAGACCATTAACTTTCCGATAAATCCGCCTGTGCCGGGTATCCCAATCAAGGAAAGTAGAAAGACCACCATGGTACCTGCTAAAAGAGGCGATCTTTTTATCAAACCGGCATAGTCTGAAATTTGATTCGACCCGATCTTATTTTCAATAGCGATTACCACCGCAAACGCTCCCAGATTGGCAACCAGATAAACAAGCAGGTAAATTAAGATGCCGCTTAACCCATCAAATACATTCCCGGTTTTCCAAACGTCCCAGGAGACAAGACCAATCAAAATATATCCTGCCTGAGCAATACCCGAGTAGGCTAACATTCGTTTAATATTTTTCTGACTGATGGCGACCAGGTTGCCCAAAGTCATGCTCATGATGGACAAACTGGATATCAGTGCAACCCAATTAACTTGAAAATCAGGCAGCCCAGTCAGCATAACCCTGGTCAATATAGCAAATCCACCCCCGATCGAGCCAACTGCAAGAAATGCAGTTACCGGAGTAGGCGCTCCTTCATAGGCATCTGGAGACCATTGATGAAATGGGACAGCGACAGTTTTATATCCAAAACCCACCATTAATAACACCAGGGTAGGATAGATAACCCATCTCAGGCTGGAGTCAATCCCGGAAAGGTTCTGGGCTATTTGTCCCAAGTTGGTTGAAGCTGTCACGCCATAAAGCAGTGACATGCCATACAGCATCATGGCTGATGCTATCGATCCATAAAGGAAATATTTAATAGCTGCTTCACTGCCCTTTCCATCATTCCTTAGAAATCCCGTCAGAATATAGGAAGAGATGCTCAGCAGTTCAAAGGCAATAAAAATCATTATCAGATCCGCTGAGACAGAAAGAAGCGAGATTGAAAAACTTGCCAGGAGTATAAAGCTGTAGTATTCACCCTTATAGGGGGATTTTTCATCCATATACTCCATTGAAATCAATATAATGATTCCGGCTACGAGTGCGGCAAAGATCTGGAAAAACAGAGCAAAGGAATCAATGGCGATCATGCCTCCTAAAACTGTTTGTTCCGTAATATCCACCCATCCAAAAAGATAGATGGCTATAGCTAGAGATATTACAGAACCGGCAAGCGCCAGGTAAGGCAGCCACTTTTTCTCATTGGATCCAACCAGATCTATTCCAAACACAAGGACCATGCTTAAGAGAATAACCAGCTGTGGGAGAAAGAAAATTATGATTTGCACGTAAGTAGCCTCTCTTTATTTCACTGTTAAAAATTACTAAACAGGGCTGTTGACACACCGTTTAATAAACGAACAACCAGGGAGGGATATAACCCAATCAGCACCATCAGAATCACCAGAGGCCACATGGTGACCTTTTCAAAAGTCATCATGTCGGTTAATTCTGCATTATGGGTAGCCTGATCCCATTTTTCCTGATCAAAATCTCCCAGGAATATATACTGCACAATCTTCCAGAGAATGTATGCAGCAGTAAAGATAATGCCCAACACACCTATAGCGGCATAGACAGGCATAATCGCGAAAGCGCCCCGGAAAACAAAGAATTCACTCCAGAATCCGGCTAATCCGGGTAATCCTAACGAAGCAAATCCCGTTACCATCATAATCCCGTAGTAATAAGGCAGTTTTGAGCCTAACCCGCCAAAGTCCTTAATCTGCCGGGTATGGGCCCGGTCATAAATCATGCCAACCAGGAAAAACAACCCGCCGGTAATAATACCGTGAGTAAATAGTTGAAGGGAGGCGCCATTAAGACCAATAATTGCGCTAGTAACCGCATCCGGTCCACCGCCCCCGGGCAGGGCCAGGCTGGCTGCTGCCGCGCTGATACCTAAGGTGACATAACCCATATGACTCACTGAGGAGTAAGCGATCAGACGTTTTAAATCCCACTGCGCCATGCAGACTAGTGCTCCGTATACGATACTGATTACAGCCAGGATTGGAACGATCGGCACATTATATGAGAAATAAGCAAATGGTTTTGGGAACATAGGCAAAACAATCCGGATCAAACCATAAGCTCCCAGCTTAAGCAAGACTCCGGCCAGGATCACACTGCCGGTTGTCGGCGCCTCTGTGTGAGCATCA
>JAUWEC010000259.1 GCA_030608465.1 Chloroflexota bacterium
ATTTGTTCAAGCTGCCATGCCAAAGGATTTCGACTGGACAGTAAGTGAAGTAATTGTCTTTCAAGATACCGATGGTGATGTCGGAGGAGAGAATCCATTAATTTCCGATTCCCCGGGCGAGAACCTAACCGGGTACGAGACAATATTGTTTGAAGAAGGCATAGGAGACGATGCCGATCTGGCCTGGGTGCGGCGTAACCCCGAGAATGAAACGAGCATTCAAATTGCTTTTAAGGGATCCGTTGCCGGGGGAGGGGGATTTTTATGGAGTATATGGGCGGATGAAGGATTAAGAGATCCTGGTTTGTCCGATTACAATGACCGTTTTACTTTTGCGGAAGCAGGCAGTCCCTATCCCAAACATGATTACCATCCCATTCAGGATGTATACCTGGTAGATAGCACTTGCATTTCCTGGTATGTTTTTGAACCAGTAGGAGATGAGTTGGGATTATACTATGAGGAAGGACCGGAATTCGGCTTTAAGGCATGTTATTATATCAAGGAGCCTACTGTTATTTGTCTTAGTACATGCTATATAAGTTGTCCAGATCTTCCAGTTGGCTATTGGTGTGAAAGTTGTAAAATGCCGTAATTTGAACCTTTATATATAAAAAATCAGCCTGATGTTTTCCCTGCAGGCTGATTTTTTTATCTACGATAGCTTTTTCAAATAGGAGGAAAATATTTTCATGCCGCGGAAAAAAGGATTCCCTGGTTGACGCATGCATGAATATTGAGTACACTGCTAGAGGTTAATCATCATTCGCAGGAGAAAGGTTTGACGCGCAAAATCGGTCTGGTGTGCATGTTATTGATAATTATTCTTTTAGCTGCCTGCAGCTCCGCGGTTGAGAATCGCCCTATTAACCTGGATGAAGCTGTTCAGGCGGGAGTGATGGCTACACTCACCAAAGAAGCCTGGCTGGAAGGTGTGGAATCTGCCAGGAAAACTGCGGTTGCTGCAGAAAGCCAAACCGGGGATGATGAAGATGATGGAGATTCAAGCTCGATACTTCCTACTTTTACCCCTCAGCCTTCTCTGACTCCCACACTGAAACCAGCTGCTGAACATCTGCAAGTTCCTGGAAAACCCAAAGAGAAAATTGATACTTACCTCACTGATTTTAATTCCATTGATAATGCAGATGTTGGATTCACTTACGGCGATAATTATAAAGCGAATATATACGAGCGGCCCTTTACAGCCGAAGAAATGGATTACAGAGGGGTGATCGATATTATCCGGGTGAATCTAAAAGTAAGTACAACCTGGATCTATGTGTCAATTTTCTTGGCAGAAGATCTACCAGAAATTGGTGAAATGAAATATGGATTGGAGTTGGATTTGGATGTAAACGGCAGGGGAGATTATCTGATCCAATCTGGTCTGCCTTTGAGCAGTGATTGGAGTGTAGCTGGTGTCCAGGTATATACAGATGCAGATGGGGATGTTGGGGGCGAATCCCCTATGTTCATGGATACTCCAGATCCAGAACTGAATGGATACGAAGTGCTGGTCTTTGATGCCGGTGCTGGAGATGACCCAGATCTAGCCTGGGTCCGGCGCCATCCAGACGAACCTAACAGTCTGCAGTTTGCTTTTAAATATGACCTGATCGGTCCTACCGGTTTTATGTGGAGCGCCTGGGCCGATGAAGGACTGAGAGCCCCGGATTATTTTGATTATAATGATCGTTTTACAGCTGAAAGAGCTGGAAGCCCATACCCCGGGAGCCCGTTATATCCAATTAAGGCACTTGACTTGGTGGACAATACCTGCCGCTCCTATTATGGTTTCACCCCTTCAGGAAATGAACTTGGTTTGTGTCCACCATAATTAGTGTAAACCGGGAAAATTAAAGAAACCTGCTCCGTTATGAGCAGGTTTCTTTTTGTATTCTTCTAAATTTGTGCTTCTTATAGAAATAGTGGCGAGGGAGGGATTTGAACCCACGACCAAGGGCTAATGATTTCCCTGCTCTACTCCATTGCAACACCCGCTAACTTGGATCTCCAAAGCGTCAAGATTAAATCAAAGAGGAGTTTAGCAGTCAATTCGGGATGAATTGATCTAATGGGGGTAATCCAGCCAGCATTGGTTTGTGAGCCAAAGTACACCTTGCTTCCATCGGGCTTCCTCAAAAAATATCATAAAACTATCCGTAGTGGAAAGGTTATCCTCAGCAGAAATATAGCGTATAGTATGGATTCTTGAATCTACTTCATTCCAAAATTGAGTAGTATATTCTCCCTGTAATTCCTGGACTTGCGGTTGAATCACGAACCAGCCATTTAAGACTGCAAGGGCGCTTTTGAGATTCTCATATTTCATTGTCTCTATTTGAACGTCGCAGAGATAGTTCGCTGACTGATTCTGTGCAATCAGGAAGTCAGCCTCTTTCTCAGTAAACTCTGACTGGAGCGTATTGTAATCACTTTGAAGGCTGTTTAAGGATTGAGTGAGATCCAGGATCTGATACTCCAAATCGCCAATTGTATTGTTCTTTTGAGTTAATTGAGTTTCTAGATTTTCAACTTCAGGTGGTACGGTTTCAAGTTCCGAATTCGATGCACATCCAACAAGAAAAAAAAGAGATATGAGCAGAAAGATTTTCTTCATTAGATCATCTCCTCGTTAGTGAGCTGTTCATATTTAATATACATCATAGCAGAAAAAACAAAGAACAACGCCTGTCCCACCCTACAAAAATAATAAGTGTATC
>JAUWEC010000010.1 GCA_030608465.1 Chloroflexota bacterium
TAGAGGACTTCAAGTTACCCTGGTTGAAAAATCACCTTTCCTGGGAGGTAGGGTTGCACAATTAGATACCCTGTTCCCAACCAATGAAAATGCCCGGGAAACTCTACATGATGTAATTCTTAAGGTGATCGAGCATCCCAATATCACCATCTTCACCCAGTCTCAGGTTACCCAGGTATCAGGTTATGTTGGGGATTACCACATCCAGGTACAACAAAATTCCCGCGGCGTTGACGATCTCAATGCCGAAGAAGTTATGGCTGCCTGCCAACAAACTGTTCCCGATGAGTTCGACTATGGACTTACTTCACGTAAGGTAATTTACCGCGCTTATCCTGATTGTTATCCGAATACCCCGGCGGTTGATTGGGACAACTATGACGGCAAACCTATAACCGTAAATGGAAAAGAAATCATTCTCAAGAATCAACCCAACTCACTTGATTTCCATGTTGGCGCGATCGTAGTGGCCACTGGATTTGATCCTTATGAACCCCGCCAGGGTGAATATGGTTATGGTGAAATCCCGGAAGTTGTTACACTGCCAGCTTTAATTCGTCATCTTGACTTATTGGAAGAAGGCGCAGAGCTAAATTGGAACGGACACCCGGTGCGGGATATCGCAATGGTGCATTGTGTCGGCAGCCGGGAAATTGACGGCGTCCATGAACCGCAGGAAGACGGTAATGTCAATGACTATTGTTCCCGTGTGTGCTGCACTGCCAACTTACACATGGCAAACACATTAAAAGAAAAATTCCCGGGGTTAAATATTTATAATTTGTACGAAGATATTCGAACATATGGCCGCGATCACGAGCCTTATTATCAGAATGCCCTCAATCAAATGGTTCGCTTCCTGAGATTCCACGGAGATGACCGGCCGAACGTGAAAAAAGCCGAACCGGGGGACAGCCATCCAGTTCTGGTTGAAATTCGCGATCACCTTACCTGGGGAGAAGAAATTGAGATTCCAGTTGACCTGGTAGTGCTTGCTGTAGGAATCATGCCCAGGAAAATCGGTGATCTGGTTAAGATGCTGAAGATTTCCCGGGGAACAGACCGCTTCTTGCTTGAGACCCATCCAAAACTGCGTCCCGTAGAAACAGCAGTACCAGGTATCGTTCTGGCCGGAACAGCCCAGGGTCCTATGACTGTTCAGGAAAGCTGTGCAGCAGCCTCTGCTGCCGCAGCCAAAGTATCTGCCCTGCTCAGCCTTGGACAGGTAGAGCTGGAACCTTTTGTCGCCCAGGTTGATTTAGAGAAATGCCAGGGCAGCGGTGATTGTGTAGAAGTTTGTGCTTATGAGGACGCCATCAGTCTGCAGGAGATGACCATAAACAATCAGATTGTTCAACGGGCTGTAGTCACTCCGGCAAACTGCACAGGTTGCGGAAACTGTGTCAGTGCCTGCCCAAACCTTGCTATCCAGATCCAGGGATGGACCATCCCGCAATACGAAGCCATGGTTGACGCAATTACCATCGATCTTGGCGAATTACTGGAGGTCGCAGAATGAGCGAACAAGATACTGCCAAACAAAGAACTCAAATATTAAAGGATTTAAGGGTTGTACATCAATCTACAGTAACTCAAACCCAGGCACTGTTGAAAGAGCAGGGAAAGGTTGAGCGCGAGATTATTAAATTGATCAAGGAAGAATCCAAAACCGTGCCGGATATTGCAGCCAGCCTGGACATGCCCACGAATCGTGTTCTTTGGTTCTTGACTGCCCTGAAAAAATACGACCAGGTCAGAGAAGATGGCATGGACGGTGAGTATGTACTTTACAAGCGGACAGAGGAGTAACAATATGGCCATTAGAGTGGATCCAAGTTTAATGCATGAACTAAAAGATTATGGTGCTGCAGAAATTGAAAAATGTTTTAACTGCGGCAACTGCACTGCAATTTGTCCACTTGCGGAAGACGACTACCCATTCCCGAGAGATATGATCCGATACATCCAGCTGGGCATGAAAGACAGAATGGCTGAAAGCCTAGATCCCTGGCTTTGTTACTATTGTGGTGACTGTTCAGAAACCTGTCCTAAAGCCGCTGAGCCAGGAGAAACCATGATGGCTGCCCGTCGCTGGTTGACTGCAAAATATGATTGGACAGGACTATCACAGAAACTTTATACCTCAAACGCCTGGTCGATTGGCGCCCTGTTTGTGGGAGCATTGATCGTAATCCTGCTTGCGTTTATTCTTCAAGGACCAATGATCACTGATCATGTTGCGTTGAATACCTTCGCCGATGTACATATGATGCACATAGCAGATCTAACCCTGGCTGCCGTACTGGGTGTTTTCCTATTGTCAAATTTGTATCGGATGTACCGTTTAAATTTCCCTAGAGGTGATATACCGCTGTACATTTTCATTACAGAAGGCTGGCAGCTGGTTTTGCATACCATTACTCAGCAGAGGTTTTCTGAATGTGAGGGCGGCAAAAGACGCTGGATCAGCCACTTGATCCTGGTATTTGGGTACGGTACCATGTTCATCTTGATCGTGGTCTTCCTAACCTGGTTCCAGACAGACAATATCTATCCTATTTACCATCCCCAAAGATTAATCGGGTACGTCGCAGCGTTGGCAATAATCTACGGCGCAGGAGATGCGCTGATTGGCCGCATCAATAAAAAACACCAAATGCATCGCTACTCCCATATCAGTGACTGGCTGTTCCCGATCCTGTTGATTTTGCTCTCTGTGTCCGGATTGATGATCAGTTTTTTCAGGCTTAGTGATCTGCCAATGCTCACCTATTACACCTATGTAGGACATCTGGTTGTGATGATGATGCTATATATCTGCATTGGACCAATGGGAAAATGGTCCCATTTGCTTTATCGTCCATTTGCTGTCTACTTCCAGGCTGTGAAGGAAAAAGCCAAGGAACAGAAGAAAGTTCAAACTGAAGCCCCGGTGCCAGTAAGCTAATTTTGAAACAACCAAAAGGATAATTATAAAAGGATCAAAATATGAATGAAGATTTTCAAACTAACAAACTGGTTGTAATTCTCAATCATGATGATGAACAAAGTGTCATGGCTGCCCTGGTCATGAGTGCAGCTATTGCCGCCACTGGTGACGAAGTTCTACTATTTATTCAACCGGGCGGCGCAAAAATCGTCAAAAAAGGAGAATTGGAAAAATACCAGAATTTAAAGGGGCAGCCGGATCCTGTGGACCTCTTTGACGCGATCCAGGTTCTTGATGGTCGGGTAATTCTTTGTGAACTCGGACTGCCAATCTGGGATATGAAGGAAGAAGACCTGGTAGAAGGCATTGAAGTAATGATGGCATCCACTTTCTTGTTTGAGGCTGATGGCGCAAAAATGACCTTCAGTTACTAAGAAATAGAACTATCTATTTATAAAACCAAGATTAAAAAGGAGAAAAAACAGTATGACTGACGTCACACCAACCAAAACTCTTGATGTCTGCGGAAAGATTTGTCCTTATCCCGACATGAACACCATGACGACCCTGAAGAAAATGGAAAAAGGAGAAATCCTGGAAGTTCTGCTTGACTATCCGCTATCTGTGGAAAGAATTCCGCGAAACTTAAAGAAACAAGGTCATAACTTGCTGTCATCAGAACAGCTGGATGGTCCTAATTACAGATTGTTAATCGAAGCTCATGGTTTAAAGTAACTTTGGAAATCATTTAGATAAGGAGAGAAAAATGGAAGCTGTAGTAACTGGATTGTTTGTAGGTCTATTGTTTGGTTTTGTTCTGCAGAGAGGTCGATTCTGCATGAATTCCGCCTTCCGAGACGCAATTCTGCTGAAGGATAACATTCTTTTGAAGACTGTCTTTGTCGCCCTTTTGGTCGAATTGGTCGGTTTTTCGATCATGGACATGACCGGTGCGATTGCCATCAACCCCAAACCTTTCTGGTGGGGCGCAAACCTGCTGGGAAGCTTCATTTTCGGTATCGGTATGGTCCTGGCCGGCGGCTGCGCCAGCGGGATTACTTACCGAGTTGGTGAGGGAATGGTCGGCTCAATGACTGCTGTGCTCGGTCTGGCACTTGGTGGTTACATCACCGCTGCTGGGTTCCTGAAAACCTTTAAAGGCAACCTACAAGCTGCCACGACCATCTCTGGCGCTGACGGAAAAGCTTTGACACTGCACGGCATTTTGGGCATGGATTACACAACGCTCGCTTTGATCCTGTTTGCCATCGCGATCGTAGCCTGGTATTTCATTGCCCGCAAGAACGGTGAAGAGTACGAAGTGGATAAAGGTTGGGGCTGGATAACCACCGGAACCCTGGTCGGTTTTGTTGGTATCCTGGCTTTCCCGCTTTCTGCTGCCGCTGGACGCAATTATCCTCTCGGCATCACTGCTGGCTGGATTAATATAGTCCAAACCATCTTCACCGGTGGCGAATTTAACTGGATCGGTATGTTGATCATTGGTATCATCGTGGGTGGATTGGTGGCAGCATTAATCGCCAAGGAATTCAAGTTCCGCGTTCCCAAACCATTGGTTTTGGTACAGACTTTTGGGGGCGGTCTCCTGATGGGATTTGGTGCCGTTACCTCCGGTGGCTGCAACATCGGTCATCTGCTGAGTGGTATCCCCCAGTTGTCCCTGGGATCCATTCTCGCAGGCGTTTCTATTGTCCTGGGCGCCTGGGCAGCCTCCTATGTGATGTTTGTTCTGCCCCAGAAAAAAGCTGAGTAATCTTAAGCAGCACAATCAGTCGGGATACTTATGTATCCCGGCCTTTTAATCAAATAATCAGGAGAGAATCCAATGAGTAAAATGGCTATAGTCTGTAACGGTGATACACCTGCTAGTATCATGCCCACCCTGATATTTTCTTCATCGGGTTTAGCAGTGGATAATGAAGTGGTGGTGTTTTTCTGCCCTGCAGGCGCTCGCTGGTTGCTGAAAGGCGAACTTGAAAAAATGGGTACCCCGAAAGGTCTTCCCAATCCAGTAGATATGTTTAACGATATTATGGATCTCGGTGCCGAAGTGATCTTATGTGAACTTGCCCTGGAAAATAAAGACATTGATCCCAAAGACCTTCGTGATGATCGGATAAAAATCACCAAAGCCCCCCCATTCCTAATGGGTATTGAAGATGCAAGTCTAACTTTTACTTTCTAGACCAATCCTGAATAGGAATTAGGTCAAATATCATTAAACTAATTTTAATTTCAACTAAGTTAAAAGAGAAGGGGCCGGTAAACGGCCTCTTCTCTTTTCCCGGTAGCCATCCTTCAGCCTATAAATCCCGAATTGTATATTTGAGATCTCCCCGTCCAGCCATCTCAATAATGTCCTTGTTGGATGCATCATGGACAAAACTCCAAAAAGCATCCTGGGGGCGGTTTGAGGCATCCATCCTTTTGCGCACCATATAAATTGTCCTGACCAGATTAATGCCTTCAATGGGTACAGCCACAACATTCCCTTTTTCTATTTGGGGTGCTGAAGCCAACTTGGATACAAATGAAATCCCATAACCGGCAGCTACAGTCCGGATAATAGCCTCCGCGTTGCCGATCTGCATGAAGATGTTCAGATCTTCCAGGCTGATATCATGTTGGGCCAATTCGGAGAGGATAATTTTTCTGGTACCGGAGGATTCCTCTCGCATGATAATCGGTTCCCCGAGTAAATCTTCCGGAAGAATTTGGGAGCGAGATATAAAAGGATGGTTTTGAGGAACAATAATTGAAATTGAATCCTGGAAGAACTTTTGCAATTCCATCTCTTTATCGCGGATTTCATAACTGATCACGCCTAAATTGGCAACTCCATCAAGCATGTTAGGTATCACTGTCTCCGGAGAACAGCGAAGCAGCGTGATTTGGATTTTTGGATGCCGGATAGCGAATCGGGCAGCAAGTTGAGGGAGGACATATTTACCAGCTGTGGTGCTGCAGGCAATAACGAGAGTTCCGGCAATCCCTTCCTTCAGCGATTCCATAATTTCCTGCATTTCTATAGAACTCTGTAATATTTTACGGGCCCAAGGCACTAACAACCGGCCAGCTTCGGTGAGTTTGATCGCTGCCCCTTGCCGTTTAAATAGTTCTACACTCAGTTCCCCCTCCAGATTTTTAATATGGTGGCTTACTGTTGGTTGGGTTAAATGCAGGATTCGGGCAGTTTCAGAAAAGTTGAGGTTCTCAGCCGCATGCAAAAATGTTTTGATCCTTAAAAGATCAACCATTACTTTACCTCTGTGAGATTTAATATTACCTTTTTTATCTTACCATAGATGCCCCTTTCCTCTGGAACAGGCACCATCCCTAAGCCCATAAATTTTCCATTCTGGAATAAAAAAACGGGCTTCAATGTGGAGTGTGCACCCACTCAGCCGCCAAATCCGCCTGACAGGCTGGTTACGTTGCTGTAGCCGTATCTGAGCAGGATTTCCACGGTCAACGTGGACCTGTGACCGCTTCCACAATAAACCACGATTTCAGCGTCTTTATCAGCCAGCCAGAGATCCTTGCTGGCAACCAGTTCTTCCAAAGGAACGTTGATCAGTTCCTGGTCAACAATACCGACCACCCCATTCTCTTCCAACTCGCTAACTTTTCGGACATCCATGAGAATCCTATCTGGTTTTTCAACAACCGGTTCTGGCTGTCCACTTCAGGAAGACAATTCCAGATTGGCAATCCTGGCCATAGTCAAAACTTGATATACGTCCTTTATTCCATCTCGCCCTATATTTTGGGTTTTCCAATATAAATAATATTCTTCGTCCTTAATAAGGTAAGGGAGGAATCTCATCAACTATAATATTAAGATTGGCTTCAAGTTCTTCCGGGGCGACATTATCTGCAGTTAAGAAGATTCCTGGGTTCCCATGGCAGGAAGCGCAGGACGCCGTTTGAGGTGTATACCGCTGAATATTATGCGGTGTTGTGTATACCCAGGTTTCTTTGGCAGAGAACTTAGACACCAATCCCTCCTCGTAATAATCAAAACTGGTGTTAGAGATCGGTACATGCCGAACCGGCACATATTCGTAAGGTCTGGCATAACTTCGCAGGGGATTTTTTCCAATAAAGAATGTCAGGTAAGATCCTTCAGTTTCGAAGATCGGGTTGCCTGTTATTTCACTTAGAGACACATGGCAGCCGTCACAGCTGGTATAAGACACAGAGTGACATACCTGGCATGACATGGTTCCAGGATGAATTTCATGCATCAGGTAACCATCATTTCCCGCCGTAACGGTTGCATGACAGCTCTCGCAGCTCGGGGATTGCAGTCCATCATAACGGTGCTCAGCTGGAGGGATTTCATTGCCTTCAGGACCTTCATGGCAGTCCTGGCAGTTAGCTGTTTGTCCATGCATTTCATGACCAGTGTGACAATCCACGCAAGTCATTTGCCCTTGAGAGAAATGGACATCTGCTTGCAGATCTTCATTTTTTCCCAAGTATTCATTTCCAACCCGGCTGCCATGGCAGGCTGTGCAATTGTTGATCATGGATGGTACTGCATTAAAAACATGTCCATCAATGAAACCACCATCTACTGAGGTTGGCCGACTGACATGACAATCACCACAGGATGCGTGGCAGCTGGCACAGTGATTGCCAAACATTTCTTGAGCTTGAGGGTGATTTTCAGGAACGCCCCGTGTTTCTAAAACGGTCCAATACCCATCCAGATTCGCATGCAGACTGTTTTCAGCTGCTGCGGTTAGATTAGGATGACACTCCCCGCAGAAAGTGTCAGGATCATCACTGGGATATGGGATCAGATCAGTATGAGCAGTTTCTTTGTCCGGTGATTGGACTCCTTGATGACACGCCTGGCAAGATATCTTTCCATGTACGGTGCTAAGGAAAGCTTCCTCATCAATCAGTACTTTTTCCCAGGGGTCCAGTGGGACCACTTCCCCGCCCCAAACTTCCCCGTAACTTTCACTCTCAACAGCAATTACAGGACTCGCGGAATCTATCAATGTTTGTTGATTTGTATGACATAACAAGCATTCATTGATCTCTTCAGGAGCCTGATCTGAATCTGCCTGGGAAACAGTTTCAACTTCTGAAGTTGCAGTTGATTCCAGTGTTTCATCTGATGAGGTAACCTGATCAATAGATTCAGTAACCGGTGATGGAGCTGATTGACAACTTGCTAATGCAATTGGCAGAACCAATGCAATGATCAAAATACGGGAAAATGAGTGCATTATTTTTCATCCCTACTCTCTTTGAAGTTATTGACAAATCCGATTGTTATTTTTTTCACTTGGACAGATTATAACATATCCATAAGTAATTACCACGTCAATGCACTTCTAACATAATGTTTACTTATCATATTTACTTATCAAGATAATAAGTAGAAGCTATCTTATAAGGCGGTTATTTATCACTAAATATTATCAATTTGTGCTAACATTCACAAGTAAGAATTAGGTATTTATTCTTCTTGAAAAATGAGGTCATTATGAAGAAAGAAAAGTTGTCCCCTGCTCTTGTATCCGGCCTGGTTGTTGGTTTGTTAACCATGTCGCTAAGCACAGGACTTGTATATGCGTCTCCCCTCACCCAAGGTCAAGACCCCCCGATAAAAGTGTTAAATGATGAAAACTGCCAGGATTGCCACCTTGACATTGAAGAAAACTGGTCTCACAGCCCCCACGCACATGCTTATGATGACCCAGTTTTCCAGGAACAATGGATAGGATTAGGAAGTCCTGGAAATTGCCTTGCCTGCCATACAACAAATTTCATCTCTTCGTCAAGGGAATATGAGTCAGAGGGAGTTTCTTGCCAGTCCTGCCACGGGACTACTACATCGAACCATCCTCCCGAAGTTGTTTCCACCAAAGCTGATGTAGACTACTGCGGTTCCTGCCACACTACAACCTTAAGTGAGTGGCGGAAAACTGGACATGCAACTGCCAATGTTGGCTGTATGGATTGCCACGATCCCCACAGTCAGAAATCACTCTTTGAGGATCCGGATGATCTATGCATAAACTGCCACCAGGAAGGCATGGGTGATTACCTGAATGACCTGCACGTTCAAAAAGAGATTGGCTGCGTGGATTGTCACGCGCTTGTAATCCCTCCAGAAGTTGCCCCCGAAGATGGAATTGTCCCAACCGGACACGCATTCAGCATCTCTCCCCAAACATGTGTTGCCTGTCATACAGATACGTTGCACGCCGGTTTTACATTGCCGGGATATGAAAATGGAGCTTCAGAAGGGGCGAGTTTTCACTCAGGAGACAGCAACACGGAGGAAGAAAGCGGTGGAGCCCAGCCTCTGGAAGAAACCTCTACTGAGTCTGACCTCAATCCATCCCAACGCATCCAAGCACTGGAAACCGCACTGGCCAGCAGCCGGGTCAGCAACCTTTTCCAGGGCGCAGTTATCGGGTTGGTCCTTGGCGGCAGCACAGCCTGGATCGTTGGCCGGAATATTCTCGCGCTGCCGGATGAGGAGGAAGAGGATTATGACCTCTAATACTCAATCCGAAGAGAAAAAAAACCGTAAAGGAAAAAAACCGCTAGTTTCCCGGAAGGAGTTTTTGCAGATTGCCGGTTCAACCGGTGCTGCAACGATTATTACCCAACTAATAAGTTCCGGACCGTTATCACCCGAAGCAATTAAGGGAATTGGGGAACGAACCCATCCATTTGCTGAAGGTGAGTCAAAACATACCTGGTGCATGATCATTGACCTCAGCACCTGCATCGGCTGCCAATACTGTGTCTGGGCTTGCCAGGCGACAAATGATGTTCCAGAAGATGAAATGCGCTGGAATATCGGTTATCCTGAGCGGACTGAAAGCGGGACTGATTTTTTCATGACCAGACCCTGTTTACACTGCCAGGAGGCTCCCTGTGTAAAAGTTTGTCCGGTTGGAGCAACCTGGATCCGCAAAGATGGTATCGTCACCATGGATTACAACCGTTGTATCGGCTGCCGTTATTGTCAGGTAGCCTGCCCTTATGATGTCAGGCGGTTTAATTGGAAACCATCCTCAGCGGAAAATCCATATCATCCCACCTGGGGTACCCCGGAAATTGATCGCAGGGCCCGTGGTGTAGTTGAAAAGTGCACCTTCTGCAGCCATCGAATAGATCGGGGTCTGGAACAAGGATTAACGCCTGGTGTGGATCGGGAAGCAACACCAGCCTGCGTAAATATCTGCCCTGTAAATGCCCGCATATTTGGTGATCATAATGATCCTGACAGTCCGCTATCTATATTCGTTCGTGAGAATGAAACCTTCCGGCTGAGGGAGGACTTCGGTACAGAACCCAAAGTCCATTATGTACGTCCCGAGAAGGAGGAAATCTAAAATATGGCGAGGTTCGATATATCAATCCCCAAAGAAAGCCGTCAGCGAGCCTGGTGGATCTGGATTGGTACTCTTTTAGTCTTATTATCCATTGGTGCTATGGGAGCAATACGTGTTTTCGTAAAAGGTCTGCAGGTCACCGGTCTTTCTGATCAAGTTCCCTGGGGACTCTGGATTACCCAAGACTTGAGTTCTATTGCCACTGGCGCTGGTGCGTTTACTTTTTCGGCAGTAGTTTACCTATTTAGAATAAAAAAATACCAACCCATTGCCCGTGCGGCAGTATTTGTTGGTTTCATCGGTTACTCCTCCGCCATGCTCGCCCTGGCGCTTGATATTGGGCGGCCGGACCGATTCTGGCATCCGTTGGTCTTCTGGAATGTTCACTCTGTGCTTTGGGAGATTACCTGGTGTGTGATCCTGTATTCAATTGTCCTAGTATTGGAACTTCTTCCCATGCTCTTTGAGACGAAATATTTTTCCCGCTGGCCAAAGTTAAAGACCTATGGAGAAACAATCCACAAAGCTTCTCCCGTGTTCGCAGCAATAGGTCTGGTATTATCCTTACTCCATCAATCCTCACTCGGCGCCACATACGGAGTTTTATCTGGCAGGGCAATTTGGTACAAACCTTCTTTACCGGTAATGTTCATTTTATCCGCGGTTGCCGGCGGGATAGCAATGACTCTCTTATTAACAATCCTTGTTGGGAAGCTGAATAACAGGCAAATAATCAGCCGTCAGCTCCAGTATGATATATCCCGTTTCGCGGGTTTCGCCATGCTGGCATACCTATACCTTAAATTGTGGGACTGGGCTGCAACATCCTATTACAGCCATTCCCCAGGAGCAACGCAAGCCCTGGCATTACTGCAATCAACCACACCGTACACCCAAACTTTCTGGTGGATTGAGATATTGCTGGGTGGTGTCGTCCCTGCCATCATACTTCTCAATCCGCGTCTGAGGAGAAATGACCGGTATTCTATGCTCGCTCTCGGTTTAATTGTCGTTGGCGTTACAATGAACCGCTGGAATGTCACACTATCCGGTTTAGTCGCTCCCCCTCAATGGTCCCCTGGTGTTCTTGGCAGGGTACTGGCAGCTTCATATCTTCCAACCTGGAATGAGATCATCGTATCCATCGGGATTATCGCCTATGCATTATTAGCATTCAGTTTCGGTGTAAAATACCTACAAATTTTCCCTCAAAATGAAGAAGCTGCTCATTAATCTAATTGCTAGGATTTAAGAATTACAGAATTAAGCGCTTCTAATTCTGTAGAGGCGCTTAACTTATACGCTGGATATTAAAAGTAAATATGCATTCAACCTGAGAAGAACAGCTAGGGTGTTAAAGAAAAAGGTTCATAAATCTTCTACTTTCTATACTTTTCATGATTCGTTGAGGATAGTATAATAATGAAAACTAATAGAATATCCAAAATATCATCAGATAAATCTATGTTAGACGCTCATCAAGTAAACATCTTTCTAGTAGCTGCTGAGACTTTAAATTTTACCCAGGCTGCTGAACGGCTTCACATGAGTCAGCCCAGTGTTAGTCAGCATATAAAAGCTTTGGAAAAGCATTTTGGCGAGGTGTTGTTCATCCGCCAGGGAAGATCTCTGATCTTATCCGATGCTGGACGGGTATTAATTCCTCTAGCAAGGCAATTTATAATACAATCCACCAATATTAATGAAACAATGTCTTCTCTCAGAGGACAGATAAAAGGTCGCATCAGGATTGGTTGCAACGCTGAATCAGGAAAATATATTTTACCTGAATTCTTCAAACAATTTTACAGCCACCATCCCGAAGTCACTATAGTCTGTGAAACCGATTCGTGTTCATCGCCCCTAGAGGCGCTTCGCAGGGGCAAACAACATTTTATTATAACCAATCAGGAAAAGGGCTTTGATCCTTGTTTTGATGTTCATCATTTTCTTACCGAGGAAATTAATCTCATCACGCCTCGGAACCATCCCTGGGCAGAGCGAAATAGCATTGAGGTGGAAGATCTACTAAACGAAAAATTCATTCTGCCGGCAACCAATACAAATACTTACCAAAAAGTCAATGCTGCCCTTGCGTCAAAAAACTTATCTCTTCTCCAATTGGACTCTTACCTTACTCTCAGCCTTTCTGAAGCCATCATTTTATCTGTTGCGAAGGGGCTGGGAGTGAGCTTCAGCTCCAAAATCATCTCAACAACAATTGGCAATGTGGTTTCCATCCCCATTAATGGGTTAATAATTAATAGGGATTTATCCATCGTTCGGGATAAAACCCAGCTCTCTACTGCTGCGCAGGATGCCTTTTGGGATTTCATAGCTGCGGTCAGTGATGAAATCAAGCAAAGTGCTGCCTTCTCTGAGAAATCTTGAGCAATTTCTCAAACTACCAATTCTAATTGTCAACCCGGGGGAATTTGTCTTAATAATTGGATTGGCTGGATACTTTTGCCACACCTTATGAACAGGGATTTTGCGGAGATGTAAAAACTGCCGAGGAAGAAGAATTACATTATGAATTTGATGCTGCTCTGGGTTCAAATTGTCCGGCAGCCTATCCGGATCATGATAAATATGATTTGGAATATGAGAAGAAGATTGAACTCGACTTAAAGCGTGCCCCGGTAGGTGGGGGATGCGGTTAGTCTGAGTTTAACAAATTATAAAAGCCCTCTCCAACCAGGCGAGGGCTTTTTTGATTTAAATCTTATCTTTTTGTAATTCTGTGATTATTAATCTAACAAATCGTCAATTTCACCTCGAATCGCGTTAAGGTCCTCCAGCCCAAGGTATACGATGGCATATCGGATATAGGCCACCAAATCCATCTCTTTTAATCCGGCGATGACCATATCTCCCACAACCCGGGATGAGACTTCGATTTCCCCCATCGCTTGAAGATCTGATTCAACATCTCCAACCAATCGTTCAATATCAGCTGCAGATACCGGGCGTTTATCACAACTAATCTGGATTCCCCTGTTAAGTTTATGCCGATTAAATTCCTCTCTTGTACCATCTTGCTTAATAATCAGGGGAGTATTCAGGATTGCCCGTTCATAAGTGCTGAAACGCTGCTGGCAGTTTAAGCACAACCTGCGTCGTCTTGTACCGCCACGTTTATCATGTGAGGTATCCAGCACTCTGGAATCATCATCTTTGCAGTAAGGACATTTCATGTCTTATCTACCCAATTCCAATAAATCAACAACCAGATTTGATTTTAGCATACAACCCTTCTAGCCACTAGGGAAAAATGGATCAGATTTATCACTTATCAATAAACCGGCAATTTGGAGTCACCCTTTAAAAGCCGTTCTCCTGCTGGAAATCCAACAGGAGAACATGACCAGACAACATCCAACCCTACCAGGAGGAGGCCAGTTTAGGGTGGATTTACCCGTGTGTATCTATCCAAAGACCAATTTGGATCCAATCTATATATTATTTGTTCCAAACAATCCATCCCATTAACGGTTGCGGTTTCGATTTCGTAAAAATGTGGGTATATCCAGGTTTTCAGTATTGAAAGAACGAGGAACAAATTCTAACTCCCGCTCAACCTGATCACCTTTTTTTACAGAAGAGCCAGTTCGGGTTTGCCGAACATCTCTTGTCATAATATTACGGGGCATGCCAGTTGTTTCGAATCCCGTCGCAATTACTGTGATGCGGAATTTTTCATCCATCGATGGATCGATGACTGCACCGAAGATCAAATTTACTTCCGGATGGGCAGTTTCCTTAATAATCGCAGCTGCCTGGTTTACCTCAAAGAGCGAAAGATTCGGGCCACCAGTGACGTTAAATAAAATTCCCCGGGCACCATCAATGGTGATATCCAGCAACTCGCTGGACATGGCTTGTTCAGCGGCATCTTGAGCTCGATCTTCACCAGCTGCCTCTCCTACTGCCATCAGGGCTGCTCCGCCCTCAGACATAATCGCGCGGACATCGGCGAAGTCCAGGTTGATCAAACCTGGAATAGTGATCAATTCTGAGATTCCCTGAATTCCCTGTCTCAACACGTCATCGGCAACCATAAACGCTTCCTGAAGACTGGCTTTTTTATCAACAATTTGCAGCAGCCGGTCATTTGGAATGACGATTAGGGTATCAACCTGCTCTTTCAGGAGTAATATGCCCTGATCAGCTGTTTGAACACGCTGCGTGCCTTCAAATGTAAACGGCCGGGTAACAACCCCGATCGTCAGAGCACCGATCTCTCTTGCAGCCTGGGCAACAATCGGAGTCGCGCCGGTTCCGGTCCCACCGCCAATACCAGCAGTGAGAAAAACCATATCTGCGCCCTTTAAGACACTATAAAGATCGTCTGCTGATTCTTCTGCTGCACCTCGTCCGACACTGGGATCTCCCCCCGAACCCAATCCGCGGGTAAGTTTATCTCCCACACGGACTTGAACCGGCGCTTTGGAACGCAGAAGAGCCTGGGCATCAGTATTAACAGCGATAAATTCAACGCCTGTAAGACCGGCATCTATCATCCTGTCCACGGCATTGCATCCACCTCCGCCAACACCAACAACTTTTATCCTTGCAAATGATTCTGTTTCTTTGATGGGATCCATAATTTTCTCCTCTGTCTTAGACGTGCGTTTGTTGAGTGGTCATTGTTTAAGGAAATAAACGTCTGAGAAAGTCAATTACTTTATTCCAGCTTACTGTTTCATTATGCATCTGTTTCCGGTAGCTGTCTTTTTCGTAAGATATTGTGTTCATTAACACCGTCCATTCTAATAAACCAACACTAGTTGAGTATGCGGGATCATGAAGTTGATCTGTCATTCCCAGCAAGTTTTCCGGCTGGGCTACTCTGACCGGAAAGTTAAACATCCTCCGCGCAAATTGGCTGATACCAGGTAATGAACTCGTTCCACCCGTTAATACCATTCCCGCTGGCAGTAACCCGTCATATCCGGAACGTTTGATCTCCTGGATCACATAACTGAACATCTCTTCTACACGAGCCTCAATAATCAGAGCCAACTTCCGTCTCCGAAACTCTGTTTCTGCATCATCTCCAAAGGGACGAATATGAAACACTTCGTCTTCGGGAATTTCAGATTTCAGGGCATGACCGTGCTGAATTTTTACTTTTTCTGCCTGATCCAGCGCCAAACTCAATCCATGGGTGATGTCGGAGGTTATATGATTTCCTCCAATTGCCATTACCATGGTATGCCAGACATCCCCATTGATATAAATCGCTAAATCGGTCGTTCCTCCGCCGATATCACAAACCACAACACCCATTTCCCGCTCAGTTTCCGTCAATACTGCTTCCGCTGATGCAAGGGGATTGAGAACAAAAGCTTCCACCTCAGCACCCGCAGCATTCACACATTGCTCCAGATTATCAAGGGATGTGGAAGCAGCGGTAATGATATGGGCTTCAACTTCCAAACGATATCCATGCATTCCAATCGGTTTGTGAATGCCATCCTGCCCATCGACGCTGAATCCGCGCTGAATGACATGGACAATATCCCGATTGTGTGGAATAGCAACAGCTTTTGCCGCATCCAATGCCCGGAAAACATCATGCTGATCGATCACTCCTCCTGTGACACCACTCGCACCGTGACTATTCACAGACGAAACATGAGATCCTGCCAGGCTAACCTGCGCTGATGTTATCTCCAAACCAGAAGTCCTTTCTGCCTTATCAATAGATCGCTTGATAGCTTTGCTGGTTGCCTCAACATCCACAACCACACCTTTCCGCATCCCACGTGAAGGTTCTATACCAACACCAAGGATCCGGAATTTATTTTCCGCCTCCACCCTGGCTACCAGGGTGCAGATTTTTGTTGTTCCTACATCAATGCCTACAATGATCGGTGCTTCCTGCGTAGTCATGGTTCCATCCTGAAATAAGGTGAATCCAAAAACTCAACATTAATAATTGCAGGGTTAATTCTCTTCCCCTCTAAATACTCAACAATCGATTGATATACATTCATTTTCTTTTCCGCGTCGTCATCATTAAATCCGAAATATACAACCCAACCTCTTGTATCATGCCACCCCAATCCATACTCGGATGTATAAATCATTTCCACGCCTTCCGGCAAATAATCATCCAGGGCGGATACTGTTCTAACAATCCGCGGATCTACAAACCGATCATCAACTGTTGGCGGCAATATAACCGATCTAACTTGAACAATATCAAGGCCTTGATCATGGGGTTCGAACGCCACCCCATTTTCATCCACCCATCTCACATGACCATCCCAATTCCAAGCCAAAACGGGGTCTCGTTCTTCTAATGCAATACTGACGCTTGATGGCCAGGTAACCTGTACATCCACTTCAGATAAACCAGGGTATGTAAGCTCCAGATCCTTTTTGATCCTCTCTGGATTAATGAAAAATATCGACGATCCGGTGATATTTATCGCCTGGGATATCTCTCCTTCGGTAAAGCGTTCCAAACCCTGCATATGAATCCCATTTACTTGGAACAATTCCGTATTGGTCAACAGTATCAATCCCAACAGCAGACTTACGGATACAATACCTGACAGCAACCGCCATTTATTATTTACTGCAGGCATTGCAGGCAGCCGGATTTCTGCTCCCGGGGAGGATAGCGCAACATCAACCCTCCGCCGGGGTACAGGCCTGTTATCCAAGGCAACTGTATTAATGCCAATCTCACTCCGGGAGAGAACAGGAGGCATCCTGCGTGAAGACACACTTGAAGATCGCCGGGAAGTCCCCTGAGTTCTCCTCTTTTGGGCGGATTTCCTGCTTCCAATTCCCTGCTCTGCTCGAGTCCGGTGTACTTTACTCATCATTCTGCCTTAAGCCTTAAACTCATACTTTCGTAATAATTGATCTTTCTCCCGTTTCCTTTCCAGGGCGAGGAGAATTAATTCATCAATCAAATCTTTGTATGCCAACCCACTTGCTTCCCATAATTTTGGATACATACTGATTGGAGTAAAACCCGGGATGGTATTTAGCTCATTTAAAAAGATTTGTCCGGTATCTTTGTCCAGTAAAAAGTCAACCCGGGCCATTCCGGCGCAGTCAATTGCTTGATATGCCCGTAGGGCATAATCCTGAAACAGCTTAATTTGGTCATCATCAAGTGCTGCCGGGATAATTAATTCCGAGCTGTCATCGTGATACTTTGCTTCATAGGAATAGAACTCGGCAGTAGGTCGGATTTCACCGAGTACCGAAGCCCTGGGTGACTGATTTCCCAGAATACTCAGTTCGATTTCTCGAGCGTTGATTCCTTTTTCAACCAGGATACGCCGATCATACTGGGCAGAGTCAGGTAAACAGACGGCAACTTCCTCAACATCCTGGCATTTATGGACTCCCACGGATGAACCCATATTGGCTGGTTTCACAAACACTGGATATTCAGCAAACTCGTCCACCCGGTTAAGCACATCATCCATATTTTCCAACTCTGACCGGTGAATAAGGATGGAGGGGACTACCGGGATGTCGTTGGCAATCATAACGTCCTTAAATAAAGCCTTATCCATTCCCACCGAAGATCCCAATACACCTGCTCCCACATAAGCGATATCAATGAGTTCAAACAATCCCTGCATAGTTCCATCTTCACCAAATGTGCCGTGCAGCACAGGGAAAACCACATCCAATTCTGCAAAAACTTTGATAAACTCTTCCTGATCAGCAGCGGTGATAGTATAAATTTCCGGTCTGGAAGGGATAGGCAGCATCAATGCTGGTGATAGCTGATCTATTTTCTTTTCACTGAGAGTTTCAAGCGTTTTCTCACCGACCAACCAATCACCATCAATTGTGATGCCAATCTGGGTGATGTGATATTTATCAGGATCGAGTGTATTCAGGACGGACCGCGCAGAGACCAGGGATACTTCATGTTCCCCTGAACGTCCTCCAAATACAACGCCTATTCGAATTGGTTTGTCCATAGATTAACCTTGATCCCAGTCTCCAATAAGTTGAATTTCCAATTCCAGTTCTACTCCGAATTTTCCCTTTACCGTCTCCCTCACTCGCTCGATTAGAGCAGCTATATCTTCAGCAGAAGCATTCCCACGGTTGAGGAAAAAATTTCCATGGACAAGACTGACTTCCGCATCCCCTTCTCTGGATCCCTTTAGTCCCGCTTCTTCGATTAACCTTCCTGAATAATCACCAGGAGGATTTTTAAACATGCTTCCCAAACTGGCACCCTGCGGCTGGGAACCCTGGCGTTTTTTTGAGATAGAAGCGATCCTCCCTTTCACCTCTGCGGGTGTACTTTGCTGCAGACGGAAAGTCGCGCTCAAGACTACCGCTGGATTTCCTCCAGTTTTGATTACACTGGTCCGGTAGTCATACACCAATTGATCCACCGACCATTCTGATCGCTGAATCTTGTCTCCTACAGGATGCAAGATTTCTGCCACTTCCAGGTTCTCTGCCACATTGGAACCAAAAGCGCCGGCATTGTTTACTACTGCCCCTCCCACTGTCCCGGGAATACCGGCAGACCATTCCAGTCCGGTCCAACCTTTGGAAGCAGTCCGGCGGGACAATTTTCCAAAACTGGCACCAGATTCAGCCCACAACCGGAGTGTATCTGGATCATTTTCGAGTAATTTCACTTCTTTTGCTTTATTAATAACCACCACTTCCCTGATTCCTGCATCACTGATGAGAGTGTTTGATCCGCCACCGAGCAAAATAAACGGAATTTCCTTCTCCCAGAGGAACCGAACTGACTCTTCCAATTCCCTGACATCCCTTGTTATGATTAAATAATCTGCCGGTCCCCCAACATGCATAACAGAATACCGACCCATCATTTCATCCATCTTCAGTTTGCTTCCGAAAAAGGATTTCAGGGTATTGCTCTGGGATTCTGAAATTATCGGCTTATCCATAACATTTACCTAAAGATTTTTAATGCAATCGACTACCTTGTTTACTACCTTTGGAGAAAGCTTATTCCCATTATTTGATAGTCCATTTAACTCAGCTTGCAGCTTCGGGTTCTCCTGCACTACCCACCTCAATTTCTTGGGGAATTCAATTGCCAAATCAAGGTTTTGTTCTCTGTCATTCTGAAGAATATTTGAGCTCATGGTTATTCTCCTATCCTAGATATTGCCCCTAGTCTGAAAAGGCCTGCTCCAATTGAACGTTGATTTCTATCGCGTCGCCGGCAGTAAATAGCAGCAGCAAATCACCTGCACACAGCTCTTTCTGTAAAAATTCAACCGCTTTTTTCCTCTCTGGTATATAAAGTACATCTGAATGATTAATTTCTTTCACCAGATCAGCTGTAGAAAAACCTTCCGGTTTTTCTTCCCTGGCGGCAAATACATCCAGGACAACTACTCGATCTGCCTCCGAAAATGCTTCTGTAAACCCTGAAAACAAGGTTTGAGTCCGAGAGTAAGTATGAGGCTGCCAGACTGCCCATATTCTTCGATCAGGATAAGCATCCCTGGCTGCAGACAAGGTGGCGTCTATCTCAGTTGGATGATGAGCATAGTCATCAATCAATAAAATTCCCTGGTATTCACCCCGGATGTCAAATCTGCGCTCACTTCCTTTGAACTCATTTAAAGCCCGGGCGATTTCTTTTCCCGGTAGACCCATATGATCTGCCACTGCAAAGGCTGCCAGAGCGTTTAGCACATTGTGTTTCCCAGGAATCTGGAGCGAAATTTGAACCGGCTCTGTATTCTGGTCAGACCCTGCTACAGCTTCAAAATTAATCCCTCCGTTATTATTGATCTGCAGATTCCTGGCTATATAGTCCCGATTGGGAGCCTGGAATCCATAAACCACCAACTGCTGATTAGGTTTTAATTCATCTTGCAGCTGCATGGCACCCGGGTCTTCACCACAGATGAATAAGACCCCTTCTGGTTGTAATTTGTTTACAAAATTGCGAAATGCATCCCTGAATATTTCTTCTGTGGGAAATAGATCAGGATGGTCGTGCTCGACATTAGTGATTACCGCCCGGGAGGGGTTTAAACCCAGAAACATATAATCATATTCATCCGCTTCAATCACAAAGTCAGTTCCTTGACCAGCTTTGGCATTTGTATTTAGGTTGGTAACCACACCGCCAACAATAAATGACGGATCTTTGTCCAGAGCAGAGAGAATCCAGGAAATCATTGAGGTGGTTGTTGTTTTTCCATGACTTCCCGCAATAGCTGTAACCTCTTTGTCTTTTAATAAACGTCCCAGGAATTCAGCCCTCTTTAATACCGGGATATTCGCCGCCAGAGCAGCCTGAACCTCTACGTTTTCTTCCAGAACCGCAGAAGACCTGACTACAATATCCGCACCGCGGATGTTTTCAGCCCGGTGTCCGGGATACACCTTTCCGCCTGCCTCTTCAACTGCACCAGACAGCGAGGATAGAGCGAGATCAGAACCACTCACCTTGTATCCCTCTTCCAACAGGACTATGGCAATAGCGGACAAACCAGTACCTCCAATGCCGATGAAATGAATATGCTCCATTAGATGAACACCACTAAAACAAACATAAACGCAATTACGACTGCAAAAAATAAGCCGAGTTGATTGTTGGCAAACACAGGCGGGAAATATTTTAAGGCTTTAAGCGCAGCGTCTCCCAAGGGGGTTCCAGGTTGGGGCGGCAGGATCTCAGGCACAAAGGGATAATGGGCAGCAGCCATATACCACCACAACGTTCCAATAATAAAAAACCCGCTCCCAAGTCCTAAGACTGCACCAAGTAATACATCCTGGATCTTTTCTCGGCGGGCTTTTTCCCGCAGCGCTGCCAAACGGGGAGTTTGATAACCAAAAAACGCCAGAATACCCACGATTGCAGTCCTCGCCCAAAATTGAACCCTTAGTTCATCTTGGATCGGTACCGGCAGAGTTTCAAAACCTGCAGTGGGACTCAGATTTTCCACCTGCCCCATTATCTCTTCAAATGGAACTATAAAAGGCGTGAACGTCTCCAATACATAAATCAAGAACAGCGAAAGTATAATGCTGAAAATTACCAGGAGTTCTTTTGCCCAACCCCGCATAGCACCGATTAATCCAAAGAGAATAACAAACATCCAGAACGCAGACAGGATTGATATCATAAGCGAGTCCCTCCCTTTGCATTCCCGGCCAGAGATAAAAGCAGTTGAGCGATCGTTTCTGCTGCTTTTGGTTGAGCGAGCGCTTTCATTGCCGATCCCATCTTCATTAACTGCTGCTGATCATTGATTATGGCTTGCACGCGAGGAAGAAGCTGCTCAGGGAGATCTTCATCCGCTATGATTTCAGCAGCGCCCCGATCAGCTAAATACTGGGCATTGGTCTTCTGGTATCGCCAAGCATGCGGGTAAGGTACCAGAATCGCGGGTAATCCAAACATAGGATACTCACCCAGTATTGAAGCGCCGCTGCGGGAAACGACTAAATCTGCAGTTCTTAAAGCAGCTCCCATTTCATTATGCAGAAATGGAAACACTCGATAGTTTTCTTTTTCCTGTTTTGATAAACTCTTCATATTGGTTTGCATCTCTTCCCAATCCAATTTACCCGTAATATGTATTACCTGCATTTCACGCAGCAGGTCCGGTAATATCTCTTTTGATGCCCGGTTAATGGACCGAGCTCCTTTACTGCCACCAAAAATCAACAAAGTCAGTAAGTCTGGAACCAAATTTAAGGATTTAAAGGCTTTTTTCCGGGTCCAATCCAGCAGTTTTGCTCTAACCGGATATCCGGATACTGTGACGGATTTAGCGGAGGGTAGGTACCGCCTGGTCTGGTCCACAGAGACAGCTATCTGGGTAGAAATACTGGTGATGGTTCTGATAGCCAGCCCAGGTTCAATGTCTGGTATGAAAACTAAACTAGGTACTGACCTGCCTGCAAAAGCCGCTGGAACAGCCAGGTATCCTCCCGTAAATAACAAAACATCCGGCCTGTAGTCTCGAATAATCTTCCTGGATTTAAGATAACCTTTCATCAGCTGTGATATATTTCCAGGCAAGTTTTTCAAACCTACGCCGTGTAATCCAGCTGCGGGAATGGTCATGAAATCAATATTTTGCCGGGACAATATTTCTTGTTCCATGCCGTCTTCACCACCTATCCAGAGAACATCGCCATCGGCTTTCCAGGATGGCTTATGCTCGATTAGTACCTGCAGGACGGCTAAAGCCGGGTACACTCCCCCGCCTGTCCCTCCCGCGCAAATCAACAACCGCACCTAAAGACCTCCGTTCTTGTTTTCTACGTTCCAATTCAGCCATACGTCCCACACCGAGAATAATACCCACAGCCGACATGGTTACCACCAGATTTGAACCACCCTGGCTCACAAATGGAAGCGGATTCCCTGCCACCGGCAGTAATCCGATAATCACGGCGATATTCACAAAGGCTTCAAATACAATCCAAAATACCAAACCTGCTGCCAGGAGTGAGCCCAGACCATCCAGCGCTTTTTTGGCAATCATCATTCCTCGCCAGAGTAATAAACTGTATAACAGAACCAGCACTGTTGCTCCCACAAAGCCGAGCTCTTCCCCTATTACGGCAAAGATACTATCGGTATGAGGGACAGGCAGCAGTACCAATTTCGCAATACCTCTCCCCAGACCCACACCAAACCACCCACCATCAATGAAGGCAGTGAAGGATCTTGCAATCTGTTCCGAACCAATCGTGTTAATGTCTTGAATTCCAACCCAGAAGTCCAGAATACGCTGATAAACCTCTGGTTTTCGGAGCGCAACAATGACAGATCCTAACGTACCAGAGATAATCAGCAGAATAAGTATCTGAACCAGCGAGCCGCCGGCCATATAAAAAAGCAGCATACCGAGAGCGAAGACAGTAACCGCAGCACTCACATCAGTCTGGATGGCGATTAATCCTCCGACAAGTCCCAGTATCAGCGCCAGGGGAATTAAACCAAATCCTACTTGCTTGATCTTGTCGCCTTTGGCGTACAGCCATACAGCTAAATAAATGACAATCACAATTTTCGCTAATTCTGAGGGTTGGACGGATTTCCCACCCAACAGGGAGCGCGCACCCCCTTCTCCAATGAACAAAACAGCCAATAACAAACCGACAGTGACCAGAATTGCCAGAGTGGCAAAGTGGTTGCGTTCCCAGCGGTGATAATCCATAAAGTAGAGGAATACGGCCGCAGCTAAACCAATCCCCAGCCAGATTAATTGCCTCAGGAAAAAGGAATTTACATCCTTAAATTCACGCCAGGAAACATCCCAGGATGCAGAATACAGCATTAACAAACCAAAAACCAGCAAGGCAGCAACAATAGCCAAAAATGGGATATCGATGGCCAGATCCACACCGGATGGATTTATCTTCAACTCAGTTCTAGAACCCATTTTCTGAACCATTCTCCTCTTTCTGAAAAATCAACAAACTCATCAAAACTCGTACCGCCAGGAGATAACAAAACCACGTCTCCGGCTTCTACAATTTCAGCTGCCTTAAGGACGGCTTCCTTCAATCCAGCACATTTCTGGTATGAAATCTCCTCAAAGCTACTCCTTTTTTCATAATGTAGCGCCCGTTCAATAAGATCAGCTGCTTCACCAAATAAAATCAGCTGCTTCACCCGCTGCAGAACCAACCGGGCAAAATCATCCCAGGGCAGATCTTTATCCCTGCCACCAGCCAGAAGGACCAACGGCTCCTGAAAGGAATTAATCGCAGCGATCGACCGTTCCGGCGCCGTGGCAATAGAATCGTTATACCAATCCGCCTCCTTCCAGGTTCTGATATATTCAAGACGATGGTCAACTCCTGACAAGGCTTCTACGCCATTGATCATTGATTTCACCGGAATATCTGCCGCAAAGGCAACAGCGCAGGCAGCCAGTGTATTCAGCAGGTTATGCTCTCCCCGTAAACGGATGCTGCTCACAGGGATCAAATCCATGGAAGAAGACCCATTCCAATAGGAAATCATGTCGCCCTCAAGATAAGTACCGGCCAATCCCTGTGCCGGTCGGGTCAAACCGAAGGTGACCAACCGACCCTTCACGTCATTCCGCAGATTCCAGGATCCTTCATCATCCCGGTTCAGGACTGCAATGTCTGAACTGGTTTGGCAGGTGAGGATGCGGGCTTTTGCCCGGGTATATTTCTGCATTGTTCCATGCCTGTCCAGGTGATTGGGCGTTATATTTAATACACAGGCTATCTGCGGAACAGATGTCATTAATTCCAATTGAAAACTTGACAATTCAACCACGACGATGTCTTCATCTTTGATTTGATCAACAACAGCAATTAGTGGATTCCCGATATTGCCGCCAACCCATGTGTGTTCTTTACCGTAAGCGTATTCCGCCATTTTCCCCACCAGCAAGGTTGTGGTGGTTTTACCAGCAGATCCGGTGATGCCAATTACCGGGCAGGTTACAATGTCCATGAATTCTTGAGAATCATTAGTCAATAAGATGCCGCGTTGAATCGCCTGCTGCACAAACGGGATAGATAGTGGAACTCCTCCTGATAAGGACAGAGCATCTGCTTCATCCAGCAGCTCAATTGGATGCCCACCCAGGACCCAATTTATTTCCTCTTCCTGAAAGTCCTGCTGCACAGCATTAATCACTTTGTCATCCTTTTGATCAGTAACAGTCACTTTCATACCGTGTCCGCTGAGATATTTTGCCAACGCAAGTCCTTGCCGCGCCGCTCCCACAATAATCAAGTGTTTTCCTTTCCATTTCTTCATCATCAAGCCAACGATAAAGCCACTCCTACTAAACCTGCAACCAGACCAATTAACCAGAATCTTTGAACTATTTGAGTTTCACTCCAACCCATTAATTCAAAATGGTGGTGCAGCGGTGTCATTTTAAATACCCGCCGTCCTTTGGTAATTTTGTAAAATACCACTTGGATCACCACACTTAATAATTCACTCAAAGGGATAATCCCAATAATCGGCAGCACTGCCCATTGTCCTGTCATCAGCGCTACTACTGCCAATGTCGCGCCCAGAGCCAATGACCCGGTATCACCCATAAACAATTGGGCAGGATGGACGTTAAACCAGAGGAAACCAAAAATTGATCCCACCAGAATAAAACAAAACCTGGCCAGGAAGATCTGTCCCTGTATAAGTGCAATCGCGCCATAGGCAGCAAAGGCAGTGGCAGAAATTAATCCAGCCAACCCATCCAAACCATCTGTGAAATTTACCGCGTTGGAAAAACCTGCAATAATGAGTACCGCAATGGGAAGATAGAATATTCCAAGAGAAATCTCAAAATCCAGTCCGGGGAGATATAGCTCGGGAACATCCAGCACATAGCGCAATACAAATACCGTCGCGAAAGCCGCTACGAGTTGCAGAATTAACTTCGTCAATGGGGACAAACCGTCCCTGTCACGGATTCTGCGCAGACTAAACCAGTCATCAACTGATCCTATCAATGCAAAGGCTACAAATACCAACAGCGGAACCAGAATGGAGTTCCCAAATACTGAAACACCCAGCACTTTTACAGCATTAAAGAGAAGAGTTAATAATGCAACCGGGAAGAGAATCAAAACGCCACCCATCGTAGGTGTTCCCAGCTTGGCAAAATGACTTATTGGACCTTCAATCCTGATATTTTCTCCAATTTTTAACTGCCTCAGAATCCGCAGCAGAGGTGCACCCCAGATCACTGTCAGGAGGAAGCTGAAACCAGATAAAGCTAAAGCCATCGAGGCTTGTGTCATGATCCTACCTCCAGAGAGGTAACAATTTTATCCAACCGCATTCCCC
Source organism: Chloroflexota bacterium (assembly GCA_030608465.1). Lineage (GTDB taxonomy): Bacteria > Chloroflexota > Anaerolineae > Anaerolineales > UBA11858 > B10-G9. The sequence continues at coordinate 26,123 of JAUWEC010000010.1, forward strand.
GGGAACCTTTAACCAGAACCACGTCGTTCTCAGTAAGATATTGTTTTAAAAATTTTTCTGCCCCAGCACTATCCGCAAAGGAATAAATGTTTTCTTTCTGGAATCCTGCATCGGCAGCTGCCTTAGCAATAATTTTTGCCAGTTGACCCACGGTTACTAAAACATCTACCACCTCGGCTGCCCGGATGCCTACTTTCTGGTGACCCTGAGTTTCATACCGCCCCAATTCAAGCATATCTCCCAAAACAGCAACCTTTCGCCCTTCCATTTCATCCAGCAGGTTCAGGCCGGCTAACATTGATTTTGGAGAAGCATTGTACGTATCATCCAGCATCATCGCCCCACAGGCCGCTTTTACCACTACCAGTCGTAGTTGAGTACGACCAGACCGGAGTCCCCGGATAATTTCTTCCCAGGACATACCTTCGATAATGCCAACTGCGGCAGCTCGCAGAACGGTATGAACAGAGTGTCTCCCGATCAGCGGGACCTTTAAATGAATGTTTTCATTATTATAATGAAGCCGAAATTTTATTCCCGCCAAACCCAAACCTTCTACTTGATCAGCCCAGAGATCCGCCTCCGGACTCAGACCGTAATAAAATATCCTGGCATCTGTTTGATCAGCCATTGCCCGGACCAATTCGTCATCATAATTCAGGATCGCCACACCATCAGGTGCAGCTGGTAAGGATTGGACCAATTCCGCTTTACCTTGGGCGATATCGTCTTGTGATCCTGCGCGTTCTGCATGGACAGTCCCGATATTGGTTATTACACCCACAACGGGATCTGCCAGGTCACAGAGGAACTTGATCTCTCCAGGTACATAAAATCCCATTTCAAGCACTGCCCGTTCATGCCCTTCACTTAATTTCCAAAGGGTCATTGGTAATCCAATCTCATTATTTAAATTTCCAGGATTTTTAAGTGTCCTGAACCGCTGTTTCAGCACTGTTGTAGTCAGTTCTTTTGTGGTTGACTTACCCACACTGCCGGTAATGCCTATCACTCGGACGTTTAATCTCTTTCGCCATACTCCTGCTACTCGCTGGAGAGCTTCAATGGTATTTTCCACCATGATGCAGAAGGGTACTTCAATTTCTTCACTGATATCCTGATCCGATCCCGGACGCAAATCAACAACCCGGAGATCCTGCGAGACGGAATGCTCAATCAAAGCATAAGATGCTCCATTCGAAAAAGCATCCTCCAGGTAATCATGCCCATCCACCGATTCTCCCGGGATGGCCACAAATAAAGACCCCGGAATCATAGTGCGTGAGTCAATGCCTACATCGGCAATGATTTGATCTGTCCATTCCGGAGCATTTCCTATTAATACTTCAAATACAACGCTCAAAGTGATCATACTAATTTTCCTGCAGTGTCATTCTTACTGCATCCGGGGGAATCCCCAAATGAATTACCAATCGTTCTACGACCTTCTTGAACACCGGTGCTGCGATTACTGATCCCCAAATTGATGCCGAGGGTTTTTCAATCCAGACGTAAACCAAAAACTGGGGATCATCAGTGGGCCCCCAACCAACAAACGACGTGTTTGTCGCTGAACTTTTATAACCCTGCCCCGGAACATAGATCTCAGCAGTTCCGGTTTTTCCAGCCAGGCTGTATCCCGGAACAAGCGCCAGAGAGGATTCATTCTGGAGCGACTCATGCAGCATATTTGTTAACGTTTCCGCAGTCTCTGCAGTAATCGGGTGTCCCACCACCGTCTTCGGCGGCGTATACCGATACCCATCGTCTACAATAGAATGAATGATCCTCGGTGCAACCATCTCACCCTGATTGGCAATCGCAGAAATCGCTTTTACCATTTGCATGGGTGTTATTTCAATACCCTGACCAAAAGCATTTGTTCCCAATTCTGAGCGCGTATAATCCGGACTCCAATGACTTTTCACCAACCCGGGAGCCTCATTTGAAAGTTCAATACCTGTCAGCTGCCCAAAACCAAAATCCTGGAAATAAGCATAAAACTGTTCCGACTCCAACTGTGTAGCTACCCAGGCCAAACATACATTTAATGAATTCTGCATGCAGGTGGTCATAGTTTGTGGACCCCAGGCTTTATTATTCCAATTGCGGATGGTAACTCCTCCGATTTCTATTTTCCCTTCGTCAATGAATTCCGTATCCGGTTCAACAACACCAGCATCCAACGCGGCTGCCATGGTCAGGACTTTGACTACCGATCCAGGTTCATAGGCTCGAATCCCGTAATTAAAAACATTGTCAAGATTATTAATGATATCGATGTAGTCATCTGACCAGTACTCATTAATATCTGCCCGGGGGGAAGAGGCCAAAGCCAGGAGCTCGCCTGACCGCGGATCCATTACAATCACCGTTCCTGCCAGTGCTCCGGTTTTTTTAATGGTCTTGTCAAGGATCTGTTCAATATCAGCCTGGAGAACGCTGTCTATGGTAAGGATAATGTTAGCGCCGTGATCTGGATCCGGCGCCTGATCAGCTTTGTGTGGATCCCATAGAGCCCATAAAGTTCTATCATTGCCAAAGAGAGTTGAATCATATTTCTCTTCGACTCCCAACTGACCTTGTTTTGAATCTCTCATCACAAATCCGATAATATTTGAAGCTAACTTATTCTCTGGATAACTTCGAATTAAGTGGGGAGAGCAGCTTACCCGGATCAAATGGGTACAGTCAATCACCTCAATCTTTTCCTGAAGGGATATCGGAACTGCCTCTCCATTATTCTTATCATCCTGCTCTGGCATCGAAATCCCATAATAATTCTCCACCCGAGCTAAATACTCTAGCAATTCCTCCTGTGTAGCAAATCTGTCAACAGTGATATTTTTTGTCAGCGGCCGGGGTTCCTGCTGAAGGAACTCCAGGAGATATTGATTGCTTATCCCAAATACTTCTACGGCGTTCTCGGCCAGCATCTTTACTTCTTCTATTTCAGCTGCTTGATAAAATTCCTCAAAATTCACATCCACTGTGTAAACTGTTTGATTTCCTGCCAGTATATGTCCATTGCGATCCAAGATCAAACCCCTGCGGGAAGCTGCTTTTTCCCACTGTCCTAACAACCCCGTTATCGGCAGATCGGTGGTATTCACCAAAAGTTGAATGCGCACCATCTGGGCGATGATCGCCAGACCAAATACAGTGAAAATAACTGCTATGGTTATATAACGCCAGTTGTAGGTGATTTTTTCGTTCATAATCCCTCAAACGGACGAAGGAAAATCGTCAGCTGCCTGCCTATCCAGTCAATCAGACTTTCGTGGTATCCAATTAAATTGACGTTTATTACTGCTGACGTGCCATCCTCAGCCTCTTCAATATGCGGCTGTATCTGCTGGTCATACCCGGAAACGGGAACATAAAAAACTTCTCCGGGATAAGGGGGACGGAATCCCAATTCTATGGCTTTCTCCTCCATCACTTCAAACCTGGACAGAATAGCAATCTGATTCCGATAATTGACGTTGAGGTAAACCAGCTGATCGATCTCATCTTTTTCCTGCTGAAGCTGCCTACCTATCGAAACAACACGGGCTGAAACGACCAAATAAAGTATCAACATTACAGCCACAATGACGATTGTCATGAAAATACTTCCGATGATCTGGAGTTTTTGGCGTCGGGGAGAATTAGAATAGGCTTGGATTAAGGATTCTGTCATAATTATGTCTCGTTGAATTTACTCTGACGTCGACTATTAAGTATCCTTTATTTAATTGCAAGCCTTGTGCCACAAAATCTCAAATTTTTTCTGCTACACGCAATTTTGCGCTCCGTGCCCGAGGATTCTCCAATATCTCTTTTTCTTCAGGCCGTATCGGTCGTCTGCTAATCTCTTTAAGCTGTTTTTTGTGCCCGCAAACACACTGAGGAATTTCTGGAGGGCAGATACAATCCTTGCTTTCCTTACGGAAAAATTGTTTTACTATCCGATCTTCCAACGAATGAAAAGCAATGATTGCCAACCGCCCTCCTGGATTCAATGCATCCAGCGCTGTGGGTAAAAAAGCTTCAAGAGCTTCTAATTCTTGATTAACTGCAATTCTTAGCGCCTGGAAGGTTCGTGTTGCAGGATGAATTCGGGATGGTGTATATCGAATGGCGCTTTCGATAATGTCTGCTAATTCCTGTGTGTCTTCAAGAGGGCGGTTAGCAATGATCGCATCTGCAATTTTCCTCGAATATCTTTCTTCTCCATATCTGAAGATCAGATCAGCCAAATCATCTTTGGAGGATTGATTTACCAGATCAGCAGCTGAAAATGACTGGGAAGGATCAAAGCGCATATCCAGTGGACCGGATTTTCGAAAAGAAAATCCCCTTTCTGGATTGTCCAGCTGCATTGAAGAAAGCCCCAGATCAAGCAAAATGCCATCAACGGTTTCCCACTTAAGATTGTTAAGGTGCGATTTAAGCCTGGAATATGAACTATGAATAAGGACAACCTGTTTCCCAAATTCAGCTAGACGACTTTCTGCAATTTCCAGGGCAGCCGGATCGCGATCTAAACCTAATAATTTTCCTCCCGGGGAAATTGCCTTTAATATTCCCTGAGCATGACCGCCAGCCCCGATTGTTCCGTCTACATATAACCCGCCGGGAATTGGATTTAAGGTATCAAGAACCTCGTGGAAAAGTACCGGTATATGCTGCATAAAAACCTAGATATCTAAAGCAGCAAAACGTTCAGCGTTTGAACCTGCGTCCTGCAGAAGTTGATTTTGGGCATCCCAGGCATCGGGAGACCAGATTTCCAACGCTTCCCCGACTCCAACAACAATTGCTTCCGAAGATAAGTGGGCAACTTCTCGTAAATATTTCGGGATCAAAATCCTGCCGTTACTGTCTATATCGACCTGTTGGGCTGTAGAAAATATCAACCTCCGCAGCTGACGGGCTGTAGGATTAGTAGAACTCATTTCGGTTACTCGTTCATAAATCGATACAAAGGCAGCCTCCGGCAGCACTCGCAGGTTATGATCAAAACCCTGAGTTAAATAAATTGTTCCGTCCAATAATTCACGGAACCGGGCTGGTACAATCATCCTGCCCTTATCATCCAAGGAATGCCGATACTGTCCTAAGAACATATGTTCGGTTACCGCCTTAAACGAGGATCGCCGGTTTCCCGGCGAACCACTATTTACCACTTTCACCCACAATTTACCCACAGTATATATGAAAGTGCCATTTTTTGCAAGCAAAAACCCACTTAAAAGGTCTTTTTTACTTAAAAAACTATAATTTCGAGTTGTTTTCCCCCACCTGATTGTTAATAGATGAGTTTATTGAATGGGTTAATTAAAGATTTTTCCACTGACACCCGCAATATTCCTGGCAAAAAAGGAGGTTATTCGGAGACACAACTAACCTGTGAACTGTTTTCCCTAGATTAATTTTTGGGGCAGCAGACCCCAATAGAAGATTTTTTTTTGATGGGCTATAATTCTCACTATGGAAAAATCCACAGAATCCTTTCCCGCCACGGATTGGCGAATCATCATCTCGGACCCTCTACCCGGAGCACTGAACATGGCGGTTGATGCAGCCATCTTGGCTGCAGTTGGCAGAAAGGAAGTACCTCCTACACTGCGGTTATACCGCTGGGATCCTCCCTGCTTATCTCTTGGGTACAGCCAACAGTTTTCTGATCTGGACCAGGGTCAACTCCGCTCCAGAGGCTGGGATGTTGTCCGCAGACCAACCGGGGGACGAGCAATATTACATACAGATGAGTTAACCTATGCTGTCATTGGT
>JAUWEC010000021.1 GCA_030608465.1 Chloroflexota bacterium
CAATTTACTGGGTTTACCGAGAAAACCAAGATAGGCTGTTCTTCCCAGCAGCACTGCCTGTTCTACAGAAAATGCTCCCCCGAGCTGCCGAGCCTGCGGAACAACCGCGAGCACACGCGCCCGTTGAGATGGCGTGTAGGATGTGATATTTAGGTTATTTAACAGGACTTCACCAGCTTTCGCTTTCAGGATTCCACTTAATACCCGTATTAATGTTGATTTTCCGGCGCCATTTGGCCCAATTAATCCCAAAATTTCCCCCCGATTTATTGAAAGAGACACCCTGTCAAGCGCAATGATCTCTCCGTAAGCTGCAGACAAAGACCGAATGTCGAGAACTGTGTTTTCTTGGTATCCAACACTCACCAGAACACCTCTCTCTTTGCCCGGCGCAAGATCCAGAGGAAAAACGGAGCGCCAACCAACGCTGTCACAATACCAACCGGCAACGAGCGTGGAGCCATTACAATTCTCGCTGTCAAGTCCGATATCAGTAAAGTAAAACCTCCTCCTAGAATAGATAAGGGTATCAGCCTCTTGTAATTTCCACCCCAAATCATCCGGATAACGTGGGGGACTACAAGACCAACAAACCCGATTACACCAGAAAAAGAAACTGCAGCTGCTGTAGTCAGGGATGCCGCTACAATAATAAATAATTTGATTTTTTCAACAGGCAGACCTAGCTGCTGCGCCTGCTCTTCGCCAAATTGCAGTACATTTAAGGAATGCCCGCTTAAAACCAGCAAGGTCATTCCTGATACAAGATATGGAAAAGCAATCTTCAACGGCTCCCAACCTGCTACCGTCGAGCCGCCTAATAAAAAACTCATTGCCTGCAGAATCATTTGATCCGATACCAGCATCAAAAAAGAAGTCAAAGCTGATGTAAAAGATCCAATAGCTACACCGGCCAGTATCAATGTTGTCAGCGGAACAATACGCCCAATTTTTGCCAGAGTATAAACGGCGTAAATTGTTCCCAGCGCACCAAGAAACGCACCTATCGGTACCAGGTATTTACTCGCCTGAGAGAAAGACATTATCGCAATTGCACCCAATCCAGCCCCTGAGGCAACGCCTATCAGGTATGGATCAGCCAGCGGATTCCTAAATAGTCCCTGAAATGCTGCCCCGCTTCCTGCCAGGGCCGCGCCGGTAAGAGCAACCAGGATAGTATGCGGCAGCCGGATTTCCCAGAGAATTGTTTCAAAATACTCGGGCCAGGTTCCAGAAATTTCAAACCAGGGCAGTTTTCCCAATAGAATCTGGAGAACACTGCCCGGAGGTATTGTTACTGCCCCCAGGGCAATGCTCAACACAAATGCTAACACCAGCATTCCGGAAATTACCAGGAAAGAACGTTTTTTCATAAACTAATTACCAAATAACTCAGGATGGATCATTTCTGCTAGCTGTTCAAAACCATCTACGAGCCGCGGTCCAGGGACACTGAGGATAAACGGATCGAAAGGGAGCAGTTTACCGTCTGTTACTGCAGAAATTTCGCTCCAGCCAGCCCGTTCAGCCACACTCTCCGGGGTTATTCCATAAAGTGCGTCTGCGAGCAGAATATAGTCTGGATTTTGAGCAATCAGCTCTTCTGAGCTAATCTGCACCCATTCGCCATCTAATACATCACCAAGATTTTGTCCTTTGGCTTTATTGATGATATAGGAAATAAACGTTCCTGCACCGGTAGTCCAGGGATTGGCCGGATCAGATGCGTCCAATTCATAGAAGACCAGCGGTATATCCTCAACCCCTTCCAGTTTCCCTTCCAGTGTGGAAACTCGTTCCTGGAGAGAAATAACCAAGGATTCTGCCTTATCCTCTGTTCCGGTAAGAACTGCTATCTTCCAAATATTCTCATACAATCCGTCAAAATCCTCCGGGTTTGCCTGCCAATACACTGTCAAACCTAAATCCCGCAGCTCCTGAATTGCATCAGCAGCATAAATTTCCCCGGCCAAAATCAAATCAGGTTCCAGGGCAAGGATATCTTCAACTGGAATTCCATCCCACATAGCGCCTAAATCTGCTGCTTCAAGCGCTGCTTCAGGAAATTGGGAATTAGAATCCCGTCCAACCAGTCGATCCCCCGCGCCAATCCCGAATAGAATTTCGGTCAAATTTGGGGAAATAGAAACAATTATTTGGGCAGGTATTTCCAGGATAACATCGAACTCCAGATCGTCTTTAACCACAATAGGCTCTGGTTTTGGTTCTTCAGAAGGTACAGGTGTATCAGGAATAGGTGTATCAGGAATATTGGTAGGTTTCGGTGGAATGGGTGTGGGTTCTGCTTGTAACGAAGTTCCGCATGCTGTTAGCAGGAACGACAGAATTAATACAAAACTAGTGATTCTTAAATTAGATCTATTCATATTTTCCTCAAATTTAGCCAATAGTTTATTATTAAACAAAAATTCCCTGTCTCAGACAGGGAAGGCACGTGGGTCAGTAATTCTACTTTACCAAGTTCACACCTCCTTACCGCGAGAGTTTCATGAACGGACAGCAATGGCGGTCGACCTGGCTTATCGATTCCTTGAAGGACAATCGAATTACAGTTGCGGGTCAGCGTCTGATTTTCACAGACTTCGCCTTTCAGCCTTCCCTTTCGGGATTGCAGGCACCACTGCTGTATTCTATTGTTAAACTACAGGTTTTCTTCAGACAATAAATATTCTAATAGGAAAACTTACAGATGTCAAACAAAAAGACCGCTTTCCTATCATCAGATCAGCGGTCTTAGGCAATCGGGTACAGAGACAGTGGTTAGAGAGTATCAAATTCTAAAGCCCCGGAGGTACGAATCTGCGGACTGGATAGTTTTTGAATAATTTGCCGTAGACTGAAGTGTTTCTTCTGGTTCCTTGAAGCAGTCTTTAATAAACGTTCAACTGCTGCCTTTTTTATTAGTTCATTTTGATATTCTTTACTCTCTGTATATGTAATGCTAAACATAATTCTCCTCCTGGTTGGAAATTCACTATTTTCTAAAGTGTTATATTGAAACAATCCAGCTAATGACCTTGCCCAATAATGATTTCTGGTTGTCTTCCCGTCGAAGCATATCAACAATCAACCGCTCTTTTTCTGCCTGGATCTGTAGTTCATGCTGGCGTAGTTTACTTTGATCGTAATTAATCGTAATCATTTTATCCTCCAAATCAATTTTATTTATTATCTTATTGATTTCTATGAACATTATATCAATTTTCTTTAGTTTGTCAAGTACCAATTTATGGTTTTTTCAGTATTCTTTATGATTTCTTTAATATAATGTTAAAATTTCTTATTCTAAGGATGATAAATACTGTAATTTGTTCCAGTTTAAAGGTTTATCAGCCCTGCTCGTAAGGTTTTCCAGGGAATTCAGCTATATAAATAATTAAGGAAATGTTACACTTAATCTGAAGTCTGGTGGATTCTTCTCCACCTCTGACGAAGGAGACCATGCCGCACTACGATGTGATAGTTATTGGCGCTGGACCTGCCGGGTTAATGGCGGCCGGGCAGGCTGCCTCGCTGGGAAAAAAAGTGCTGCTGCTTGAGAAAATGAAAGCCCCGGGCAGTAAATTGCTGCTGACAGGTAAAAATCGCTGCAACCTGACCAATACATCTCCTGTCCAGGAAGCCCTGGGGCATTTCAACAAAGGCGGTCGATTCTTAACTCAATTGTTTTACCGGTATTACACGGATGAACTGAGGGAGTTCTTTGCTGAATTAGGACTACCAACAGTGGTTCAACGCGGCGGACGGGTTTTTCCGGAAAGCGAAAAAGCCCGCGATGTCCTTGAGGTGCTGCTTTCCTGGATCCAGAACTCGGGGGTGGATTTCATTACAGGAACGGCTGTGACCGATCTAATCATCCGGGAAAGAAAAATCCATCAGATTGTAACGGCCAATAGAAAATTCCAGGCTTCAGCCGTAATCCTGGCAACTGGCGGAAAGGCATATCCCGGTACAGGTTCTACCGGGGATGGCTATGCTTTTGCCCGGCGGGCAGGACATAAGATCATACCGCTCCGCCCTGCTCTGGTTCCGCTGATTACTGCGGGAGATACCGCTCAAAAGTTACAGGGTTTGAGTTTAAAAAATATTACTGTCAATGTTTGGGTAAATGAAAAGAAACTTGCCCACTTGTTCGGAGAAATGATGTTCACCCATTTTGGTCTTTCTGGACCGGTGATCTTAACCCTGAGCCGGCAAATTGTTAATTATCTCCAACAAGGAAACCAGGTGGAAATCAAAATTGATCTAAAACCAGCCCTGGATCACGCTGCCCTCGATGCCCGTCTATTAAGAGAAATTCAATCTCAAGGACGAAAACAATTTAGTTCCCTGCTTGAAGGGCTGCTGCCTAAAAAACTGATCCCGGTCTGTACTGAGCAAACCGGGATCCCCAGGAATAAGAAGCTCAGCCAAATATCCAGCACAGAACGAAAACAACTCCGGTATTGGCTCAAAGATGACTTTAAATTTTTAATCTCCGGAGATAAGGGATTTGATCAAGCCATTATCACTACCGGCGGAGTGGATACTTCTGAAGTTAATCCAGAGACTATGGAATCTAAATTAATTCAGGGGCTCTACTTTGCCGGGGAAATCCTGGATGTGGACGCGGATACCGGAGGTTACAATCTGCAGGCCGCTTTTTCTACCGGATGGGCTGCAGGGAAAGCAGCAGGGAGTATTTGATAAAAAAAACCTCCCTGGTTTTAGAAACCCCGGAGGTTTGGATTTACCTACTAAAAACTCACGTCTGTCGGCATACCCGGCTCAAATTTTCCTGTTAGATTTTCAACCCGGATCTTAACCGCATACACTGTTGTTTTTCTTCCCTCAACGGTTTACACATTACGGGGAGTAAACTCTGCCTGGGCAGCGATGCAAATTACTTCACCATGGAATAATTCTACCGAGAAGGAATCCACTCAAATTTCCACTTCTTTACCTATATCAATCAAATAATTGTTCCATCAGTTTGAGATATTTAGCAATACCCGGTATAGCTGGATCATTCTTTCGGTAATATCCTCCCAGTCGAATTTTTTCGCAAAAGCAAAGGCGTCATGACCCATCCGGTAGCGGAGCGCCTTATCTTGAAGCAAACCAGAAATTCTCTCGCTAAGCGCAATTGGGTCATCCACCGGGATATGGTAACCGGTTACGCCATCTTCCACTAAGTGGATTAATCCCCCGACCAGAGACGCAATTACCGGTGTGCCGCAAGCCATCGCCTCCAGGGCAACCATACCGAAGGATTCGTAATGGGAAGGCATGATTACCATCTCGGCAGCAGAGTAATAATAAGGCAATGAATCCTGGCTTTTTTTGCCAAGGAAAGTGACCATATCCTTCAGACCATATTCATCCCTCAATTGATTCAGGAGATGCATATCTTTTGATTCTTTACCATCATGTTCTTCTAGGTCTCCGCCGATCACAACCAGGCAGAGGTTTTTCTCTACTCCACCTTTCTCTTGCAAATAACAGATTGCCCTCAATAATGTCCTAATTCCCTTTAAGGGCTCGATCCTACCGACAAATAACAGCATTCGTTTGTCCAGTGGGATACCCGCATATTCCTTTGCCTCATCCGGCGGAATGGGGTAAAAACGACTCAAATCAACCCCGGGGGAAATTATTTCTATCTTAGCCGGTTCTGCGCCATACAGGCTCTCAAGCTGAGCTTTTTCCGTCGACGTCGAGGCAATGATTTTATCTGCGATTGAAATTGCCCGGAATTCACCATTAATGCGATACTCCCCCTCTGCCTCTTCTGCATTTTGAGCAATCTTTTGTTTCAGTTTGCCAAGTGTGTGAAACATTTGGATTACTGGAACCTGCCAGCTCTTTGTTAATTTCTCTGCTGCCAGGCCAGACATCCAATAATGGCTGTGTATCAGATCGTATTTGAGATCTTTTTTCCTGGCAAAATCCAGAATGCGATCGGCAAATTCTGGGATAAAACAAGCCAATTCCTTTTTGGGCAGCGGGTGTTCCGCACCAGCAGTGATATGAGCAACCCTGTTCCCAAAACCCAAATCGTGCAATACGTGTGGAACATGTTCATCCTGTGAGCGAGTGAACACATCCAGATGAATTCCTTTCCTGCCAAGAAATCGTGATAGATCATGCACATAAACATTCATGCCGCCTGCAGATTTCCCGCCCAGAGTCGCCAAGGGACAGGTATGGTATGAAATAACTGCGATTCGCAAATAAACCTCCTGTTTATTTTTTCTTGGATCCTGAGCCGGTTGGTCTCCGGTAGAGTCCCTTCTCACCCTCGTATGATAGCTGGTATAATTTCTGCCGTCAACCAAATCATCTGCTAGCCACCGTAGCTCAAGGGTAGAGCAATCGCTTCGTAAGCGATAGGTTATGGGTTCAATTCCCATCGGTGGCTCTATTTATTTCTCCAACGACTTCATTTTTAGTCAACAAATCTCTCCATTCATCAGCTACAATATTTAATAATGGAATTCATTGGTTGACGGAGAGAACTAGATTGGATATATTTATATAGACTTTTCCACTTGACCCCATTCTGCTGAATCCGGGATTCCATCTCCCAGAATCTTTGAACCAAAAAGGAGCATAAGATGTCAGAAGAGCAGGCACCTTTAGAGTATACATCCTCAGGTAAACTCAAATCAGCTCATTACAATCGGGAGTTGGTGATACTGCAGCAAGAACTGGTTAAGCTCCAATACTGGATCAAAGAACAGGGATTAAAGGTTTGTGTAATTTTTGAAGGCAGGGACGCCGCAGGAAAGGGGGGAGTGATAAAGAGGATTACCCAGCGACTGAATCCCCGTATTGTCCGGGTGGTTGCTCTTGGTATTCCATCTGATAAAGAAAAACAGCAATGGTATTTTCAACGCTATGCGCCCCATCTGCCAACTGCCGGCGAGATGGTTCTCTTTGACCGCAGCTGGTACAACCGGGCAGGCGTTGAAAGGGTAATGGGATTTTGCACGGATGACGAGTACAGAGATTTTATGCGCACCTGTCCAGAATTTGAACGGATGCTGGTTCGGTCCGGGATTAAATTGATAAAATACTGGTTTTCTGTAAGCGATGAGGAACAGGAACGCCGCTTCCGTGTCCGCAACAATGATCCGGTCAGACGCTGGAAGCTCAGTCCCATGGATATGGCTTCCCGGTCCAGATGGGTAGATTATTCCAGGGCAAAAGATGCCATGTTTATGTATACGGACACCGAGAAAGCTCCCTGGCACGTGGTAGATGCCAATATCAAACGCCATGCCCGATTAAACTGCATCAGCCATTTGCTCAGCTTAATTGATTATCAGGATTTGACCCCTGATCCGATTGAACTACCCACCAGACAGCAGGACCCTGGATACAAACGCCCCCCAATTACCAGTCAAAAATGGGTTCCTGCTATCTACGGCAAAAATGCTGTAGAAGAAGCCTGATCTCGACTGATAAATCCCTTAGATTTCCCAACAGTAAAAAACAAAAAAAAGTGATAACTAAAAGAAACTTTCTTATCCGACCCTATTTGCCTGCAGACTGGCATTCCATCTGCCAGATTCACGACCTGGCGAGACCTGATGAATTGGCCGGCTCCTGTGATCCAAAAGCGTTTATCCCTATTAATGAGGACAAGGAAGTCGAACACCTTAATATCTGCCAAAAACTGGTTGCAGTTTCAGATGAACGGGTGGTAGGGTTTATTGGTGTTTCTGAAGGTTATATTGGATGGTTATATATCCATCCGGATTTTTACCGGCAGGGAATAGGTAGGGAGCTCTTAAAAGAAGGGCTCAAGCTTATTAAGGAAAAAGCCTGGACAATCACCCTGGCAGGCAATTCCCGGGCGGTAAACTTATATCAAAGTGAAGGGTTTAGTGAAGTGAACAGGTACGAGAGCGATAATGCGGGGTATACCTGCACCTGTGTCCGTCTGGAGAAAGAAATCTAAAACTATCTTAATGTAATTCATAACGGTTCTTTGATAAATAATTAACCTTTTTTTCCCAAAATCTGAGAAATCATTATTCCCCCTAAAATAAAGAAACTGCCAAATATCGCCCGGGGTGTGAGAACTTCCTTGATTAACAACCAACCCCAGAAAACCGCAAATACCGCCTCGAGGCTGAGCAAAATTGCAGCATGGGCTGGTTTAGCGTCTCGCTGAGCAACCACCTGTAAGGTAAAGGCAATACCAATAGAAATCACTCCACCAAAAAGGATAGGAACCGCGACCAAAAAAACCTTCTGTAGTTGGAATTCCTCAAGAAAAAAGCCAATCCCAAAACTGAGGAAAGAAGTGAACACAGCCTGAATAAAAGACAGACGGATATGAATGGTCCTAATTCCCGCATTCCCAGCCGCTGAGCTACAAGACCACCACCCCAGATTAATGCAGTGATGAGTAGTAGAAAATTAGCCCGAATTTCTTTAGAATTTTTCGTTTTATTAGTTGTTTCCATAAGATATCCTGCTCAGTATACCCTAAGAGAAGAAATAGCTTCCGACAGGGGAATGACTGTCAGGAGAACGACCCTGAATAGGAAACAGCATTTTATCGTATACTTCTCCTATATATTTGAAGAACCTAAAATCCCGGAGAGAAAAGCATGAACGTTATTGAACAAATCCACAAACATCGTTCTATTCGTAAATATAAATCTGAACCAATCCCAGAAGATCTCCTGGAAGAAATACTTGAAGCCGGAATCCGGACTTCATCTTCTGGCAATATGCAAACCTATTCAATCATTGTCACCCGCGATCCCGACCTGCGGGAACAACTTATGGAACCTCATCTACAGCAAACTATGGTAGTCGATGCTCCGGTCTTGTTGACTTTTTGTGCTGATTTCCACCGCATGCGACGCTGGCTTGCCCTCAGCAGTGCACCGGATAATTTTGACAATTATTTCAGCTTTATGGTTGCGGCCGTTGATGCTATTTTAGTCTCTCAGACAATCGCTCTGGCCGCAGAATCTAAAGGACTGGGAATTTGTTTTCTAGGAAGCACCTTAGCCAACGCGGACCAGATTGGAGAAATATTAGACCTTCCAAAAAATGTGGTCCCTGTGGCTGGATTTTCACTTGGATATCCGGCGGAGAATCCTGAATTAAGAGACCGGTTGCCAGCGTCCGGGTTAATTCACAAAGAAAAATATCAATCCATCAGTGATGAGGAAATCCTGAACATTTATAAAGAGAGGGAAGAAAAAGGGTGGCAGCGTTATATGCAGTCTAAATGGTTAAAAGAAAGTTCACAAAAAAGCGGAGTGGAAAATCTGGCTCAGTTATATACCACCGTAAAATATACAAAACCCTCTCACCAGGAGTATTCGAGTAAATTATTGGATTATTTATCCCAGCAAGATTTCATGAACAACACACTTTAAAAAATCAACCCGGTCACTAACTGAATGGTACAATGACAACATTGATTTTGAAGCAGAGCTGGTTTTAAGGAGAAAGTCATGAAACCATTACAAGGAAAGAACATTGCTATAATCGGGAGCGGAAATATGGCTGGGGCAATGATTGGAGCCCTGCTGAGAAAAAACGAACTCTCTCCTGACCAAATCAGGGCCAGCGATCCTTATCCGGAACAGCAGAAAATCATCGCTGCTAAATATGGCGTCTCAGTTACCGGGGATAACCGGGAAGTTGTAAAATCAGCTGATATTGTGATTCTCTCCGTAAAACCTCAAGTGCTGCCGTCAGTACTATCAGAGCTTAAAGGAAAAATCTCCCCGAGCAGTCTGGTCTTTTCTATCGTGGCAGGCATGCCAATTTCCACAATTCAGAAAGGTCTCTCCCACAAAGCAGTCATCAGATCCATGCCCAATACACCAGCTCAAATCAGTGCTGGAATGACGGTTTGGACTGGATCAGAAGAGGTTTCAGAATCCCAGAAATCTGAAGCCAGGGTTATCTTGAAAGCGATGGGAAATGAACTGTATGTCGAACAAGAAGATTTCTTAAATATGGCAACTGCGGTTAGCGGTACTGGCCCCACTTATGTCTTTTTACTGGCGGAAGCCCTGGTAGATGCAGCTGTGCATCTAGGTTTTTCCCGCCGTGATGCCCGGATGATAGTGCTGGAAACAATACGAGGATCAGTAGAATTTGCGCTCCAATCCGAGCTGCATCTGGCACAGCTGCGGAATATGGTAACCTCACCCGGAGGCACCAGTGCTGAAGCAATCTACCAGCTGGAAAAGGGGGGAATGCGGACCATCCTCTCTAAAGCAGTCTGGGCAGCATATCAAAAAAGCCAATTGCTGGGCAAGAAAGCACAAGAGCCACCTGATTCACCCCTCAAAGTTGAAAATTAACCAGATCTCTGTATCAGAGAGCCCTTGAATCATTTGCACTTTTTGCGCCTACTGGCAGCGCCGCCACCGCTTCCCCCGAAGATCATCGAAGCGCCCAACAGGAATCCGAAAGTATACCAACCACCATTATTGTGTACTTCAAACACATATATGGATTTGGTGAATAACGATAAAATGAATGTGACGGGGGATATCAAACCATGCCAGATTCCAGACCAAAAACCAGCCACATCACCATCCTCATCTGGAGTATTTCGTAGTTGATTCGAACCGGCAGTGCAGGCTGCAAGAATCACCGCGATCCCAATCAGAATTAGTAACAGGGTTGACTTATTCATCAGGCTTTCCTCCTTAAGAAGTTGTTTTATCTATATTACGATAAATCGACTATAAAGTTGTATTCTCAAGCAAAGGCAGACTATCCGATTAATTAGCTCACAAATTCCTTGGTAAAAAGTTATTATAATAAATCAAATATACCTGTCAGATCGAATTATTTAACCCGGGAATCCAGCTTCCTTCAAGTATAATACAGGCACAATGACAAATAAAAATTCCTCTCTAGTATTTGGCATCGCAGGTGGTACAGGTTCCGGAAAAACAACCATCGCAGACTACATCCTGGAGACTGTCGGACCTGAAAAAATCGTGTTTTTACCGCACGATGCTTATTATCGGGATCAAACCGGTCTCACTCTGGAAGAACGATCTCAGATCAATTTCGACCACCCTTCCTCTCTGGAAACAGAGCTATTAATTGAACACATTACTAAGCTCCGAAACCAGGAAACCATCCAGCTCCCCAGCTATAACTTTAAAACACATACACGCAACCAGGATACGATAACGATAAAACCCCAACCAATCATATTAATTGAAGGTATCTTGATCTTTGCCGAACCAGAGCTCCGAAAATTGTTTGACCTTAAAATTTACGTTGATACTGACGCAGATATCCGCTTTATAAGACGGCTTAAAAGAGATATTGAGGAGCGTGGACGGACCACGGAGTCGGTAATAATACAGTACCTGGAGACTGTCCGCCCCATGCATTTAGAATTCGTTGAACCTTCAAAACGCTATGCCAGCGTGATTATCCCGGAAGGTGGATATAACACTGTAGCGTTGGATTTAATCGTCGCCAAAATTGAATCTATGCTGCAGGAGTAAATCAATGACAGATTTCACCGCGGTTGACAATTACCTGGAAACCAACTTAACCACCAGCTTAAATGAACTAAAAACCCTCTGCGCTCAACCCAGTGTGGCTGCCCAAAACCTGGGAATGACAGAAACTGCCCGGATGGTGAAGGGCATGCTGATAGCCAGAGGATTTGAAGCAGATTTGTACGAAACCGGGGGATACCCAGTGGTGATTGCCCAACGACAGGGAACTACCGAAAAAACCCTGTTGATTTATAATCACTATGACGTCCAACCCGCAGAACCGTTTGATTTGTGGACTTCTCCCCCATTTGAACCAGAGGAACGGGAAGGTAAAGTTTTTGGACGCGGGATAAGCGATGATAAAGGCCATTTTGTCAGCAGATTGTTCGCGATTGATGCTCTCCTTAATATTTATGGTGATCTACCCTGCAACATTAAATTCATCCTGGAAGGAGAGGAAGAAATCGGCAGCGTCCATCTTCCCCACTTCGTTGAGACTCATCAAAAATTACTGGCTGCCGATGCCTGTATCTGGGAATTTGGAGGAGTGGATCACCGTGATATCCCAATGCAATACCTGGGCTTAAGGGGAATTTGTTACGTTGAATTATCCGTGCAAACTGCAAAAATGGATGTGCATTCAGGGCTTGGTGGGTCAATATTCCCCAATGCCGCCTGGCGCTTAAATTGGGCTTTAAGCACCCTCAAGGATCAAGCAGAACACATCCGTCTGCCAGGATTTTATGACCCAATACTTCCCCCTTCTGAGAGAGATATTCAAATGCTTTCAGAACTCCCACCTGTCAGCGAGGAGCTCCGATCCCGTTATGGTGTCGACCAGTTCCTTAAAGATTATCAAAACGAAACTGAGCTGAGGATCGCCAGTGTGTTTGAACCAACCTGTACGATTTGCGGTTTAACTTCAGGATACCAGGGCCCGGGATCAAAAACTGTTCTACCTGCAAAAGCATCGGCAAAAGTTGATTTCCGTTTGGTGCCGAATCAAACACCTAAACAGGTATTAAAACAATTACGGGATCATCTTGACAGGGAAGGATTTCCAGATGTGGAAATTGAATTTTTAGGGGGAGGACCACCAGCCCGGACAGACCCGGATCATCCCTTTGTAAAGCTGGTAGTTGAGACATCCGCAGATGCTTTTGGAGAAACCATGCAGCTTGTACCAATGGTGGGAGGATCCGGTCCGAACCATGCTTTTGTGAATATATTAAAATTGCCAGTTGTCACTACAGGAATTGGTTATCCAGGGGTCAATGCCCATGCACCGGACGAAAACATCAGGATTGATTTATATCTCAAAGGCGCAAAACATATTTCCCGTATCATTCACGCGTTTGGTCAAACCTAAAGGATTTATCCTGCTTTTCCCCTGCAAGCTAAACATGCGCGGTACTGCCGTAACGAATCGCAGGAACGCTGTCTAAATCATTATGAAAAATACACTGGTTGCTCTCGATATAGAAACTACCGGACTTGAGTCTCAAAATGACAAAATCATTGAAATTGGAGCAGTGCGATTTTCCGGATCTGAAATTCAGGAAGAATTTAATTCCCTCATAAACCCCGGCAAACCCATTCCTCCGTTTATCTCACAGTTGACCGGGATCACAGATGCTATGGTCCGCAGCGCTCCCCCGGTTGAAGAAGTTATTGATCAATTAATTGATTTTGTCAAAGACGCGCCGGTTGTGGGACATAATGTCAAATTCGACCTATCTTTCCTGAAAAAACAGGGTGCCCTTAAAGCGAATAAAACCATCGACACTTATGAAATAGCAGCCGTTATTTTGCCCGCCGAAGGACGATACAACTTACGGGCTTTGGGACAATCGCTTTCAGTTCCCATGAAGGCGACTCACCGGGCGCTGGATGATACTAAGGTTACCCAAGCGATTTATCATCGCATGTACCAGATAATTCTGGATCAGCCCCTTGGCTTGTTGTCTGAAATTGTCCGCCTGGGAAAGAATATTACCTGGGATGGTTATCTCCCCTTTCTATGGGCGCTGGAGGAAAAACAATCCACCAACCAATCTAAAGTTACCCAGGAATACCAGAATCCACTGCTGATCAAACCCCCTCCCCGGGAAGTAGCTCCGCTGCAGCCCAATACCTCAATCAAGGGATTGGACTTGGAGGAAGTATCTTCTATTCTTGAACCGGGAGGTCCATTCCATAAGTCATTTCCCGAATATGAGCATCGTTCAGAACAAATAGAGATGTTAAGGGCAGCAGCCAGAGCGATTTCAGAAGGCCGCCATTACCTGATAGAAGCAGGAACCGGTATCGGGAAATCTCTGGCATATTTAATTCCATCTGCTCTATGGGCAATCCAGAACCAGCAGCGTGTGGTTATCTCTACGAACACAATCAATCTTCAGGATCAGCTGATCACTAAAGACATCCCTTTGCTTTTGGAAACCTTGGACCTGAAATGTAAGGCTTCGGTTTTGAAAGGCAGATCCAATTATTTATGCCCCCATCATCTTGAAACTCTGCGAAAAAGTAAACCAAAGAATGCTGACGAGATGCGGGTCCTGGGCAAGATTCTGGTTTGGCTGGAAACCAGTCAAACAGGTGATCGGGGCGAAATCAACCTGAATGGACCTCAAGAACGCCGAATCTGGAACCGGATCTCCGCCGAACATGAAGATTGCTCAACAGAAGGATGCCTGAAGAGAACCGGGGGACGCTGCCCATTATACAGAGCCCGGCAGGCAGCCCACAGCTCACATCTTATTGTGGTGAATCATGCCCTTTTATTGGCAGATGTGGCGACTGGAAACAGGGTCTTACCCGAATACGACACTCTAGTGATTGATGAAGCCCACCACCTTGAGAGAGCGACAACTAACGCGCTTAGTTTCTACACATCCCAGACCAATCTTCGGCGATCCTTGAAAGCCCTGGGCGATCAGAAAAAAGGTATATTAAGTTGGGTCATATCTCTGGGACAAAATACTCTCTCTCCAAGTGATTACGGGGCATTAAATCAAATAACTCAGAGCATTATTAACCGCTCGTTTAAAACAGAAAGCCGGATGGATGAAGTCTTCCGGATCGTTAATACATTTTTAGAGAGGAAGCGGGGCGGGAAACCGGTTGGACGATATACCCAGCAAGTCAGAATTCAAAGCTCAACAAGATTACAGCCCGATTGGGAGGAGATAGAAGCTGCCTGGGATCAAGCCCGTCAATCGCTCCACGGTCTGCTGGAAGATATTCAAAAACTATGGGAAGGCATTAGCGAAATTCTGCAGGCTGATCAATCAGATGAAAAACAGTACGAGCCCATACTCAATGAATTAAGAGAGGCTTCTCGAGAACTATACGAAACGTATGAAAATATTGATGATCTGGTTTTTGAACCGGATCCCAATATGATTTACTGGGTCGAGAGCCACCCACAAAGGCCTGCCGTTGCTATCCAGGCTGCTCCTCTGCATATCGGTGACTTGATGGAACGATATATCTGGTTCGAAAAAAGAGCTGTCATATTGACCTCAGCTACATTAACAACCGCCGGGAGTTTTGATTATATCCGCAGCCGCCTGCAAGCTGACGATGCGGAAGAACTGGCCCTCGGCTCTCCATTTGACTATCAAAATGCAGCCCTTCTTTATCTGGTTGATGATATCCCAGAGCCGTCCGACATACGGGGACATCAAATGAGTATTAATCGTGGATTGATTGATCTTTGCAAAGCCACCGGCGGTCGAACGTTGGTTTTATTTACCTCGTACAGTCAGCTGCAAAAAACCGCGAAAGCCATCTCAGGACCCCTGGCTCAGGAAGGAATTATTGTCTATGAACAAGGAAGCGGGCCATCACCCCACACCTTGCTGAAAAGCTTCCAGCAAGCTGAACAATCGGTTTTACTAGGAACCCGCGCTTTCTGGGAGGGAGTGGATATTCCAGGTCAGGATTTATCCGTTCTGGTCATCGCAAAACTACCCTTTCAGGTACCGTCAGACCCTATCGTTGCAGCCCGAGCAGAAACCTATCAGGAGTCATTCCAGGAATACATGTTGCCTGAAGCAATTCTCAGCTTCCGGCAGGGATTCGGTAGGTTAATTCGTTCCAAAAAGGATGTTGGTGTCATCGCTGTTTTTGATAATAGGCTGCTCACTAAGAAATACGGCTCGTTATTCCTTAGTTCACTGCCATACTGCACCATCCAAACTGGGCCGATATCAGAACTGCCGGATGCTGCCAGCCGTTGGCTTAACATCTAAGCCCAGTAAATAACCAAATCTTGTAATCCAATACTTAATTTGTTATAGTTAAATCAGGCAAGTACAATTTCTGTCCTTTCATCGGGCTCGTGATATCTCAAGACATTCATTGTTGATAAAACCCATTCAGTGCGGAAGGACTCCCTTCCGAAGGAGGTGTCAAATGGTTCGTTACAAAGATACTTTCTGGTGTGATGGTTGCGGCATAGAAATTATCTGGGAGCCGGTTGCTATAGACGATCTTATTTATTGCTGCAGAGATTGTTCAGTGGGGAACCAATGCCAATGCGAAGAAATCGAAGATGAAATCTCATCCCCGGAACAAATAACAAATCACTCGTTATACTCAACCTCGTAAACAATAAAGGGGCTATCCCAATAGGACAAACCCTTTAAAAAACGAGGGGGGTTGGACATTAGCGGGAGGGGAAATTTAATTACTATAAATACTATTACTAAGGGGTTTTGTCTAATAACGCGATCATTTCGCCCAGCATTTTCTCATTAAAAACTTTCTGGTCTGGATTTTTATCGGACAATATCACTCCTTCCATTTCCATTAAACACATGGCTGCATAATTTTGGAAGAATGTTCTGCTGGTAGATTTAATTGCTGACGATATGGCCGAAAGCTGCTGCATTATTTCTCGGCAGTCCCGTTCTTCTTCCAGCATAGTTTGAATTCCGCGTACTTGACCTTCAATACGGCGCAGACGTTTGATCAATTTGTTCTTTGTGTCCAGATTCTCTATTTTCATAAGGTGGTTTATTTATTAAACAGCACACGGCTGGGATTATCACCCTGCTCAGGTAAACCGTCCGCCCGGTGCGCACCCGCCAGAAGAAATGCTTCCGCTGGAGGATGTGCTGAATGATGCTGCTGCAGAGATCTTCTTCTGTGCGTTATCTTCTCCGCAATTTGGACATGTGGGGGTCAGGTCTGCTTCAGAAAACCGAACAATTTCTTCAAAAGACTTTCCACAGCTGCTGCATTGGTATTCATATAATGGCATTGAAATGATTCCTCTCTTGTGAAATATACTCCCCCCCAGTATACCACATTTTATAATTACATACCAATTTCCGCTGTTGAATTATTTCGTTTAACCTCTAAACTTCTTCTCGCCACCCTGCCGTATGTTCATATTCAATCTGGGTGAGTATTTTGAAATCATAGCCAGATCACACTTTGCCAAGCTATCCGGGTTTGCATTGCTTTTAAGGAGTGCTATCCAGCCGGTCAATCATATCGTCTACC
Source organism: Chloroflexota bacterium (assembly GCA_030608465.1). Classification (GTDB taxonomy): domain Bacteria; phylum Chloroflexota; class Anaerolineae; order Anaerolineales; family UBA11858; genus B10-G9. The sequence goes on from JAUWEC010000021.1 coordinate 17,028, forward strand.
ACTCGAATCAGGCGTCCTTCGCTGATGAGTTTATCCAGTTTCGGCTTTGCCGGGCATCAGCATGGCCTATTTGGGTAGGTAAGGTTTGAATTGTCCTTCTTTAGTATCCCCCATTATATTTTAGAGGCTGTGCCAAAAGGCATTGGTGCATCCCCTTTTTATTTCCCTCTTAGATCCGGCATGAAATTTTATTTTTCTTTTGATTCCTCATCTTCTGAGGATGGATCTTCGTTCTCTTCTCCCTCAGAAATTTCCTCTATTGATAATCCATCCTGATCAGGCTCTGAAATCTCCGACTCTTTTTCGTCTGTTTTATCTAAAACCTGCTCGTTGTCAACTGACTCATCAACAGGCTTTTGATCAACGGCTGCTTGAACCTCCTCTCCCTCTTCAACAATCTCAGCTGCTGGATCAACTTCCCCGCCGTCTACCAGTAATCCTTCTTGTACATCTTCGAGATTCATCATCCAATTCATTTGTTCAGAAACGGGCACCCGCCGCATGCTTAAGGAGACTCGTTCTCTCCTTGGATCAATACTCATGATCCGGACCAATACCTGATCACCTTTCTGAACCACACTTTTTGGGTCTTCGGTGTTTTCATACCCGACCTCGCTGACATGTACCAGCCCCTGTAATCCTTCCTGAAGCTCTACAAAAGCACCAAAATCAAGGACTGAAATCACTTTGCCTTCAACCAGATCACCCTCACTGAATTTCTCTACCAACTCATGCCAAGGATTAGGAAGCAGCGCTTTGTGGCTCAGGCTAACCCTCTCTTTTTCCAGGTCAACTCCCACAACCTTAACTTCGATCTCATCTCCGGTTTTAAAGAGTTTTGAGGGATTATTTACCCGATCCCAAGCTAATTCGGATTTATGAACTAAGCCGTCTACTCCTTCAAGGTCTACAAAAACGCCAAAATCAACAACATTTACAATCCGAGATTTGATCACTGTCCCAACTTCAATTTCCTGTAATCTCTTCTTCCGCTGATCTTTTTGAGCAATCCGGGCAGAAAATACCAACCGGCTTTCTTTTTGATTCACTTCAATTGCTTTTACAGCTAAAAATTTTCCCATTAATTTCGCTTTGATTTCGCCTGCCTTTTGTGTGCTTGTCCCTCTGCGAATAGATGGTATATGGGAATTAGGAATAAATCCTTTTAAGTTTTCATAGGCAACCAGCAAGCCGCCCCGGTTCTGGTCAACAACCTCTAGCTCAATTAACTCATCCCCCTGAACTAATTCTTCTGCTTTTATCCAAGTTTTATGAGCTAACGCTTTACTTAAAGAGACCAGTAAATCATCATCCCCCATCGGAGTCCTGAGCACATTGACAAAAACCTCATCACCGACAGCCAATCCCTGCAGGAGTTCTTGACTCACTTTTTCCAGATCTTGTCCAGGAATAATTGCATCGCGCTTGAATCCTACATCAAGCAGAATTGAATTTTCCTGAATATCTAGAATAGTTCCTTTCAGAGTTTCACCCTGCTGGGGTTTATCAACATCATAATGATCAACAAAATCCTGGAACCAACTCGGCTGCTCCACGGAGGAATCTTTTTCCTGGGGTTGGTCTTCTTGCTGATGTTCTAAATTCTCATTCTCCATAAAGCTTTTCTTTTAACTCCCAGATCTGGTGTTATTAGTGCAGAATTTACCTTTCTGCTGCTTCACAACAAGTGTGCTGCCATACTGTTCTGAAGGCATTACCATGGTCTAGCAGAGATTATTTTTATTGTGCGCACTTCCGTTCAGATTATGACAAACTTTATATTTTTTGTCAAATACTCCCCTGTTCTCAGGGTGAAAAAATATATCCAACTCCCCACTTGTTTTGAATTAACTGGGGGTTTTTTGGATTATTTTCAATTTTTTCTCTCAACCGCTTGATATGCACAAATAATCCTTGACGGGATCCTTTCTCAGGACCCTCCCATGCTCGTTCAATTATCTGCTCATAAGGCATTATTTGTTTCCTATGTCGTGACATATACGAGAGGAGATTATATTCTATAGGTGTTAGCTCTACCGGCCTTCCCCTTAACCACACTTGCCTAGTTGAATAGTTAATTCTAACCTCTCCTGAGCTAAACACATCCGGAGCAAAAACCTGGCTAGATTGTTTTCCTCTCCTGATATTTGCTTCAATCCGGACCAATATTTCATTTACCAAAAAAGGCTTATACACATAATCATCGACACCTGCCTGGAAGGCTTGGATCAGGTCATCTGGATTTGATTTAGAACTGACCATCAGGATAGGCACTTCCGACCAACGTCTGATGCCTTGAGTGACCATCAACCCATCCAGACCTGCTAGGTTTCTGTCAATCACCACCAGATCAGGGTTGATCACTTGCGCCATATCCAGAGCAGCACTGCCCTCCACAGCCAAATCCACCCGATAACCTATTTCTCCCAGCTCTCTTAACAATATTGACTGGTATTCCGGCTGCGATTCTGCTACCAAAATTCTACCTGTTTTTATGGGTTCCTGGAGTGAATCTCTAACTGATACGCGATGATCATCCTGGGAGATAGATGCAGGGAGTATTATTTCGAGTAACAATCCTGAACTGAGTTCAGTCTGTGAACCCCTAATCTTAAATTCGCCTCCTTGGACGGATATTAATTGCCGGATTAAATATAGACGAGAATTTTCTTGTCCCATTTCAATCTGATCAGATAGCGGCTGCGTGATTCCTCCTTGAAAGGTTATTTTTACTCTATTCCCCAGATCATCACAGTTTATCTCTACCTCACTTCCAATTGGAGTATGCTGCAGAATTTCTAACAAGGCATATTCAAAAATAATTCTGGTCAGTGCAGGGTCAATCTGGATTGATACGAACTCAGAAACATCAGCCCCTGGGCGTATTACCCGGTTATTCAAACCCTTATTTTTCTTGATTACTTTATTCAATAAATCCCACACTCTAATCGACTCTGGATAGAGGAGGATCCGGTCAAAAATTTGAATAAAATTGAAGATTTGATCCAGTTTGTCATTCAATATGCCGATCTGGTCGTTGATATCAAATAAAAAGTCTTCACTGATCTCTTTAGTCCAGGTTTGAATGTTTCCGGATAAAGCATTAATATTCCCTTGAACCCCTGCGCTGATTTTACGGGTTTCTTTCCCCATCTCCCTCAACATTTTTATTTGGCGTTTGTAAATCAGATTTTCAACCGACCTATCAAAAATCAAACCTCCCCATTCGCTTGGAAATTCTTCACCAGCTTCCGAAGGGAACATGATAATTTCAAGCCGTTTTCGCAATTCGTTTCTCAGGTCCAGTTTAATAACAGGCCACTCATGGATATTTTGAACTGCCACCTCCAAGGAAGATTGTACATAGTCTGGATCTCGTGCCAGAGATAGCAGTACTGTGAAAAAATCCTGATATGATTTGCCAATAAGACTACCCTCCGGGAAGTCCATTAAATTCTCTAATTTCAGTTTGGCTGAGATGATCTTATTTTCCCGGGAAATCAAAAACAATCCAACCGGGAAAAAGGCGCCCAAACCATCCCAATGAAATCTGTTTTTCAGGTATAATAATTTCTTAGGTGTTTGATTCGGGACCGATTCAGAGTTAATTGATCTATTATCCATAAAAAATATTCTAGCACGACACAAAACATCGGTCAATGTAAGTATATCGTAAGTTTTTATTGTTAATTGATATTGCATTGTAAGTATTTAGATGTATACTTTCTGAGAGATAGGCAAACGTGGATCAAACTGCCCTGTTTGCAGAAAATCAAGTTCATCAAATATAAGGCCACTAACAAGAAAGGGTGAGCACAAAAGGCATCGCCCTTTCTGTATGAGTGCCGAAAAGAAAGGATGTGAGAAGACTTGGCTGTACGAGTTGACCTACGACAGAATGAATCGCAAAA
>JAUWEC010000064.1 GCA_030608465.1 Chloroflexota bacterium
TATGCAGCTGCTTTATCCCAAGCTAAAGGAGGCAGACATACTTATCCTAGCCACCCCGATTTACATCCCCCTGCCCGGTGATATTCAAAACATCATCAACAGGATCTGCCCCTTGATTGACCCATTTCTTGAGTTTCGCGAGGGACGAACGCGGGCAAGGTTTCACAAAGACGTTGGAATCCGGAAAATAGTGCTTGTATCCACTGGTGGCTGGTGGGAGAAGGAAAACTTTGGAACAGTGGTGCGCATCACCGAAGAGCTTGCGGATGTTGCAAGTGTGGAGTTCGCCGGCGCAGTGCTCAGACCTCACGCACATCTGATGAAGGAGAAGGGAGAATTGACCCAGGATGGGGAAGCTGTTTTAAAAGAGGTGCGAAGAGCAGGTTATGAGCTGGTCAAAGAGGGAAAAATGACCACGGAAACTCTCGAGATGATAAGCCGCCCGCTTATCTCCCAGAAAGAGCTCTGGAGTAGATATAATAAAGCATCGTGAGCGGTAGTGCACTGGCAAAGTAGTTGGGCTTTGGCTCCAAGCGCGCTTAACAAACGCATTAAGCCAACCACCTAATTGAGAATTATTTATTACCAATTTTGGTTTTGCAGTGTTTTATGTTATGGGTGATATCACTGCGAAACTCGGCTGCGTCTTATGCGCGGTCCCCTTCGACAAACCTGTCCCGACCGGGCTTGCCACCGGCACGCCGGCGGCGCCACCCGTGCGGCAGCTGCCCTGGTGACTGTTTTTTTATTTATTCAATCAATATCTTAGAAAACTTGATGAAGACTAAAAACCACCCCTGGGAAAATATCTACGCTCGAGACGGTCGTATATTCACCGAGCCATTTCAAGCTTTCAGTTCCGTTGCTCAAAAATTTGCCCAAAATCAATGTCGTAGAATTCTTGATCTAGGGTGCGGCAATGGTCGACATATGGTTGCGTTGGGGAACCTGAAATTTGAGACAGTCGGTTTGGATATCTCACCCAGTGGATTAAATTTGTCCCGCAAATGGCTCAACGATGAGCAGCTACCAGCAAATTTAGTCTGTGGGGATGTGCGCCATAGCTTTCCGTTTAAGGGGAACAGTTTCGATGGACTAATTTCGACCCAGGTAATCCACCATTCCTTATTGGCAGAAATACGCCTTACAATTTCAGAGATTTGGCGCGTGATGACTGACGGGGGGATTGCTTTCGTGACTGTGGCAGGAAAAAAACATGATGACCTGTCATATAAGGAAATCGAACCTGGCACATATCTGCCGCTAGAGGGAACAGAGAAAGGTTTGCCGCATCACATCTTTAGTGTGGAAGAACTTCGCCAGGAGTTCGAACGCTTTCAAGTCCTGGATACCAGGTATAGGGACAAAGGAAGAGTGTTATTAATCTGGCTTAAGAAAGTTGTGTTAAAGTCCTGATCCGCATTCTCCTTCGGTACGCCTTTCGATACGACCTTCGGTCTACTCAAGACGGGTCCTGTGGTCTACTCAGGACAGGACCTCCAAAATTGAGGAAAAAATCAATCGAATGAACAATATAAAACGAGCTGATATCAAAAAAGGGGATCAAGTCCGGATAGTTTTAAAAAAGGACCAAAGGACAAACAAGCTGACAGAAGGCGTCGTCAAAGAGATCTTGACAAAATCTGCTGCTCATCCCCATGGTATCAAGGTTCGCTTGGAAAATGGTCAAATTGGTAGAGTAAAAGAATTGCTGAAAACCTGACCGCCTAAAGGCTGACTGGGAGACTCAGTGACGGGGTGACTTGGTGAGGGGGTGACGGGGAGCGGTAAGTGAATACTGATCATAGTTTACTGATTACTGGAATCCGGTGCCAGACGCCTTGAAACAATAATATAATAAGGATTTCTAAATGGAATATCATGTCGTAACTGGTGCTTTTGGCTACTCAGGAAAATACATCGCTTCTCGCTTGCTGGCAGCGGGGAAAAAAGTGCATACACTAACCAATTCAGCAAACCGTGCCAATCCATTTGGTGGGCAAATCACCTCATCGCCATTTCACTTTGACGAACCCGAGAAGATGGTCACCTCACTAGGAGGAGCGTCCGTTCTCTACAATACCTACTGGGTGAGATTCAATCATCGTGACTTCACACATCAGGTTGCGGTTGAGAATACAATCAAACTATTCAGCGCGGCCAAAGAGGCCGGCGTGCGTCGAATCGTACACATAAGCATCACCAATCCATCGGAAAACTCTGAACTCGAATACTTCAGCGGAAAAGCTCGCTTGGAACGCGAACTTCAAAGGGTCGGATTGTCCTATGCGATCTTGAGACCAACGGTGTTGTTTGGAAAGGAAGATATTCTTATCAACAACATTGCCTGGGTGCTGCGCAGATTGCCGGTGTTTGGCGTCTTTGGAGATGGCAGCTACCGCTTGCAGCCTATCTACGTGGACGACCTGGCGAGGTTGGCTGTAGAAGAGGGGATTAAAAAAGAGAACAAAATCATCGACGCCATCGGACCGGAGACATTCACTTATCGAGAATTGGTGAAGGAAATTGGAAAAATCATCGGACACCCACGACCGATCATCTCGGTACCGCTAGAAGTGGGCTATCTGGCAGGATCTCTGATCGGAAAGTTTGTGGGAGACACATTTATCACCCGAGAAGAGATTAGCGGGTTGATGCAAGACCTTTTATATACAAATTCAGCACCGGTAGGTGAAACGAAGCTGAGTGACTGGGCCCGGGAGCATGCAGATCACTTAGGTCAAGAATACGCAAGTGAACTGGCTCGGAGGCGAGACCGCCAACTAGCCTACGAAAACATTCATTCACAATAAGGCGGTTTTCAAGCCGCCTAAACCCCGATCCCCTTTACCTGAAGGGTAGAACTCGGGACAGGCTTGTCGAAGGGCTCAACCACTAGACCGCACAAAACAGGACAAAAACTCGTGATGAAACTACTGGAACACAATCGTATTGCCTGGAATGAAGAAGTCAAGAAAGGGAACGTCTGGACTATTCCGGTAACAAAGGATGAAATAGAAAGGGCAAAAAAAGGGCAATACAAAATCGTCCTCACGCCCTATAAACCTGTGCCGAAAGAGTGGTTGGGAGATATCAGGGGCAAAAGTATTTTGTGCCTGGCATCCGGCGGTGGTCAGCAGGGTCCAATCCTGGCAGCGGCAGGCGCCCGGGTAACCGTGTTTGATAATTCTGACGAGCAGTTGAAAAAAGATCAAGATGCAGCGGAAAAATATGATTTAGATATCACAACAGTCCAGGGTAATATGCAAGACCTGAGTTGTTTCCCGGACAAGACTTTCGATCTGGTCATTCATCCAGTTTCTAATTGTTTTATCGATGACATCCTTCCTGTTTGGAAAGAAAGCTGCCGGGTTCTGAAAGAGAATGGCGTTCTGCTCTCCGGGTTTAACAACCCTCTCATCTATATGATCGACTGGGAAAAAGCAGAGAAAACAAAACGTTGTGAACTGGTCCAGGCTATACCGTATTCTGATCTCAAATCGTTATCAGCGGAGATGAAACAGAAGTTTATTAAGGAAAAAACACCCTATGAATTCGGGCATACGCTCACGGATCAAATTCAAGGGCAAATAGGGGCAGGATTTGTGATCGCCGGGTTTTATGAAGACAAGGGAGAAGAGCTTTTAGATCCGTTGACCGATATATTTATTGCTACCAAAGCTGATAAAATGGGGTGAGTGGTGAAACTCGGTATGGAATTATTTTGCCTCACACTCCTTCGATACGACTTTTGGTCCTTCCTTTGGTTGCAGGACTAGCCTTTCGCTTGGCTCATCCGCCAGGTGGCTTGTCGAAGAGCATGTCCTGAGTAAACACCGACGCCGAGTGTAGACGAGGGGGAGGTGGGAATCGAAGGGCTAGATAACATGGAGTTGAAACGCATGAATACAAATCAAGAACAAAACACCAGTCTGCCGATCAGGCATAATCTCACACTAATTTACATTCTATCTTTCATCATTGCCATCCTGATGACGGCTGCATCCATCGCTGGTCTGCTGTACAAGGCTAACGTCTATCCGACAGACGAGCTGCTTCAGTCATTCCTTCCCAATGACGTAGTCAATCTCCTTATCGGACTGCCAATACTGCTTGCTTCGATGTGGCTCACGCGACGAGGAAAATTGATCGGGTTACTCTTCTGGCCCGGGGCACTTTTCTTTGTGCTGTACAATTACATCGTCTACCTCATTGCTATGCCGCTCAACGCGGTATTTCTCCTGTATCTCGGATTGGTAATGCTAAGTGTGTACTCTCTCATCGGCCTGGTCGCCGCCATTGATGGAAAAATTGTGCAGGGGCATCTTGCCAGCGCGGTACCTGAACGCCTCGCCGGAGTAGTCCTGGCTGGACTCGGTCTCCTGATCTTCTTGCTGGTTATCGGCACTATTGTCAAAGCGCTTATCCTCCAGACACCGATTGCCGAAACAGAACTCGCGCTCCACACTGCAGATTTTTTGATTGCTCCGGCTTGGATCATCTGTGGGATATTGCTTTGGCGCCGTAAGGCGTTTGGATATGTGGCCGGCCTGGGGTTGCTTTTCCAAGCCAGCATGTTATTTATCGGCTTGATTATCGTATTATTGTTACAGCCATTCATAACCTCTGCGCCATTCAGTTTGGTCGATGTTGTTGTGATCTTTGTCATGGGTCTGATCTGCTTTATCCCTTTCGCTCTATTTATTCGCGGGGTGATGTCAAATCGTAACTCCCCGCCCGCATAGCTTGCGGAGCAAAGTTTGTGGATCACATGATAAAGAAAGACACAACCCAACCACCAAAGCCTCTGAACGGTCGTTGCCCATTCTGCGGGGGTAAGCGATCGGTCTAAGCAGTTTCTGGTTCTTGATCTATTATCTAATAATAGTCAATCCGGTCCTTCGGTCCCTCCTTTAATCGCAGGACGGGCTTTTCCAATAAATCTATAAGAAGAAATATCCGCGTTTGTGTTATCCTGCATATCTGGAAAGATATAAGTTATCAATTTATGCAGCAGTCAAGGCAGATTAAGCAAAATCAAGCTGGACAGATTAACATTTAAATAATAAGGAATAATTATGAGCGAGTTAATAAATAATTCCGATGCCAGGAAGAAAAAATTAAAAGAACTTATATTAAAGCTCCATGATGGAGAATCAGAAGAACAGGTTAGACAAGAACTGCTGGAAAGTTTAAGTCAAATACCTTACGGTGAGGTTGTAGAGGTCGAGCAGGAATTAATTAGCGAAGGGCTTCCGGAAGAAGAAATTCTAAAACTCTGTGATGCACATTCAGCCGTATTACAAGGGGTTGTTGACCTAACCATGTCAAAAGCCATCCCTGACGGACATCCAATTGATGTCTTGATCAATGAAAATAGTGAACTTAAAAAGGTTACGTCCCAGATAACCGAGACCCTGCTGGAAATTGAAAACAATCCGGATGGAAATCTTCAAGACTCTATTATGAATTTGCGCGGCTATTTCAATAACCTGTTTGATGTTGATAAACACTATCAGCGGAAAGAGTATTTACTTTTTCCGTTTCTTGAAAACCAGGAAATAACCGGTCCTCCCAAAGTTATGTGGGGAAAACATGATGAAATTCGGGAGTTGATTAAAGGCAGCCTGGAAATTCTGGGTACCCCAGACATCACCCGGGAAGAATTGCTTGCTTCAGCTGAGATGGTTATGCTGCCTGCGCTTAAAGGCGTAAATGAGATGATCCCAAAGGAAGAAGAGATTTTGTTCCCAATGGCACTTGATAAACTGAGCGATGCTGACTGGTATGAAATCAGCAACCAATCACTTGAAATTGGTTATTGTCTTTACGATCCCCAAATAAAATGGAAACCACCAGGGGCAAAGGAAGTCTCAATTAATGAGGCTCAAAAATCGGGTGGTCATATCCAAATGCCTTCGGGAAGTTTTTCAGCAGAAGAGTTATTGAGCATATTGAATACCCTGCCGATTGATATGACATTTGTTGACAAGGACGATAAAGTTAAATATTTCTCCCAGGGGGCTGAAAGAGTTTTTAACCGAACCCGGGCGATTTTAAACAGAGATGTGAGATATTGCCATCCACCTGCCAGCGCCCATATTGTTGACAAAATAATTGATGATTTTAAAAGCAGCAAACAAAACCGGGCTCCGTTCTGGATCAATATGGGAGGTAAAATGATCCATATTGAATATTTTGCCCTCCGAAATGAAAAAGGTGAGTATCTTGGCACACTCGAGGTCTCTCATAATGTTTCAGTTTATCGAGAACTGGAAGGCGAACAAAGAATATTATCGTATGGTGAATAATAATGGATAATAATAAATTGGTTATCACCCCCAAAACAAAAATCTTACAGTTACTTGAGGCCTATCCTCACTTAGAAGATCTTCTGATTGGATATGTTCCTGCCTTTAAAAAACTAAAAAATCCCGTCCTTAAAAGAACTGTGGGGAAAATTACAACTCTCCAGCAAGTCGCAAGTATCGGGAATGTGAAAGTTGGCGATTTGATCAATTTTTTACGGGCAGAAGTTGGCCAGGATTTGCTAACTGATAGCGTTGACACTGTCTATAATCAAATTCAACCTGACTGGTTTAATGAGGGACTAATCAATCAGGAATTTGATGTCAGAGAAATGCTTAAAAATGGTGAACAGCCGGTTAATCAAGTGATTGTCGATTTAAACAAAATGTCAGGGGGCACAATTTACAAACTTATTGCTCCCTTTTTACCGGCGCCTTTGATTGACAAAGGGACCAGCTTAAAGATAAGTCATTGGGTGGTAAAAGAAGAAAATGAATTGTTCATTGTCTATTTTTATAAAGACAAAAGTTAATCCACCATTATCCGCGGTTTAACTTTTCTTACTGAATAATTTGGTTTTCAAAGGTTTAGATCCCCTTAAGTTTGCTTATGTCTTGTTAGATAAGTACCCAACAATATGACATCATTTATTTCAAACCAATCCCCTCTTACACGTTTTGCGTGGTTATCGATTGCCGCAGCCGTTCTCACTTTGGGGCTGAAAGCCGTGGCGTATCTGCTGACGGGTTCAGTGGGTCTGCTTTCAGATGCGTTGGAATCCATCGTCAACCTTGCCGGCGCCTTAATGGCATTAACAATGTTGACCATAGCTGCTCGTCCAGCTGACGAGGACCATGCCTACGGACATAATAAGGCAGAATACTTTTCCAGCGGTGTCGAAGGGACATTGATTCTAATTGCTGCATTTAGCATTGGCGTAACAGCTATTCAAAGGCTAATTGCCCCAAGGCCGCTGGAGCAAATAGGGCTTGGATTAGGGGTTTCGATTGTGGCCTCACTAATAAACCTGTCTGTCGCCCTTGTTTTGAGAAAAGCAGGGGAACGCTTTCGCTCAATTACTCTTGAGGCCAGCGCACAACATTTAATGACGGATGTCTGGACATCGGCAGGAGTGCTCGTCGGTGTAGGTGCAGTAGCACTAACCGGCTGGGAAAGGCTCGACCCTGTTGTTGCAATCATCGTTGCTGTTAATATCACCTGGTCAGGAATTCGCATAGTGCACAAGTCGGTGTTGGGCCTGATGGATACAGCATTACCTGCTGAAGAACAAAATATAATACGACGCGTGCTGGAAGAACAAAATCAGGACGAAGTACATTACCACGCACTTCGTACACGCCAGGCAGGATCGCGCAGCTTTGCCTCATTTCATGTACTGGTTCCCGGTGAATGGACAGTCCAGCGTGGGCATAATCTCTTGGAACGTATCGAATCCGACCTTCGTCTTGCCTTACCTAATATCACAGTGTTTACTCACCTGGAATCAATAAACGATCCGGCATCCTGGGACGACCCCACTTTCGATCGTGCAGAAAACCATTCGAGTGAAAGTACGCAGAAGGGTCCCCAACAACCGCCAGGTGACGATGTTCCAGGTAAATGAAAAGTGACGATCTCAGCGAAAGTCGGATTTTTATCAGCGGGCAGCCTAACCCCGCGCAGAACCAACCCACTATCGGCGCCACCCGTGGTTAAGGGTACTCTCAATTGATTCTTAATCTATAATCATTAAAAGCCCCCCCTGCGCCAGGTGCCTTTCCGTTAGACAGATAATTACAATGAAGGAAAACTCATATGTCCAGAAAACTGATTCGGATTCTATTTTTAACTGGTCTAACACTTATCATCAGCGCTTGTGACAGCACCACACCAACAGTGTTCGTTGAGCAACAGACCGCCGTTGAAATCACGCCGTCAGTGATGGTGGCGGAAGAAGTGCCTGAATCACAACTGATTGAAACCCCTCGGCCTTTTTCACCAGCCTCAGGCGGATTGTTGACTTCAGACAATAACGATCTATTTGCAACAGCGGGAAAATGCGTTGTCTGTCACCAAAATAACCTGGACGAGGCCGGTAACGATGTATCCAACGGCGAATACTGGCGCAGCACGATGATGGCCAATGCCGCCAAGGATCCCTACTATTTGGCCGGCGTCAGCATCAATGTTGCCCGCTATCCAGAATTTGGTCCGGTTATTGAAGCCAAATGTAACACCTGTCATATGCCTATGGCGCATTTCAGCGATAGAGCCCAGGGGCAACAAGGCCTTATCTTTGGTGAATATGGCTATCTAGATCCACAGCATCCGCTGCACACATTGGCGTTAGATGGCGTCTCTTGCACTACCTGCCATCAGATCCAAGATGAAGGGTTGGGCGATTTCACAAGTTTTAGCGGCGGCGGGGTTTTTGATACGCAAACCCCAATGGGAAGCCGCCTGATATTCGGTCCTTACGTGCCCCAACAGCCCGGTCAAAATATCATGTCGCGAAGTTCGGGGTTCATACCCGTACAAGGGAACCACCTTGTTCAATCTGAATTATGCGCTACTTGTCATAATCTATACACACATTATGTCACCGAGGACGGTACATTCGGCGAAGATTGGTTCCCAGAACAGACGCCCTACTCCGAATGGCTGAATTCTGATTATGCCACGCTGTCCACTTGTCAGGATTGTCATATGCCACCGGCCGAGGGTGCAGTTGTTCTCTCAAATCGGGGGCCCGCAATTATGCGTAGTCCCTATGCAAAGCATAATTTCGTCGGCGGCAATGCCTATATGCTTGATGTGATGAAAAACTTCGGCGGTGAACTTGGTGTTCTGGCTGGCCCAGAACATTTCGATGCAACCATAGACCGCACCCTGGTACAGCTGCAATCTCAATCGGCGGCACTTGCAATCACTGACCCCATCCTGGCAGACAAACTGTTGAGTTTTGATATTACAACAAATATACTGACCGGGCACAAATTTCCTTCAGGTTATCCTTCACGCAGGGCCTGGCTGCACGTCACAGTTAAAGACAACAATGGACAAATCGTCTTTGAGTCAGGTAGTGTGAGCAGCAAAGGCACAATCAGCGGTAACGATAACGACGCCAACTCAATGGCTTTTGAGCCGCATTATGACGAAATAACCAGCCCAGAACAAGTGCAAATCTACGAGGCCATCATGCAAGATGTATATGGCAATGTGACAACCGTGCTGCTCGCAGCATCCGGTTATTTAAAAGACAACCGTTTACTCCCCGTTGGTTTCGATAAAACCACCGTCACCGCGGATATTTCACCCAAGGGAAAAGCGTTAACCGATGACGACTTTATTGGTGGAGTGGATACTGTCACTTACCGCGTCGATACAGAAAATACTACAGGTCCATTTACAGTAGAAGCGGAATTGCTCTATCAATCCATCGCTTATAGCTGGGCACAAGACATCAGCGCCTATGAGACCGAACCAGCCCTGGCCTTTAGCGACTATTACAGAACCTTGCCCAACCTGCCGATCATCGCAGCTGCAGAGAGCGCAGAAACCAAATAGGTTGTCCTTTCAAATAAACAGGAGAATTCATGATCAAAACAGAGATCAACCAAAAAGGCTTAATTGCGGATTTATTCAGCGATCCCTCTACCTCAACCAGCAAGGCGGTCATCATGCTAGGGGGATCAGAAGGCGGAAAATCCTGGAGCCGGATCAAGAAGCCCATTGAGCTTCTGGTTCAACGCGGATATTCAGTACTCTCCCTGGCTTATTTTAAAGCGGGAAACCTGCCTTCTTCTTTGCAAGAAATCCCTCTCGATTATTTTGAGAAAGCGTTCGCTTGGTTGTCTGCCCGGGATGGAATAGCAGGTGATCAGGTTGCCATAATCGGGGGTTCCAAAGGATCGGAAGCCGCCTTGCTGCTGGGCAGTCGATATACCCAGGTTAAAGTTGTGATCGGTTTTTCACCCAGCAGCGTGATCTGGCAAGGCATACCTGAAAAGCGCTTTGAAATCGGGAAAGACATTAAATCATCCTGGTCTTATGGTGGAGAGGGTTTACCATTTCTGCCCTACTTGCCCACGGTCAGTAAAAGGGAATTAATAACCTTAAAACTCAGAAAAATGCACCAGGAAGCCCTGCTAAACGCAGAGACAACAGAAAAAGCAGCCATACCTGTGGAGGATATTCAAGGCGCTATCTTGTTAATTTCGGGGGAAAAAGACAGTCTCTGGCCATCCACCCCGATGAGTGGACAAATCATGGACCGGTTAGACTCCAAGGGATTCAGATACCCTTCTGAACACCTCTCATTTAAAACCGGGCACAATGGGATTGTGCTGAACAAGGAGACCTGGCGAAGAGTATTCACCTTCCTGGAAGAAAACTTTTCTTAGCTCCTGTTCTGCGAGTAACCCCCTGCTTCTAATCGCCTAAGTACTTTTGATTATTTGGAATCGTGTGCCAGGTGTTTGATGAATACCCTTCTCTGTTTGTGTTGGCGGGTTTTAAAATACTGCCACTGTCCAAGAACCTGGAAATTAGACTCAAGCATTGGGTTGACATGGATGTACTTAATGCCATGTCGTTGATAAACCTGAAAAAGTCTCTCCATCATAATCGCATTGATTCCCCTACCCTGGTATTCCGGCCGCACAGCACCCAGGTATACATCCATCCGTTCAGGTTTTTTCAGGGCATACAGCAAATGCGCCCAGCCGAATGGAAAAAGCTTGCCCGCCCCTTTCTGGAGCGCCCTTGACAGGGATGGCATCGAGATTGTGAAGGCAATCATTCGCCCCTCTTCATCCAAAACGACAGGCACAAAGTCAGGAAATACAAAACCAAAATACTGCTTAACATAGGCTTCAACCTGTTTATCGGTTAAATGAACTACACCGTACAGGTGACTGTAAGCCTCATTAATTACTTCAAACAGCGCGGGAGCATAGGAAAGCAGCTCTTTTTTGTTCTTTGGCTCCAGCAGCCTTAATTTGTATCTTTTCCTGGAAATTGCTGCCACCCGGGATACTCTCTCGTCAATATCTCCCACCACAGCGATCTCAACCTCCATCCAATCAATGTCCTTTTCATAACCCAGCCGTGTCAGGTGTTCGGCGTAATAGGGTAAGTCGTGTGATGTGGCAAGGGTAGCGAGCTCGTCAAATCCTTCCACCAGCATGCCCTCCCGATCCAGGTCGGTAAATCCCAGTGGTCCGTGTACTGCTGTTTTCCCCAGGGATCCAGCCCAGGCTTCAACAGCGCTCAATAAAGCTTCCGACACTTCTTGGTGATCCTCAAAGTCAATCCAGCCGAACCGCAAATAAGGCTGATCCCATTTCTCGCTGTGTAGGCGGTTGTTGATCGCCGCCACTCGACCGACAATCCGCCCCTCTGCGAGGGCGAGAAAATACCGTGCCTGGCAGTGCTCAAAGGCGGGATTCTTGTCCTTCTGCAGGGTATTCATCTCATCGAAATCCAGAGCTGGCACCCAGGATGAATCTCCCTGGCGGAGTGTATGCGGAAAGCGGATGAAAGCCCGCAGGTCCTTTGGCTTGGATATTTCCTTGATTTTTACATCCATTGTCGATTCCTTTGCGCTTAAGGGTCTACCACTAGATTATTACTAGATTATAGGTCAGGCCTACCCGCTGGGCAAGCTAAAGACTGGGAAACTTAGCCCTTCGATATGCTTTTCGATACTACCTTCGGTCTACTCACTTCGACTTCTCTGCGTTCCGCTCAGTGCGGGGAGGACAGGTAGAACAGGTGACGTGGTAACGCTCAAGGGAGAGCACCAGCTCTCCCGGGCATTGAACCGCTGGAGCTGCCTCTCCAGCTATAGCGCGGTTTTTATTGCTCTAGGGAGAGACAGAAGACTTGGCCCTTCGATATGACCTGAAGTAAATTAATACTGTATACTGGATACTAGAAACCAGCGCCAGAACAGGAATTCAAATGAAAGGTCGTGATGGTATCCTCAAACCACGAATTCTGATCAGCTCTATTCTTTTGATTTTTCTTCTTGCTGGATGTGTCCAGACAGCGGAATCCTGCCCAACGTTTTCCCCTTTTGATCTATCCGAGGCAGGCGCTTTTGCCATAGATGATAATCTCCCCTTTCAATTTCCTCTGGATGATAACAGAATCTTTACCTCTGCAGCCCCATTCTCAACGAACTTTGCAGACTTTGACATGATTACCCGGGGACCCGAGTATCACGCGGCTGAAGACATACTCCAACCAGCCGGTACTCCTGTCTATGCCATGGCTGATGGAATAGTAAGTTTTTCAGGTCCAATGGGGGGCTATGGATGGCTGATCATCATCGACCATCCTCAGGCAAATTTGTACTCTTTATACGGCCACCTCAGTCCCAGCCGGTGGCAGATAGAACCAGGAACAGTGGAAAAGGGCGCATTGATTGGTTATCTGGGTGATCCAGATGAAAACGGCGGCAGTGAGGAGCATCCCATGCGTCCCCACCTCCACTTTGGAGTGAGCCCAGGTCAGCGAGCTGATTAACAAGGAAAGGGATTGTGTCGCAGGCAGGCCGGCTGGATAAAACTTTGTCCCAAGGACCTGGGCTGGCTGCAACCCTCGTTAATCATTACCAATCAGGACATTCCTGATGGAGGGTTCCCAGAGCCGACAGTGGGATTCCTGGCCAAATGGGGGGTTGAACTTCTCCTTACTGGTGTTTACTTATTTGGTGGGGTGTTTATGCTTGTTTATTCAATCAAACAAAACAAACCCTTCCTCCTGCTCATTTTTGGTGTCGCATTGCTCGCAGCCGGATGGATTTTTTACACCGAGGGATTGCAAACGAGCTATTTACTCTTCGCTATGGCCATTCTCTTGGCGGCGATTGGAATCTATAAATTAATTCGCCACTCAAACAAAATACCGCCCAGCTGAACAAATCGTCAGGCAAAAACAAATGAAGAGTTATTTAAAGCGGATTGATACAAATACAATTGGGAATCGTTATGACGTTACCCCGCTATTTTCACACCAGGCGGACTTTAATGCATTGATTGATGATTTTGTGGCATGTGTCGGGGACACAACTGTAGATTTAGTGGCAGGCATAGATGCCCTGGGTTTCATTCTTGGAACAGCTATTGCCCTGAGATTAAAGGTTGGAATACTCCCTATTCGCAAAGGCGGAAAACTCCCTGTTGAATCATACAAAACAGAATTCCGAGATTACACGGGGCAAGCCAAACAACTGGAGATACGGCGTGATATCCTGGCTCAAGGATTACGTATATTAATTGTTGATGAGTGGATAGAAACAGGTGCTCAGGTATCAGGTGCAATTACCCTCATCGAGGGCTGCGGAGCTATCGTAGCAGGCATTGCTTCTATCAACATGGACGACAATGCAAAGACCAGGCAGATAAGTTCCAGGTATGAAGTGTATACAGTCTGGGAAGAAGGCGCCTGATCGTCTATTTAAACAATGACGGGGAGACGAGGGGACGAGGAGAGTGTGTTTAAGGTTTAAACGTTCAACCTTGGCTCTACTGAAAAAAGGGGGGTAAAAAGAAGCAAAGCTTAAGAAATTAACGTATACTACTTGTGTTGAATCAAGGATACCAGATAATCTTCTGGAGCGATTATGTTTCAAGAAAACAAGGACCATAAACAGGAAAGTTTCTACAGCCTGAAAAACTTTC
>JAUWEC010000140.1 GCA_030608465.1 Chloroflexota bacterium
AGGGGCGTGTCATAAGCCGCATTATTAATAATGTAATTGGGTTCAAAATGTTTAAAGGGAGAAATAACCTCAAGGGTATCATCTCCCAGCATGCCGCCAAAAGCGCTGAGAACATACATCCCAAAAGCCAATGCCATTGACAAAGGGGTTACGCTCCGAACGCGTTTCATCAGCAGAGAAATCAGCACTCCTACTGCCAGGAAAAACATTTGAAACACCACAATGCTCAACAAAAGCATTATCAGCGGTTTGGTTTCATAAGGCTGTCCCTCATTTAACATACTGATTACCAGGAAACTGCTCACCCAGACCACCAGGTTGGTGATAGTCAAGCTGGTGAAAGCAGCTAACAATTTGGTGGTCAGGATTTTTCCCCGTCCAATTGGTTTCGCCAGCAAAAAGTCTGCTGTTAACTCTCTTTCCTCTATTGAGACCAGAGAAAAACCATAGTTGGAGGCCTGGATTGCCAAGCAGATCTGGCAAAAAAGGAATACCAAACCGTACATGCCTACAATCGAGGAAAAGTCCATCTCAGTCATGCCAAAGGCAATTAATAACTCCTCCGGGAAACTCGCCAGCATTTCATTTAACGTTTGGATATCCGCGGATATACTGGAAAAAACAGATAGGTAGATCAGGATAATCAGAAAAATGGACACTGACCAGATAGCCACAGATTTCAAATACGATTTAAACTCATGTTTAAATATATTCATTCTTTACCCCTACTCGTAATAATGGATGAAGATTTCTTCCAGGGTGGGCGCTTCGATGGTCACATCAGAAATTTTCTTTTCACTAATCAATTTGGTGATCAAATTGATATCGCCCTTATAGAAGAAATTGACAGCGCCGTTTTCCTTTTCCAGTTTAGTCACGCCAGGGATATCAAATCCCTTTTCATCAATCTCATCGGCCACAATGTGGATCTTTTTATAGTTATCGCGCTGCAGCGTTTGTATGTCTTGAATATCCACGATGCTGCCTTCTTTGATGATGGCGACCCGGCTGCACATTTTCTGCACAACTCCAAGGATGTGGGAGGAGAAGAAAACTGTCGCGCCGCGTTTATTTTCCTCTTTAATCAAGTTGAAGAATTTTTGCTGTATGAGTGGGTCGAGGCCGCTGGTCGGCTCATCCAAAAACAGAAGCTTTGGCTGGTGTAAAAGCCCTTGCACGATGCCCACTTTTTTCTTGTTGCCATAAGAGAGATCGTCAATCCTTCGCTTCAAATCAAGCTCCATTAGATCCGACAGCTCATATATCCGCTCTGTGCAGTCTTTCTTGTAAAAACTCGCCGAGTATTTTAGAAGCTCAAGGACTTTCATGCCCTCGTAATAAAACACCTCGGAGGGCAAATATCCAATTTCCTGCCGGATCTCCGGACCGTACTTAATGGCGTCTTTGCCAAAGATTTTGGCTTCTCCGCTGGTGGGATAAATCAATGAACAAAACAAGCGGATCGTGGTTGATTTCCCAGCCCCATTCGGACCGATGAAACCGAAAATTTCTCCTTCGTCCACATTAAAGGATACATCGACAATCCCCCTAGCTTTTCCGTAGTACTTGGTTAGATTGTTGACCTCTATTATGCTCACAACAAGGCTCCTTTGTTTCAAATGATCAATGATCAAGAGTTCGATCAGTTATCTAATCTGGTAATGACACTGCGTAATTATACCGATAACCATGCTTTTGTACATCTATCAGTTGGGCAATTTCCCCAGTGTTTTCGAAGTGTGTTAAAGCAAAAAACACTTTAGTGAGAGTGGGTCATCCTTTCGCACTCTCATTCCCCTGTGCTCTTTCACTGGGGAATGAGAGAAGACGGCGGGGATACCCCTTCACCTAAAATCCCACCGCAAGAACAGTGGGATTATTCACCCATGTTAACCAAAAATCCACCCGAAAAGAGCGGATTCGCTTCGCATGTGGGCGGTATTGGACATAAGCGGGAGGGGAAGAATCTAAATCCCCAGCTCGTTCCCTTGTGCAAGAGCACAGGGGTCGGGCGATGGTGGAGCGGAAATCGCTTCGCCCAGAATCCCAACACAAGAGTGTCGGGGATATCTCGAACCGGCGTTGCCGTTCCCTATTAATATTGGATGAAAATCATCAACGGGGGTAATAAGTATCGAAGGAACGGAGCGACCAGATTTTTAAATCTTCACTTGGTGTAGATCCTGTCTGGGACTTACGAGATTCTTTGCTCCCCTGCGCTTAAGCTCAGAATAACAACCTGTTACAACCACGATGACTATGAACTAGCTGCGCGTTTTTCTTTTTTCTGTTTACGCTTTTCTTTTATCGTTAGTTTTGCTTTCTTTTTTGTTTCTCGCTTGCCCTTATCTCTTTTCCCTTTGTCACCCATATTAACCCCTCCTCACTGAACAATAGGCGGTTGTGGTTCACTTTCAATCATAACATTTTAAAACCCAACTATCGGGAAATTCGGGCAAGATCCCCTAAGGAGCAGTTGGCCAAAAAATAGTTTTAAATTGTACGGGCAGGGGGTCTGATTGGTAGCAGCGGCGGGATTCGATCAGAAAAATCGTGAGTATAATGCAAATGAATCAATCTTGATCTCTATTTAGTCAAAGATTCCTCTGTTGTCTCAGCGAATATAAGTCAAAAACCGCTTAAGTGAGAGTGGGACATCCTTTCGCACTCCCACAATCCCACCGCAAGAGCGGGGGGACTAGTACCATAAGTTAAGAAAAAATCCACCCGGCAAGGGTGGTTTCGCTACGCGTGTGGGTGTTGTTGGACAAAAGCGGGAGGGGAAGAATCTAAATCCCCAGCTCATTTTCCTGTGCTCTTGCACAGGGGTCGGGCGATGGCGGAGCGGAAATCGCTTCGCCCAGAATCCCAACACAGGAGTATTGGGCAGATCTCGAACCGGCGTTGTCATTCCTCATTAATATTGGGTGAAATTCATCGATGTATTTTTTTTGTATCGAGGCAAATTTGCACCCCCAATGTGCATTCCAGTTAGATCCCATTACTCAGGTGCAAAAATCTCAAAATCCTTTTCAATTACATCGCCGTCCGAAATATCGATATGTAAATCTTCTTCCGACGAACAATTTGATCCGGTATAGTCACAGACGCCTTGATAATACTTTGCATTAACAATGTAATATCCGGGTGTTAATATAACCTCTCCACATCCTCCAGAAAGTTGCCTGTAATTAAGGGAGCTGATAACCTCCCTCTTATTATTAAAGAAACGCAAATATCCAATATCAACCAATTCGCCCTCAAAATAGATACACGCCTTTAAGGTACCATGTGGAAACTGAGTCCAGGTTGGTTTGGGGGTTGAGGTAGGTGGAGCCCCCTGGGTCGCTGCGCTGCAGCCTGTAAGCAAAATTGAAAGAATGATGATGGAGATAAACAAATTTCTCATAATAATTACTCCAGGAAAACAAAATGTGAGTGAATGAAAAATGCCTGATTACCGATCACCCCGGAAATATCGGTTTACATTTGGGCTTTTCTTATGTAATGAAAAGAGGAAACTGATAAAAAAAAGAAACAATACCAATGTACCAATGGCAGTGTTCCTTTTCGAAGGCTTTGTTAGTGGTAATGAGTTCAAAAACCTGGAGTTAGATTAATTCCTATTTGATAATAGCATAATCAATTTGCAGTTTCAATAGTTATGATCAAGCATAGTTATGATCAAGCAAATAAAGGGGACATAAGGTTCGGGCCATCTTAAGTTTGTTGAGGAGATATTTCCACGTAATGAGGAGTCCGGAAAAAATCGCTCGACGGATTCGTCAAGCGATTTCATGAGTGGGGGCAAGGGGACCTGTTCCATCCCATATTATTTGTTTCTGTTTTGAGGAAGTTTACCAGATACCAGGAATTAGCCGGTATTTTGTATGTTGTTGGTATTCCTCATAACCTTCTAGCTCTTCCATCAATAGCTTTTATTCACTGAAATGGGCTAAGTGGATTAAAACCATAGAGGAATAATGTAAGAACGGTGATAGACATTGACATTACCGAACCGGTAACCAACTCCCAGAAGTTGTGACCTTTGGTTGCAATACGTGCAAATATCGTCAGGGGGATGAGGGACGCTAGTGGTGTAGCTATTAATCCGAAGAAATAGAGCATTGCTGCAACAGGACCTGCGACACCTGCGGCATGACCACTGGCTTTATAGCGCAGGATCAAATTAAAAACGATCAGTCCCAGCGTAATCAGGGTATAGTTGACCGCAAGGGCCTCAAATATTCGCGGTGCATCAATCAACCGCAGGACAATAAAACCAATTGGGTAGCTGATAATCATCAATACGAAACTGGCGGTACGCTGACGTTTAATGATCCTTGGCCAGTTCTTATCTTTGCCAGGAATGTAAAACAACAAGCTGCAGAGGGGAATCAGGCAGATGAACAACAAAGCCCAGCCAAACCCTCCCACGCGGTTGGGAAGATCAGTAGGGAGTTTGAAGAAAATAAAGGTAACTAAAGCTCCTGAAAGCATTGGTACATTCAGCAATTGAGAAAGCACCTCACCGATGACGCGCAGGGAGAGGGGCTTTGTTGGTTTGGGGTTGGTATGAGGGGACACCATCTTTGATTTGCTCCTGGTATACTACAAGTGATTATGTTCATGGGCGGTGAACAAGTGTCCGGTTTTATCCGCCTGATACACCGATGGGCTAACATCGCGAACCGGGCACTCGCTCTGATTATTTCTTTTTTTTCTTTTTTCTTTTTTCTACTTTGCCCTCTGGCTGCATAGAATCATCCAGAACCTCCTTTTGATATTGTTCAAAGGTGATATTTTTCCAGAACTCAGATGTACTGGAGAGAAATGAGAAAACTTGCTGGGATGTGGTTTCTGTATCCAGGGCTTCAATGTTGGGAATCATTGCTGCCCAGAGTTCCCGCGCCATCTCCCTGTGGTCAGGATTGGTGTAATAATAGGTCGCGAGTTGGTGATAAAAATCTTTGAAGGTGTTAAAAATCAAGCCGTAAACGAGGTTATCACAGTAGGCGATCAGCATATGATGCATCTTCCACATACAACGGGCATACTCTTCTGCTTCATCGGGCACACGGCTGAAACCCTCCAGTAAATCAATTATTAATCCTGGGGCTCGCCGTACTGAGGAGGAAGTGTACTGGGGAGCTAACAATTGCCACATTTCCAGCAAGTCGGGAACCAGGTTAGGTACCAGATCAGGATCGGCCTTAAGAAGTCCCGCCAGGATATTTAAGTTCCCATCCTTCAAATAATCGCGGATTCGAGTTGGCTTTCCCTGCTGAATGTCAAGCCATCCATCACGGCTCAACCGCTGCATGGCTTCCCGCAAAGCAGGGCGTGCAATATCAAGGTCTTTACTCAGGGTCCGCTCTCCAGGCAGATCCGTGTTTGGGGGAAATGCACCGCTGACGATCCCCGCAATGAGATGCCGCTCTGCACGATCTGTAGCCCGTTCTTCAAAGGGTTCACTCATTATCCACTCCTTTGTTATGACCCAACTACTGGTAATACCTGTTTGTGCAATAATCATAACACTGGTCTTACCAGTTGTCAATAAATTATTTTTCGGGGTTTGAGAATAGGGGAAATCCTTTTGTCGGTAGGTAATATATATCCCCATCAAAAAGGACTGTAATTTCCTCTTTGGGCAATGGATTACAGAAAACAAAAACCGCCATTCTTATCGAATAGCGGTTCCGTTTCACGAGTGGGCGGTGTTGGACAGATCTCGAACCGCCTTTCTCATACATTTTTCTTAATTACAACCCTGATAATGTCTTTTCTTGAGCGGCCTAGCAAATTAGTTCAGCTGACCGAGCTGCAGCGTCGGTAAATTCGACCCTGCAATTTCATTGTTTCCGACTGCGGCCAGTCATGGTGTATACGAATCTGACCAGGTGCCTTGGAGCAAATTTTCACATTCCCCTACAGGATCTATAGCTGGGGGAACCACATACGGAACCCACTCCACGTATATGTCGGGACCCATTTCGACGTCGCAGACACCTATAGCCTGGTGACCCTGGTAACTTTGGGGACACTTGTCCAGAGATTTTTCATCAATAGCCGCACATTGCTGACTCGCGCTCCCATAATGATTATCACAGGCATCTTCAGCGCTGCTTATACAACTGAACTGGAATTCAAGTTTTGTGGTATCAGCGCCTCCGCTGGCACAGCCGGCGAGGATGACGACCCCAACTAGGACCAGCATTGCAACCATAAGCAATCGAAAAGTCTTCATTCCTCGTTACCTCCTTCCCCTTATTTAATCAGAGGGGATAAGCTTACTAGGGGACCTCAGGATTGATAGTGATGATATTTGGAATCATGATGAGACTCAGCCCTGAAAACATACTAAAAACAAGTGTCCTCTAAACCTCTAAATACCACCGCCCAGTTATTCAAAACTAAAGGGTATTGACGTAATTCGCTATCAAACAGACAATTAGAATCTGATTTACTAGACGATACCAGGTTCATTTTCGAAGAAACACTTTGTGGGATGGAGGTTAGGAGCTCACCGGCGTATCGATTAGGTCTGGCAGCCTTAGTATACCAGTTCGGACGAAGCATAAATAAGGTCTTGATGGCTTCCTGGTAACCAGCTTGGATCCCGTGGGTGACCAGAAATCCGTCCTGAAATAATAGTATCATGAAAAAACGAACATCTGCAGCTGGATAGTGGAGTAGATCGATACCAAGAATTGCCCAGCACTGCCGCTGCTAAAGCCCTAGCGGACTGACTTGCGTCCGATCCTATCGGAAGCGGGTTGACGATTCCCCCGGTGTTAATGATTCCCTTAAGCAACAAATCGCTCTCCGGATTCGTCAAGCGATTCTTGTGGGCGGTATTGGACATCAGCGGGAAGGGAAGAATCCAAATCCCCATCACGCAAACCCAACACAAGAGTGTAGGGTATATCTCGAACCGTTTTCTTCTATTAAATCTCTTGAATCTTCTCTTCGATAAAGGAAACCATTTCTTGAACCTTTTTCCTGTCTTTCTGATCTAGCCGCATTGTGAATGCTGTCCTTTCAGATTTTGTTTGAAACCAAACCATTTCAACCTTAATCAGCCGGGTTGCAAAAATTAAGATAGCCAATATTAATGATCCGGTAGC
The DNA here is from genome assembly GCA_030608465.1 of Chloroflexota bacterium. GTDB lineage: Bacteria > Chloroflexota > Anaerolineae > Anaerolineales > UBA11858 > B10-G9. Next base: position 7,131 of record JAUWEC010000140.1, read on the forward strand.
GATATAAAAGACTCCATGATGATATATCAACGGTAATGGAACTATCTTGAATAGGAGGTTTAGTTGGAAGAGGGTGCTAACTATGACACCTGCTCCCATTACCCACCAACCGAGGTTGGAGTAAGCTTGAGTGCCCATCTTGCCTATGACAGCATTTGGTTTGAGATCAGCATAGTCATACTGATATTGAACCTCATCAAAAAAATGTTTCATAGTAAAAGTAATTCCATCATCATTAGCGATGATTGTATATAGGCCAAACCAGTAATTCCAGAAACGTTGTGAAATCTTCATTTCAATAACCCAGTGAATATCTATTGACCTCAGTATAGCATAAGCTTATCCTATGACTCTTTCATGAGAGGAGGGAAGGGAAATATTATTATGTTCTATGGGAGAGCTGAGGGTTGGAAAGTTAAAACGTTCAAACCTTCCAACTTTTAACCTAAAACGTTGGTACGACTATGCCCACTCAGGCAAGATGGGGATTTTGATAGGGGGAATTCAGGCGTTAGTAAAAAAAAGTGGGCGGTATTGGACTCGAATCGAAC
>JAUWEC010000043.1 GCA_030608465.1 Chloroflexota bacterium
ATTTAAAAGATAACACCATAAATGATTAACCTGCACTGCGCAGGGTTCCTTCCGATGCTGCTATATAATTGGAGTATAGCATAACGCTTCTGAGTGCCGTTTCAAAGGGGATTAGATGACCAGGAGATCCAGATCATCCTCTGCCCGTGATCGATTCCATGTTGGCGGCCGCTGCTCTCCAGCCCGGAATCACCTTCGTAGCCCGACCCCCAAGGTATTTTGAGCGTGCCTATATCTCTCTCTAACCTTATCAGCACTGGTTTTTTAATCCCCCATTGTGTTTTAGCTGCTTAGAAGTACCCTTGTTAAATAAAAAACCAGGTGACCGGCTGATCACCTGGCTTTTTTAGATTTGAACGTTATTTCTCCGGTTTTCCGGTTTCCTTGGTACTCATAAATATTTCTCGGAAGTGTGCCCGGGTGCAAGCCCAATCACCACTGCAGTCGTTTTCATACCAACCGATTACTTCTTGATAGTCGGGAATGCCGTATTTTGAGGCGATTTGCTGGGCGGTTTGGAAATCACGTTCTGGTAGTACACCTTCCGCCTGGGTCATTGTTTGTTCTTGTTCCCGTAAGGTCTTGCGAACACAGCCCCAGTTCTCTTCACAATCTCCGTTGAACAGGCTCATCACATCGCCAGGGAAGTCTGGATATTGTTCAGCAAGCTTATTGGCTGTTTGTTGATTCTTGTCTTCTTGTTGAGTAGTTTGCTGTTCTGCTCGCACTTCCTGCTGGGTTGCTTGCTGTTCTGCTCGCGCTACCTTATCGGCTTCGCGTAGATCCTTCATGTATTCTTGAACGCCGCCGGCATCGGCAATTTCAGTCCAATCGACCCCCATCCGGTCAGCAAGGTTCGCAGTATGTTTGAGCTCGGAAAGAGTAAATTCACCTGTCAAGTAGACATCCAGGTCGGCAGGATCTAACGCTAAATCTGCAGCGAGTTTATAAAACTGGCCCAGTTCCCCAGCGTTGGCGCCATCTGCTATCCTGGCCAGAGCATCATCAAAATCGGCTTCATAGCGGGTGGTTGATCGAACTGCGGTCCGGACATCGCCCAGGGTGTAATCTTCACTCATGACCAGAGCCATCATATCTACAATACTGTGGTCTTCAAGTAAATCAGAAAAACGATCTAATTGCAGCAGCGCTCCCCATCCACCGGTATCGAGATGCCAATCCCGGATTTCTTCCCAGGTAAGTTCTTCCATGGTTAGAGCCAGGTTATAGGCCTTCCACATCCTGCCAAAACCGACTTGATCACCGGTCAAGCCGCCATTAAAGATGTCGTAAATTTCTTCACAGGTATAGAGATCGCCAGCCTGGTTGGGGAAAATTTTGTTGACGCCATCGGCAATCTTCTGGGCAGTTGGATGGCAAATATCTCCCTGGTCAACAACCACAACGGACAGTGTATCTGTACTCGTAAGATCACAGGTGTCGGTAACGGTTACCCGGGCCTGATATTTTCCGGCCGCTGTAAAGAGATTGGATGTGGTTTCAGCTGTAACTCCATCATCAATGCCGTCTCCATTAGCATCCCAGGCATATGTGTAGACGGGGGTTCCGCTGCTCAAGTCGGGGGTTCCACCGGTCACATCGGCTGAAAAATTGATCAGCCCGGAATCCACAGTTAAGACTACCAGGGGAGGGAAAGGGGTGCTGTTTAATTTCACTACTAGTGGTGGTGCTGGATCATCAATGGTGATTACGCCTGAAGTCGTTCCAGTCAAGCCGTCTACGCCAGTCTCGGTAACCGTAATGGTCAAATTATAATCACCGGGACCAGAGTATGTGTGGGGGAGAATGTGGGGGGCCTCGTAACTCGCAAAATTCATACTTTCGGGAGCTACATCCCCATAGTCAATCTCCAATTGATAGGGAAGCGTTATGTCGTCCAGGGTGATGGTAAAGGTGACCTCACCACAGAGGATTTCATAAGTTACTGTGATATCTATCACCTCATCTCCTTCAGCGGCATAGACGATCCCTGGCATGCCCCCAAAGTTGACGAGCAGGATAGTTACTGCTAAAAGCAGTGAAACGAAAAATTTGGATTTGGTATTCATTGTGCCTCCCTGATTTGTGGGCAGCATTAGTTTTTGATGAACATTTGGCTAATTATAATATTCAAAATTATTTAGGGATCATTTCCCGGTGCACTCAGTGTGGGATCGAGCTCGGAATCGCTTTTTCCATTGCCCTTGTTATTCTTGTCTTTATTTTCTTGTCCGGGTGGGGTTTCAGGTTTGTTGGGATTATCATTTTCGTTGTTATTTCCTTGTCCCGGTTGATCTGATTTTTCCTTTCTCTCCTTGATTGTCTTAATAAACCCCTGGGGTTCCTTGATACCATTTTCCACCAGTTCCAAGCGCTCCCGGATCTTTTCCAGGGCATTAACCAAACCTTTCTCTCCTTGCCCTGGAGTTTGTTTTTGCAGTTTTTCCATCACTTCGTTTTGTTTTTGCAGATTCTCCTCAATTTGCCTGAGTGCATTCTCCATACCTTTTTCTCCCACCTGAGCAGCTTGCTGGAGCATTTTTTCAGTATGTTTTTCCAACAGGGCCAACGCTTTTTCGGAAACTTCTTCTCCTGCCTCAATCTGGGCCTGGATTTCTTGCAGCCGGCGGCTGGCGAAAGCTGTATGAAGATCCAGTAGATCTTCCGGGTCGGATTCTAACCCGATCTGGATATCTTCAGTGAGTATTTTCACCGGGTAAAGCAGATCATCCGGTAGGCTGCTCTGGGCCGCATAGACGGTTCCTCCGATGCTGGATAAAGCAAACAGGACTACCGCGAGAATGACCGCCAGCCTGGGCAACCAGGATTTCCTGAGAGGCGTCCCAACCCTTGATTTGGAGGCTCGGGCAGGGGTTCGGTGCGGCTGAATGTTTTTCGCCTGGGAAAGGAATTTCTCTCTTCCGATATGGCTATTTCGAAGATCTCTGGCAGGGACTTCACCCAGACTTTCCAGCTGTTTTTTCAACTTGGGGTTAATTTCGTTATTATTCATGATCAATCCTTAATTTAAATAATTTCAAGCCTGATTGTGCACTGTATCCAATATGACGCCAAAAATAACAAAAGGATACGGGTAGTTCAAAGAATCCTTGTTTCTGGCGAAACCCCATTTTATTTGGTCGTGTTTTTTTATAGATAGGATTAGGACTTGGAGACTGGGTTACTTTGAGATTTTGAGACTGGGGGATGCCCCAGGACATTATTCTTGTTCTTGATTATCACTGAGAATCCGCTGCAGAGCAGCCAAACCGCGGTGCTGCTGTGCTTTCACGGCGCCAATAGATTTTTCCATAACCCGGGCGATTTCCTGTGTGCTCCAACCTTCCAGGAATCTAAGCACAATAACCTGGCGCTGCTCCGGGGATATTAAGCGTAAAGCCCTGCGAACGAGATCCGCTTCCTGCCTTTCAGATACAACTCCGGCGGGTTCCTGGTTTTCCTCCCCTAAACGGTCTTCCTGGAGTTCCAGCGGCGGGGGTGGTTCCCTGCGAAAGGTATCGGTGATCAGGTTGTGGGTGATGCGGTACAAATAAGCCTGCAGGTGATCTGTCGGCCCTCCCCCGCTTTTTAACGCATTTAAAAATCGTTGAAATGCCTCGGCAACCAGGTCTTCTGCGAGTTGTGTACTGCCGACGTGTTTAAAGGCATAAGCATACAAGGCGTCACTGTACAGGTCATAGATTTCCCCCAGGGCTTTCTGGTCAAAGGTGCGGTCTCTCTCTAGAAGTTTTCCTTGATCTTTGGACATCATCACTTACTTTTGTAAAAATGGGGATTTAGTTACGGATTGCAGTTATTTCTTTCTATATTTTTCCCAGAGGTAAATATAATAAACTGAGCTGGATAAACCGATTCCACCGCCGATTCCAAGGTATATAATTCCCAGCAGAGGTTTAGGGATGGGGGTGAATTTTCTCAAAGAGATTCCCAGGCCAATCATAAATATGATGATCAGGTAGTTTTTCCACTCCTGGAAGGCAAAGATGCATGGTCTCTCATCAGGGATGGTTTCAATTCTGTTGCCGTTCTTAACCGCGAGTTTTGAAAAACCAAATTGATAAATGGCCAGGGCAAGCAAACAACCAGGTACCCAATATTTCCAGGAGGCGGATTCTGCGGGCGTAAAGATCCATCCCACAGCCAGGAATAGCAGGAAAAAGCCAACCCCGGTCCACATTATCCCTGAGATCAGCTGCAGCCAATATTTATGAACCCCCGGTTTTAATCGTTTAATCCATTCCATACTTGACAATGTTATACCACTTAGGAACAAAATGAGATGTGGTAAAAGGACCACATCTCATTTTTGTAAACTGTTAGAAATTGCTCATCCGCTGTCATTGCGAGGAATCCATATTAAGATCAAAAAGACCAATCCTCGCACGCATTGGTTTTCTTGAATCCTGATGACTTTATGGATCCCTCACTGCGTTCAGGATGACAATAAAGAATGAAGATTTGAATCTGTTGTTGTGGGCACTTTACTTATCTTTCGGATGCCTTCCTTCTACAAATAAAAACCATTCATTATTTACCCCTTACTGAATACCGAAAACTGAATACAGATTACTGAAAACTGACTACTCTCCCAGGAGCCTCTCCAACTTACGCCTCGACTCCTCTTCCACCTCATCGTGAATACTTGCTCCGTGAGAATCCATGGTGACCACCACCGGGAAACCCTTTACTTTCAGCACCCAGATGGCTTCCGGGACCCCAAAGGACAATTTATAGACACCAATAACCTCTTCCACAGATTGGGCTATCAGGGTGGCAGCTCCTCCGATGGCGTGAAAATAGACTGCCGGGACGTCCTGGCAGGCTTTTAAAGTATTTGCGCCCATGCCGCCTTTGCCGATTACTCCCCGCATGTCGAAATGATGTAGTACTTCACTTTGATAAGGCTCTTCCCGGATGCTGGTGGTGGGTCCGGCAGCGACAAATTTATACTCACCGGTATCTAATCCTGATACTACCGGGCCGCAGTGGTAAATCAAGCTTTCTTTAAACATAGGTTTGATGGCTTCATATACTTCCAGGTCATCACCTTCCGGTTCCCTGGTTTTTCGAATAAAGGTATCAATCATCCATTTGTGGACCGTATCTCTTCCGGTTGCCAGGACGCCGGTGAGGGCGACAGTGTCCCCGGTATGCAAATCCTTGATGGTATCGGGTGAAATTGGAATGGTAATTTCTTTCATAATGACTACTCCTCCAGGTATTTTGAAACCAGCAGGCCGAGTTTTGCCCGGGTTTTTGCGGGGATCAGGTCAGGGTTGGTGATGATCGCGCCGTCCAACGCAGATAAGCATCCGCAGGAACGGTCTTCTGGCGGGGGATTCTCAGCCAGTTCTGCTATCGCCTTTTGAACAAAGGATGTGTTCTGGGCGATGATTTTTAACACCATTTCTACTGAGACAGCTTCTTCACCTGAATGCCAGACATCATAATCTGTGATGTGGGCAATCGACGCATAACAGAGTTCAGCTTCTCTGGCTAGAAAGGCTTCCGGTGCGCTGGTCATGCCAATAATGGACATTCCCCAAGATCGGAAGGTATTAGATTCAGCCCGGGTGGAAAATCGGGGACCTTCGATGATCAGAAAAGCTCCCTGATCATGAACTTTTGCTCCACCGTCTTTTAACGCCTGGTAAAGATGAGCTGAAAGATCCGGGCAAAAAGGATCGGCTGTTCCGACATGGGCTGCCAAACCATCATCAAAAAATGTATTCTCTCTGTATTTGGTAAGATCAAATATCTGATCAGGGATGACCAGATCCCCCGGTTTATAATCTTCCCGCAGAGACCCACAAGCGTTTACACTGATCACCCGGTTTACGCCCAATTTTTTTAATGCATAGATATTTGCCCGGTAATTCACCTGGGTGGGATTAATGGGATGTCCCACACCATGACGGGCAAGGAACAAAACCTGCTGTTCATGGATTTCTCCCTGGATGATGGGACCGCTTGGTTTTCCAAAAGGAGTATCCAGAAAGTGTTCAGTAACCTGGGTTAATCCGGGAATTTTATAAAGACCGGAGCCGCCGATGACGGCAAAGAGGGCAGGGTTTGGCATTTTGTATCCTTCGAATTATTCTCCGCAAAAAAATGGAGCTTGTTTTATTCAACTAATAAAGGATCATTCAAATTATAGAAGAATTAAAAACTTTCCACAAGATGGACATTCATCACTCGCTGAAATCTAACCAGGTTTCCACCCCATCGAGAGCCAGGATATATTTTTCAAAATTGATAGGCAATATTCCTGAAAAATTCGACAGAATTCGGTATACTGAAGGTAATGATCAAGGATAAGAAGGCAGGGTTTGAAGAGTTAGCACATACTGCAGACCTGGAAATACGGGTCTGGGGCAAGGATTTGGTTTCCCTTTTCCGGCAGGCTGCAGCCGGAATGATCCAGCTTTCCGGTGTTGAAGAGTTAGAGGAGGGAATATCATCCGTACAGCAAAACATTTCTATCGAGGCTATGGATTTTGAAGGGTTGTTAATCCTGTTCCTGGAAGAACTGCTGTACAGGCTTACCGAAGATTATATGGTGTATGAGATTCAAAAACTTTCTGTCACCAATGAATATACTCTCAAGGCAGAGTTAAAAGGTGCCCAGATCAAATCCTACCAGAGAGATATCAAAGCTGTCACTTATCATAATCTGAATATTAGAACCACTGCGGATGGTTATGAGGTGAATATCGTTTTTGATATCTGAGACTCTTTTTAAAGGTAGTCCGGCATGGTTTCCATTAATGACCTGAATAGAATCAATTCCTATGAGTGGGAAATCCCTCAATCCTTCCGGGCTGATATGCGGGTTCCGGTACGAATATTTGCTTCCGAGAAGCTGTTGAAGGACGTTACCCGCGACAAATCTCTGGAGCAGGCGGTCAATGCCTGCGCTTTACCCGGACTGGTTGGCAGTGTAATGGTGATGCCTGATATGCACCAGGGATATGGATTTCCTATTGGTGGTGTAGCCGCCACTAAATATCCCGAAGGTGTCATATCTCCAGGCGGAATTGGGTATGACATTAATTGCGGCGTTCGATTGCTTGGCAGCAGATTATCCTATCAAGAAATAAAACCATATCTGGATGACCTGGCAACTGCCCTGAGCCAATTTTGTCCCAGCGGTGTTGGGAAGAGCGGGCATCTCCGGTTGAGTGCCAGTGAGGTGGAGGATGTTTGCCGGGAGGGATCCCGCTGGGCGAAAAAAAAGGGATATGCATCCGATCAGGATTTACGCAGAACGGAAGAAAGCGGCCACATTCGGGGTGCAAATCCCCGTTATTTAAGCCCCCGGGCGTTGAAAAGGGGAAGAAACCAGGTTGGTTCATTAGGTGCCGGCAACCACTTTATTGAAATTGATCTCGTGTCGGAAATTTATGACCGCCAGGCCGCCCAGGTTATGGGCTTGAGAGAAGGGGACATAACGTTGCAGATCCACTGCGGCTCAAGGGGATTGGGTCACCAGGTCTGTTCGGATTATGTAAAATCCTTGCAGCAAGCTGTCCACCGTTATGGGATCAAGCTGCCGGACCGGTCCCTGGTCTGTGCTCCGCTGGATTCTCCGGAAGGGGAAGCCTATTTATCCGCCATGAGCTGCGCAGCCAATTATGCTTTCGCCAATCGCCAGGTCCTTAGTCATTATGCCCGGGAGGCATTCGAAAGTGTTCTGGTTGGTAAGGTGAAAGACTGGCATCTATACCAGATCTATGATGTTGCTCATAACATAGGAAAAATTGAGACCCATCAAATCGGGGGGAAATTAATTAAAGTTTGTGTTCACAGGAAAGGTGCAACCCGGGCATTTGGTCCCGGCGCGGACGATTTGCCATCAGAATATAAAAAAATCGGTCAACCCGTTTTGGTACCGGGAAGTATGGGAACCTCATCCTGGGTGTTGTGCGGGACCAAAGAAGCCATGCAGCGCTCTCTGGGATCATGCTGCCATGGCGCAGGGCGGGTGATGAGCAGGACAAAAGCTAAAAAAACCATCTGGGGAGAGGATCTCCGGAAACAGCTTGAAAATGATGGGATTATCATCAGGGCTGGTTCTATGGCTGGATTGGCTGAAGAAGCCCCTGCAGCCTATAAAGATGTAGACGCGGTGGTCGATACGGTCATCAACGCTGGTATCGCCACCAAGGTTGCCCGGTTAAAACCGCTGGTTGTGATTAAAGGATAGAATGATCGAATTCTAGAATGGAGGGGGGGCTTATTCCCGGCTGATTTTTGCCACCGATGCCCGGGTTAAGTCCACCAGGTCCTGGGAACAAAGACGGATATTTACCCCGAGTTCACCACCGGATATATGGACCGTTTCCTGGTTCAAGACAGAATCGTCAATAACAATTTCAAAACCGCGGTTGATGAGAGCAAGCGGAGATATCCCGCCGGCTTGAAGTTTTGTCAGCCTTTCTGCATCCTTTTGGGTGGCCGGTGATACTTTTTTCTCACCCAGGACTTTTGCCAGCGCTTTCAGATTTACTTCTTTATCACCCGGCACAACCGCAAGAATGGGTTTCCCCGGGTTTTTACGCTCAATCACAATGCTTTTAAAGATGATGGACAGCGGCACGTTGAGCAATTTAGCAGTACCTTCGGCGCTGAGTTTTTGACGGGGAAGTACGAAAGTTTTGTAGTTGATATTCCTGTTATCGAGAAACCGGGTGACATTGTTAGTGGTCATAATAAACTCTCAAGGTAATTAACCAATCTGCCCTATATTTTATCAGATCATCTCATTTAGAAACTGATCCGGAAGTATGATAAGCTATCATAAGAAAGTATCGAAGCAATCGGATCATTTACCAAATTATTTTTTTTCGAGGGTAATTATGCAGCAGTACCTGGATTTAATACAGAGGATATTGGATCACGGAGTAGAAAAAGGGGACCGGACCGGTACAGGTACCCGATCTGTTTTTGGCCATCAGATGCGGTTTAACCTGCAGGATGGATTTCCAGTGCTGACTACCAAAAAACTTCACTTAAAATCAATCATCTATGAATTGCTTTGGTTCCTTCAAGGGGAAACCAATGTCCGTTCACTGCAAGAAAACGGAGTAAGAATTTGGAATGACTGGGCAGATGAATCAGGGGAGCTGGGTCCGGTATATGGCGCTCAATGGCGATCTTGGAAGTCGGCTGATGGTCAGGTAATTGATCAGATTTCAAGAGCTGTGGAACAAATCAAAACTCAGCCGGACTCCCGCAGGATCCTGGTCAGCGCCTGGAATGTCGGGGAGCTGGAGAAAATGGCGCTGCCTCCTTGTCATTTGCTGTTTCAGTTTTACGTCGCTGAAGGCAAACTGTCTTGCCAGCTCTATCAGCGCTCAGCGGATGTGTTTTTAGGTGTCCCTTTTAATATCGCTTCCTACGCTTTATTAACCCTGATGGTTGCCCAGGTCTGTGATTTGCAGCCCGGTGATTTTGTCCATACGCTGGGTGATACTCATCTTTACCTGGACCATTTAGAAAAAGCGGAACTGCAGTTAAGCAGAGAACCATATCCACTGCCAAAAATGAGCCTAAATCCGCGAGTAAGTTCAATATTTGAGTTTTCTTATACCGACTTTGATCTTCAGAACTATCAGTCACATCCGCATATTAAAGCCCGGGTATCTATATGATTATTTCCATCATTGTGGCAGCAGATGAAGGGGATGGGATCGGATTAAATAATACCATTCCCTGGCATTTAACGTCGGATTTAAAACGATTTAAAACCCTTACCATGGGGCACCACTTGATTATGGGCAGACGAACGTACGAATCGATTGACTCCCCCCTCCCAGGCAGAAAATTGATTGTATTATCCCGTAATCCAAGTTTCCAGGCGGAAGGCTGCCAAACAGCGCGGTCTCTCCAGGAATCCCTTCAGCTGGCAATGGATGCCGGTGAGAGGGAAGTATTTGTGATTGGAGGCGCCGAAGTGTTTTCTGAAGCGCTGGTTATTACTGATCACCTTTATCTGACCAGGGTACACTGCACACAAGAAGTGGATGCAACATTTCCCCTTTTCAACGAAGAGAATTGGACTCTGATCTGTGAGCAGTTTCATCCGGCGGGTGAAAAGGATCAATTCCCCCATACTTTTACCCACTTTATTAAAAAAACTTTCCAGGACTCTTGACGATTTGAGGACTTGCTTTATCCTGGATTATTTCCCTGCCAACAAGTTAATCTTTTCCCAGGGTTTCATATCTGTCTGAAGTGCCAGGAGTTCCCTGAATTCGAATATCCGGTCCCTTAACCCGGCTGCAGTTTCGAATTCCATATTTTCTGCAGCTGCAAGCATCTGTTTTTCCAGCTCCTGGATGATATTCTTTAATTCCGGCAGGGGGATCCCTTCTGCCCCGGCTTGATACTTCCCTCCCGCTTCGGCGATTGCTTTCCTCTTAACCCGTTCCGTGATATCCGTGATGGATTTTTTGATGCTTTCTGGCTGGATGCCGTGTTCCCGGTTGTATTTGTTTTGTTTCTCCCGCCGCCGTTCGGTTTCATCGAGGGCAGTTTGCATGGCCGGGGTGATTTTGTCGGCGTACATGATAACCTTGCCCTGCAGGTGGCGGGAAGCTCGACCGATGGTTTGGATTAAAGCTGTGTCCGAGCGTAAAAATCCGGCCTTATCCGCATCTAGGATGGCTACCAGGGAAACCTCCGGCAGGTCAAGACCTTCCCGGAGCAGGTTAATTCCAACAATTACATCAAATACACCCATCCTTAAATCCCGCAGGATGCTGACCCGCTCTAGGGTGTCAATTTCTGAGTGCAGGTAATGAACTTTAATCCCGCTTTCGTCCAGGTAGGTGGATAAATCTTCAGCCATCCGTTTTGTCAACGTAGTGACTAAAACTCGTTCACTCCGTTCTGTCCGTTGGTATATTTCACCGATCAGGTCATCTACTTGCCCTTCGATGGGTCGAACGACAATTTCAGGATCAATCAACCCTGTTGGCCGAATGACCTGGTCGATAACCTTTTCAACTTTGCCCAATTCGTAAGGTCCGGGTGTGGCAGAGGTATAAATGGTATGTCCCATTTTCCCTTCAAATTCCTCAAACTTGAGAGGCCGATTATCAAGCGCTGAGGGTAATCGAAAACCATACTCGACCAGGGTTGCTTTTCTGGATTGATCTCCATTATACATGCCCCGAATTTGGGGAACAGTCATATGCGATTCATCCAGGATCAAGAGATAATCCTGGGGAAGATAATCCATCATCGTCCAGGGAGCAGATTGAGCGGGACGCTGATCCAGGTGGCGGGAATAGTTTTCGATCCCTGAACAATAACTAATTTCCCGCAGCATTTCCAAATCATACTTGCAACGCTGTTCTATCCGCTGCGCTTCCAGAAGTTTGCCGTGGGCGGTGAAATACTTAACTTGCTCTGTCAGTTCACCTTCAATATCCACGATCGCCTGGCGCAACTTTTCCTCTTCGGTAATGAAGTGCTTGGCAGGGAAGATATTAACCTCATTGATTTCTTCCAAGATCTCCGCAGTTACCCGGTGTATCTGGGTTATTCGTTCTACTTCATCACCAAAAAATGAAATTCGGTAGATATATTGATCATCATAAGCGGGAGCAATTTCCAGTGTATCACCCCGAACGCGGAATGAGCCCGGTTTGAGATCGATATCATTTCTGGTATATTGCCCCTCGATTAACTGCCGCAGCAAAGCGTTCCGGCGATATATATTTCCTACAGTTAGGTTGATAACCACACTTCCGTATGCTTCTGGATTTCCCAGACCGTAAATGCAGGAAACGGAGGCAACGATGATGACATCTTTTCTGGACATCAAGGCTGTAGTTGCTGCCAGCCGTAAGCGTTCAATTTCCTCGTTGATATCGGTCTCTTTTTCAATAAAGAGATCATGGTGCGGGATATAGGCTTCCGGCTGATAATAATCGTAATAACTGACGAAGAATTCCACCGCATTTTCAGGAAAGAATGATCTAAACTCTGCGTACAGCTGTGCCGCCAGGGTTTTGTTGTGGGCCATCACCAATGCCGGCAGCTGAGTTCTTTCAATGATATTGGCAATGGTATAGGTTTTTCCTGTTCCGGTAGCTCCCAGGAGGACCTGGTGCTGTTCACCATTTTGGATTCCCCGGATGAGTTTTTCAATCGCCTGTGGTTGATCTCCCATGGGCTTGAAAGGAGCTTGAAGCTTAAAATCCATGGTATTCCTTACTCACGAATGTATATGGGATTGCTGAATATCCAGCCCCGTCGTAATCCTTTATAAGGCAGGTATACTTCAACCCGGTAAACTCCGGGTTGAGTGGCGCTATACGAGCATATCTCCTGGTTCATCCAAGTTTTCACCGGTTGCCCATCTTTTATTAAGATACATTCCGTTTTGAGAGGCAGAGTGATCTGCAAGGTAACTCCGCCTTTGAGGGAGATTTCGTCTCCCATGATGGCAGAGTCGTGTGTGCTGGACCCCTTTAATTGGAACCCGCTGGTTGGATGCGGCAGATCGTAGCCGATGAAGGCATGGCCCTGACCGAGTGCCTCTAGAATCATCTTTTTATCCGGGGTCAAATTTCCTGTGAGCGGTGAAGGAATGATCAAGTGGGTATTTACCCCTCTGAAGTGAAAGAGATAAGGGAACAGGGTTCGTTTTAACGGTCCCAGGCTGGTAGACAGGGCATGAGCGTCGGAGCCGCCGATTGCGACGACCTTCTGCCCCTCGGCTGTTAAACGATCCCAAATAATAAATGTTTCCAGGATGGGACCCCGGGCTATGCGTTTTGGAAAGCAGGCATAAAACACGGCCGCTTTTTTGCTGTTCAGACGGGTTTTAAACTCCGAGAACCCATTCCACAGTTCTATGCCGGTATACCCAGAGATTTCCCAATCTTCCCAGGATAAATCTTTTTGGTCGAACAGGGGAGCTGCTGGGTCTACAGGATGGGCAAGGAAAGATAATCCACCAGCTTTTTGAACCTTTTTTATCAATCTCTTGGTATTTTTTGCTTCGCCAGCTAGTTCTTGATCAATGCCAAAAACCAGAAGGTGGTTTTTTTCTGGAACTCTTTTCCGATCGTGAATTTCCTCTCCTACCAGCAGAAGAACTTTTTGGTCACCTTTGGCATAATATCCTTCGTATTCCTGAACCAGCAAGTTATGATCAGTAACGATTACCGCATCCAGTCCGGCCTCCAAGGCAGCATCAGCGATGTCTTGGTGGCTTCCTGAACCATCGGAATGACGGGTATGCATATGTAAATTAACCGCAATTTCAGGCATTTTTTCCTTTTAATTGGTAGAGTTATTTTGTATTGATAAAGAACTATTTAATCTGTAGTTTAAGCCCTGTAGGAGGAGCTTCTTGACGTTCTCCCTGTAAAGAAGGTATAATCGCCCTGCTTGTAATCAGAATAGAAGTAAGGTTAAGTAGAATGATCGGCAGAATTGGAAAATCGTTTCATTTTTCCGGCTGATCTGGGAGGTTTTTGTGTCAATATATCTGAACATCGGTTTAATTATCACATCCATTGCCCTGGTTTCCAGTGTAATTCTCCAGAGCAAGGGAGCGGGTCTGGGCGGTTTAACCGGAGGGGATTCCGGAGGCGTTTTCTCTGCCCGAAGGGGTATTGAAAAGACTTTATTCCGGATCACTATCGGACTTAGTTTTTTGTTTTTTGGATTGGCAATTGCCACAGTAATTGTAACAGGTTAATATACTGCCTGGCTTGATTTATGAATAACCCAAATGACAAAGGATCGCCGGAAAATATGGATTCCCATATTTTCCGGTTACATTTATAGGCAGGGGGAATAGGGCAATTAAATAACGCAGGACAAATCCATGAAATTGATAAAAAAACTGCGCTGGCAGATACTGATCATAGTTTTAGCTTTAGTAGTGATTGCAGTTGTGTTGTGGGGTCAGCAAGCTGAACCGGTCCTGGTTGAGGCCCCGGAACCTACCGGGGGAGGTGTATACAAAGAAGGGATTGTGGGATCCCTGATGCGCCTGAACCCGCTTCTGGCAGTATTTAACCCTCCAGACCAGGACCCCGCAAGTTTAATATTCAGCGGTTTAATTCAATTTGACAGCACTGGCCTTCCACAACCAGATTTATCTAATTCCTGGGGAATCTCCAGAAATGGAGATGTATATAACTTTTCACTGCGTACTGATGCATTCTGGCACGACGGTGAGCCGGTCTCAAGCGACGATGTGATTTTTACAGTCAATCTGCTGAAGAATCCAGATTTTCCGATACCGGAAGATCTGGCAAAATTTTGGCAGGAGATTGAAGTACAAGGGCTGGATGAACGGACGATACAATTCAGGCTGCCGGAAGCATTTGCGCCTTTTTTGGATTACTTGAACTTTGGCATTTTACCCGCCCATCACCTGGAGGGTCTTACAGCTCAGGAAATTGTTGATGCCCCATTTAACCTCCAACCGATTGGATCAGGACCATTTCAATTTGAAAGGCTGATCCTAACAGACAATCAAATTTCGGGAGTTGCCCTTAAGAAAAACCCCGATTATTACGGCGATCAGGTGTTTTTTGATCAGGTCGAATTTAAATACTTTACGGATTCCACGGCTGTCTGGGAGGCTTACAAAGCAGGGGATATTCAAGGAATCGGGGAAATCACATCGGAGATTCTGGAGGTAGCGCTCGAGGATCAGAGTCTGAATTTACACACTAGCCGCCTGCCGCAAATGACCCTGGTTTTATTAAACCTGGACAATCCGGAAGTGCCATTTTTCCAGGATGTTGAAATGAGAAGGGCTCTGCTGCAAGGGATAAACCGGCAGTATTTGGTTGATCACATCAATCAGGGTCAAGCTATCATTGCCGATGGACCCATATTCCCAAAAACCTGGGCTTATTTGGAAAGTCTCTCCCGATATGATTTTAATCCGGAAGAAGCTGTTGAGAAAATACGTGATCTGGGATATTCATATCCCGGTGAAGGGGGTACCGTGAGAACTAATGAAGAAGGAGACCGTTTGGCTCTCACGCTGGTCTTTCCTGATGATGTTCATCATACTTTGATAGCCCAGGCAATCCAGGTGAATTGGGTAGCATTGGGATTTAATGTCATCCTGGAGGCACTTCCCTACGAAGAATTAATTACTGACCGACTTGAGAATCGGGATTATGAGGCTGCCCTGGTTGATCTAAACCTAGCCAGTATGCCGGATCCAGATCCATATCCTTTCTGGCACCAAACTCAAACCACCGGGGGTCAAAACTATTCGATGTGGAATGACCGACAGGCGAGCGAGTATTTGGAACAAGCCCGGATTATCCTCGATACAGTAGAGAGGGGACGTTTGTACAGAAATTTCCAGGTCAGATTTTTTGATCAGCTTCCGGCGCTTCCCCTTTATTATCCGGTTTATACCTACGCTATTTCGTCAAATGTAAAAGGAGTCCGGATTGGACCAATATTTGAACCCTCTGACCGGTTAGAAACCATTACCGATTGGTACTTCTTTGTAGAAGTACCGGGAGGATTAGAACCAACCGAGGAAGAAACAGCTGGAGGGTAAACCCTGCAGCTGATTTTCTTTACCGGACGAAATTATTAAATGGGGAGAATTTTGTGAATAAAGGTCAGGAACAATTGGGAATTATTACCAGTCAGATTGATAATCCCTGGCATACTCTCAGCGGGAAGGAAGTCACTGGACATCTGAATGTTGTCCGGGAGCAAGGTCTTTCTGAGCAGGAAGCTGAAAGGCGCCTGGAAACCTTTGGAAAGAATGAATTACAGGAAGCGCCGCCGACCCGCATCTGGTCTATGATTTACGAGCAGTTTGCCAGTTTTGTGGTTATTCTATTGATTGTAGCTGCAGGTATTTCTGCTGTCCTGGGGGAGTGGGTCGAGGCGGCAGCCATCATGACCATTGTGCTGCTGAATGCAGTACTTGGTGTTGTTCAGGAACGGCGGGCAGAAGAAGCCCTGGCTGCTTTAAAGAAGATGGCCTCTCCCGATGCCAATGTGCTGCGTGATAGGCACCGCAAATCGATTCCTTCCAGGGAAGTTGTCCCGGGTGATATTGTTTTCCTTGAAGCCGGGAATTTTATCCCGGCAGATGTAAGGCTCCTGGAAACAGTCAATTTACGTATTGATGAAGCCGCGCTGACCTGCGAATCATTTGCTGTCACAAAAAACGCCGAACTGGAACTCGAAGAAGATTCAGCTCTTGGTGATCGAAAAACTATGGCTTTTACCGGCACCCTGGTTACCTATGGACGCGGTGTAGGTGTGGTGGTAAATACCGGGATGGCAAGTGAACTTGGGCAGATCGCTCAAATGCTGCAGACCGTGGAAGAAGAGGATACGCCGCTTCAAAAGCGCCTGGACAGTTTTGGACAAACCCTGGGTTGGGTAACCCTGGTGATCTGCGGGGTGATTTTTGTGGAAGGTATGATCACCGGAACAGAACCTCTGGAAATGTTCATTATTGCTGTGAGT
Source organism: Chloroflexota bacterium (assembly GCA_030608465.1). Classification (GTDB taxonomy): domain Bacteria; phylum Chloroflexota; class Anaerolineae; order Anaerolineales; family UBA11858; genus B10-G9. The sequence continues at coordinate 16,510 of JAUWEC010000043.1, forward strand.
CTGGCAATTGCTGCAGTACCTGAAGGATTACCCGCAGTTGTGACCATAACCCTGGCATTAGGAATGCAAGAAATGGTCTCCCGAAATGCCTTGATCAGGAAACTATCTTCTGTGGAAACCCTGGGTTCAACGACAATTATCTGTTCCGATAAAACAGGGACATTAACCCAGAATGAAATGACGGTGACCAGTGTTGCCGTGGATGGGGAATTTCTGGACATCACCGGCACAGGATATTCACTGGAAGGGCAGTTCTTAAGAGATGCAAAAGAAGTAAACCTGGAGAAAGAATATCCCGGCATCTTAACAGCCTTATGGATAGGCGCATTAAACAATGACGCCATCCTGGAGACTGATTATGATGATGAAGGCAAAAAAACGGTACGCATGGTGGGAGATCCTACCGAAGGCGCCTTGTTAGTTGCCGCAGCAAAAG
>JAUWEC010000206.1 GCA_030608465.1 Chloroflexota bacterium
GACAGCTCATGAATTTGGTCATTATTTTGCCGCCCGGATTCATAAAACAAAGGTTACTCTGCCGTTTTTTATCCCCTTTCCAATCAGTCCCTTTGGAACTATGGGAGCTTTTATCCGGCTGCTTGAACCTCCGAAAAATAAACGGGTTTTGCTCGATATTGGTTTGGCAGGTCCCATTGCCGGATTGATTATCGCAATTCCGGTTCTGGTCTATGGATTAACCTTATCCACAATTGATATTCTCCCAGCTGTTCTCCCTGCTGGTTTCACATTTGAGGGAAACTCTATTCTTTACCTGTCTTTAAAGTATCTTGTACATGGATCCTTTTTACCTGAACCCTTATCTTTCCAGGGAGTCCATCCATTCATCTACTGGATTCGTTATTTCTTCACAGGACTTCCTTTGCCCAATGGCGGCACAGATGTCTTGATTCACCCAGTTGCCTGGGCAGGCTGGGCCGGATTATTAATAACGTCCTTAAACTTGCTTCCTGCCGGGCAGCTGGATGGAGGTCATCTGATTTACAGTCTATTTGGAGATAAGTTAAAGTGGGTACGGCCGGTTATCCTGGGGACATTGGTAATCCTCGGATTTATGTGGTCAGGTTGGTGGTTATGGGCTTTCCTAATCCTACTTCTGGGTCGGATGAGGGCTCAGCCGCTGGATGAGATTACCGAGCTCAATCCGGGCAGGAAAAACTTGGCCAGGATTGGATTAATTATCTTTTTTCTGGTATTTTCACCGGTCCCGTTAGTCATTGTTTAATTTCATTCCATTCCTGGTGATAGATATCTACACTCACTGATACCAGGAAATCCCAGATTCTTAATTTACACGATCTGTAATTCTCCAAAGATCACGGATCGTTTCCTTTTAAAACGAAAAAGGGGCTGTCTAAAAAGGCAGCCCTTTGAATTAGTTATTGATTTTTCTTTATTCTTCTTTCGATTTCGTGTTAGATATTTCCGATTTTTTGTTTTTTGTTTTTTCCGCTTTCTCTGACTCGGAAGGTTTGGAATCTCCACTCGTGTGGTCACTAGATAGCCTGGAATCCCGCCCAGAAGGAGACCGGTTATCCGTGGAATAAAAACCTGATCCCTTAAATACAATACCGACAGGTAAGTAAACCTTTCGCAAAGTTTCTGTTTGGCATTCAGGACAAATTTTCAGAGGCTCATCACTGAATTTTTGTCTCCGGTCAAATTGAACACCACAACTTTCGCACCGATATGTATAAATAGGCATAATCCACCTTGATGTGTATATCATCAACACACAATCAATTAACCATCGAGCATTATAGTACTTCCAATCAGGAATAGCAAGGGAAACAAAGGGATACCGAGAATTATTACTCAGTGCTTGACTAAAGAATGGCTTCCCTGCAAAGGGTAGTAACCCAGTAGCCTAGGGAGTACTAGTTGGAGATGGTGATGGTGTTTGAGTAGCTGTAACAGCAAGTGTCTGTGTTGCAGTCGGGGTTGTAGTGTCTGTCGGTGTTGAAGTTTCTGTCGGTGTTGTAGTTGCAGTCGGTGTTGTAGTTGCAGTTGGGGTTGAAGTCTCTGTCGGGGTGATTGTTGGCGTTGAAGTAGGAGAAGGTGACGGGGTTAAACTGGGAGTAGCCGTCGGCAGCAGTTTTTCTGCTGCGGTAATTTCCCAATCATCCGGCACATATTCAAGGGGGAGATTCATCAGATATTGCCAATTAAGAACTGCTTCCTCTCCCCGATCCAGATTTTCCAATGTCAGAGCACGCCAATAATAAACCTCTGCCAAATTCGCTTCGTTTTGTGTCTGGTGTTCCGAAATGTTCAAGTAAACCAACCCGAGTGAAAATTGACTGCTATCGTACAATATCTTACCTAAAAAGAGAGTGACATTAAAATCATTTCGGTCAGCCATCCGGGCATAAATTGCCTCTGTTACCGCTTTCTCATGTTCCCCCAACCCTTGATAAACTAAGGCACGGATCTGATATAAGCTGCTGTTGCTGCCTCCGAGCGATACTGCCTGGTTAAGCAAATGCTCTGCTTGATCTAGGTCACTGCCAGTCAGATAATAGGCTTTCCCCAGTGAATAATAAAACTCCCACGTTTTTTCCGGAACATAGACATCATATTTTGTCAGCATTTCTAAAGCTATGTCTGCCTGTCCTGTTTCCAGGTTCACCCGTCCCGCCACCAGGTAGGAAGGAACATAATTTACATCCAGTTTTAATGCAGTTTCTATCGCCCGGGCGGCTCCATTGTAATCGTTTAATTCCAGCAAAGCCCAGCCCTGATACAAATGTGCCAGGTGGGATTCTGGTAAATAGTTAACAGCCTGGGTTGCGTCCTTATATGCGAGTTGAAACTTTCCCCGGTCAAGATAATATTTTGACCTCTCAATGTATACCTGACCAAACGCAGGATCTAGAATCAACGCCTGATCCAGTTCCTGCTTGATATCATTTTCCGGATTAACAACCTGTGAAATAAGTACCCGCCCGTAATATGCCGGGGCGAATGAGGGATCCAAAAATAAAGCTCGCTCAAATTGTTCCAGAGCTTCGTTAAACCTTCCTAAATTTCGCAAGGCTTCACCAACCAGGTATACGATATCCGGAGTTTCCAATTGATCTTCAGTCAACCTCATATACGTCAGCATGGTTTCAAATTCACCCTGTTGATATGCGACCAGGGCGGTTTGGTATGTTCCATACCTGGGATGCGGCGTTAAAACATACGCTGGAGTAGGAGTGTAGGGATTCTGTAAAACCCGGCCAATGGGCGTCAGGAGAATCGGGTTTGGCGTACCTGTTAACTGTGCTATAAACCCGGGATCTACCAACGGAGTCCAGGTAATGGGGGTTATTGTTAGTCTGGGAGAAAAGATGGATCTTCGTCCAGGAAATAACAGACCACTAAAGTACAGCACTACGATGATAATAACCCCTCCGCTCAAAAGTGGAAGGAGCTGTTTGTAGTTATACCGGCTTCTTTTGCGTTCTTTTTTGGGCTTATCCTTCTTCCGGATGTCTTTGAGTTCTTTTGACCAATCCCGTTTTCTGATTTCAGCGGGTTGGACTGTCCCCGGGTCAAGAGCGCCAAATAAAATCAATCCCAACCTGGCTTCCTGGTTCCCAGGATCGACGGCAATCACTTTCTTTAAGCAAAACACCCTTTCTTTTTTTGAGTCCACAACCGTACTCATCAAAAGCCAATATTCAACATTATTCTGATCTTCTTTCAGGAGTTCTGATAATTTATCTTTTGCCTGAAATCGATCACCTTGTTCTATGGCAAGTTTTGCCAGGAGAAAACGTTTGTCTTCTGCCATCATTGATCCTGTATTATTTCGCCAGCTAAACCAGAGTGTAGCACAGGCCTCTCTGACGGACAAGAGAGGGTATAATGCTCAACATGAAAAATGAAGGTAGATTCCTAAACTGGATGATCCTTGCCCTGGTAATTACATCAGGCTGTCAAACTGCAGCAACAGTATCTACCGAGACCTCCCAACCAATGTCCCCTCCCCTGACTCCTTTCCAGGTGAAGATCATTTCACCAACTGCCACAGCAACCCCAATCACCATTCTGACTGATGAACCTCTTTTACCGAGCCCAACTCCTTTTAAACATATCATTCAGTCAGGTGATACTCTATACGGGATCGCCTTGAAATACAATATCTCCCTGGACAGATTGGTGTCAGCAAATCCCGGTATCGATACCCGTATCCTCACTGTTGGTATCGAACTCAATATTCCCTTTGAGGGGAATGAAAATCTGTCTGTTCCCACTCCGACTCCTTACCCGGTTTCGGTGAGTATTCCTACCTGTCTGCTGACCAATGACGGAGGGATGTGGTGTTTTTCAGACATTCACAATAACCAGGGGCTCAGCCTGGAAAACATCTCGGCAGCACTGAATCTTTATAACGATGAAAACAAACTGCTGCAGAGCTATATTGCCATCCCTCCGCTGAATTATCTCTTTCCAGATCAGACAATTCCCGTATCAGCCTTTATTCCACCACCGCTTCCTGAGGGATTTCAGGTTACAGCAATTTTAATTACTTCTATTCCGTCTAAAAAGGGCACAGCGTTGACCGAAATATTAGATCCTGAGATCCGCTACAATGATGATAAAACAATTGCGGAAATAACGGGATCAGTCAGGGTAAAGGAATATACAACCAATGAAGATCAGGTTTGGGTGGCAGCGGTTGCTTATTCTGAGGGGTATCCTGTCGGGATCAGGAAATGGATCAGTGCAGGGGAACTTC
>JAUWEC010000103.1 GCA_030608465.1 Chloroflexota bacterium
CTAAAACCTGAATCAAAAAAACCTTCCCCGAACACATTAACGAGGGAGGTCTTTTTGTTGAGTTAAGACCTCGGAGGTCTCCAAGGGAGCCAACGAGAGAAAATATCTAGCAGACCTCCGAGGTCTGATTCACTCCGGGTCGAACAGGTAGCCGGTGCCGCGCACATTGCTGACCCACTCTTCCACCCCCGCAAAGAGAGCCAATTTCTTACGCAGCCGGCTGACCATCGGTCTTAATACTTCCGGCGCTTCCCATTCAGAGATTTCAAATCCCTGCACCAGGAATACAATTTCCTGATGGGTCATCACCCGCCCCCGGTTTTCCAGGAAAATACTCAGCAATTTGCTTTCTGTGGGCGTCAGATGAGCGCGTTCAGAGCCGCGCCACATTTCTCGCCGCTCAAGATCCACCGTGATCCCCCTGGGCAGGTTCACCACCCTCCTGGCCGGTAACTCCTCTGTGCGGATGCCTTCGACATCCTTAAGTTGATCCAGGGAAGACTCCAGCTGCTCAATCAGGATTTCTTTTCGGATCCGGGTTTCTTTTTCAGATAAAGCCCGGGTGATACTGAGCAGGATATCGTCTGTAGTATAGGGTTTCAGCATATAATCCTGCGCGCCGCTGCGGATAGCTTCAATGGCGGATTCCAGCGATCCGTACCCGGTGATGATAATAATTCGGGTGTCAGGATGATATTTCCTGATCTCATGCATCACTTCTACCCCATCAATGCCGGGCATCCTGATATCCAGCAGCACCAGGTCAAATTTCTCTACAGACAGGGCTTCCAGAGCGACCTCACCAGAGCCAGCTGAGTCCGCCTGGTATTTCTCCATCCGCAGTAACTCTTCCAGGGATTCGCGAACCCCCTTATCGTCATCAACAATTAAAATTTTTGCAGCCATAATATTCCTCCACCTGGAGATCAGCCCAATCGATTTGGCTGATTTCCTTTGGTCTGATAATCAACTACTATCTTGATTATGCATTTGTATCATATTATATCTGGTTTAGACCTCCGAAATCTATCAGCGTAAACGCCCGGGGACGGGATATTGAGCGGGGAGGGTATGATCCCATCAAGACAGCTAAGGGTCCCGTCCCTTCGACACTTCCTTCAGTCGCAGGATAAACAGAATGATCGTTTACCTCTGTTCACAGTGTGCGGTTTATTTATCCATGGACAGTCAGCGATAAAATCGCAATTTAGGGCTGGCCCTTCGATTAATTCATCCTGACTGAAACGATGTTGAGTCGAAGGGTTCAGGACATGCCTTCTACGACTTCAGTCGGAACTTAGAGAAAGTAATTTTGTCCAGACCTCCGAGGTCCCCCAAAATCTTTCCTGCCGGGCTTTTCCCCCCTAGACCTACGAGGTCTGCTTGTCCTGTACTTCTATCATACAATTATTTTGCCCGTTTTGCAATTTAGATGTTTTTTCCACCCTTCGCCAGGCTGTAAAAATCCCACTCATGTTATACTTCAATACAAGCTGACATCAATAAACAGGAAAGAGTTATGAAAGATTATTTGGCAGTGGCAGATTTCTCAGCGGAGGATTTGCAGTCCATCCTCGATACCGCAGTTGAGTTAAAAACCGAATGGAAAAAGAACGGAAATCCACCCCTATTTAAGGACAAAGTCCTGGCAATGATTTTCCAAAAACCCAGTTTAAGAACCCGGGTTTCTTTTGACATGGCGATGCGCCACCTGGGCGGAGATGCCTTATATCTCTCCCCGGCGGAAATAGGTCTCGGCAAGCGGGAGTCTATCGCAGATATCGCCCGGGTGCTTTCTGGTTATGTAGACATTATTATGGCACGGGTATTTGATCACGAACATGTCCTGGAATTGAGCAAATGGGCAGAGATCCCGGTCATCAACGGATTAAGCAACTACAACCATCCCTGCCAGGCAGCCGCGGACGCCCTCACTATCCAGGAGAATTTTGGATCCCTCAAAGGCGTTAAAGTTACCTATATCGGGGACGGCAATAACGTGGCTGTCTCGATGATGCACTTCTGCGCCAAACTGGGTGCCGATTTTACCATCGGACATCCGGAAGGCTACGGAATCGATCCGGAAGCAGTCGCCCTGGGAGAGAAATTCGCAGCAGAAAGTGGAAGCTCGATCAGGCAGATGAACGATCCGCAGGCAGCAGTTTCTGGTTCCCAGGTCATTTATACTGACACCTGGGTCAGCATGGGACAGGACGAAGAAGCAGCCAGGCGAAAAGAAGTCTTCCCCCCCTTCCAGGTGAACCAATCCCTCCTGGAGGAAGCAGAGAAAGACGTCATTGTGCTGCATTGTCTGCCAGCCCACCGGGGAGAGGAAATCACCGACGAAGTTGCGGATGGTCCCAATTCCCACCTCTTCCCCCAGGCACACAATCGGCTTCATGCCCAGAAGGCAATTCTGGTCAAATTATTAACCTGACATATTAAGCGGCGAGGTGCAACTGATGAATATATGCATTCCAAAAGAACGGCGCGATTCTGAATACCGGGTCGGACTAACACCGGCAGGAATTCAGCTCTTAACCCAGCAGGGACATACCTGTTTTGTGGAAAAAGAAGCTGGCGTAGGAAGCGGGTTTTCAGACCATGCTTATCAGGAAGCTGGCGGTACCATTGTCTACAGCGGCGAAGAAATCTACGGCCGGGCGGATCTGATATTAAAAGTCTCACCCCCCATTAAGGAAGTGTACAGCTGGATGCCAGATGGTTTAACCCTGCTTGGATTCCTGCATCTTTCAGCCGGGGGCTCTGCAAAAGTGGATACCCTGCTGGATAAAAAAATAACTGCTATCGGTTATGAAATTATCCAGGAAGGGGACGGTTCCCTGCCAGTATTAAAACCACTCAGCCAGCTGGCCGGCAGAATGATCCCTCAGATTGCAGCCACCCTCGCTCAAAACAATTACGGCGGAGCAGGATTCTCACTTGGCGGCGTCCCAGGAATCCCTCCTGCGGATGTGGTGATATTGGGTGCCGGGATAGTCGGCCGCAATGCCGCCCGCTCGTTCCTGGGGCTGGGTGCCCATGTGCATATGCTGGACAGCTCCCTGGAGGTTCTCCAACGAATCGACCGTGAGTTTTCCAGCCGGGTAAGCACCCTGGTTTCCTATCCCTTTAATCTGCGGAAGGTCTGCTCCTTTGCGGATGTATTTGTTGGCGCGATTCTGGTGCCGGGAGCTCCTTCCCCGGTAGTCGTCACCCGGGAAATGGTCCAAATGCTGCATTCCCGCTCGATCATTATAGATTGTTCCATTGATCAAGGCGGCTGCATTGAAACCAGCCGTCCCACTACCCACAGCAATTCCACTTACATTGAAGAAGATGTCATCCATTACTGTGTGCCGAATATGACCGGCGTTCTGGGCCGGACCGCAACCCATGCCATGAGCAACGCTACCTGGCCCTTTATCACCCAGATTGCCGAGATCGGAATAAAAGATTCCCTGGAGCAGAACCCGGCTTTAAATAACGGCGTTTATACCTATCAGGGCAAAATAGTTAAACAAGCACTGACCAATGCCCTGGAAGGCAGGAAAAGCTTATGAGTTGGACTGACCTATACAAACAGAAGGTAGTTTCCCCGGCGGAGGCAGTGAAAGCTGTAAAATCCGGCGACCGGATCTTCCTTACCGGAAACTGTTCTGTACCAAGTAAAATTTTATCCGCCCTGGTAGATCGTGCCCCAGAGCTTCAGGACGTGGAAATAAACCAGGCTTTAACCATTGGGTCCGCCGATTATGTCAGCCCTGAAATGGAAGGGCATCTGCAGGTGAACACCATGTTCATCAGCCATAATATACGCAAGGCTGTCCAGGAAGGGCGGGCGGATTTTACCCCGGTAATGCTATCCGAATTTCCACTGTTGTTTAAAAATAAAATCCTCCCGGTAAACGTTGCCTTTGTGCATCTCTCTCCACCCGACCCGCACGGCTACTGCAGCTTCGGTGTGGAGGTGGGATTAAGCAAAAGCGCCGCCGAATCGGCAGAAATTATCATCGCGGAAGTGAATGACCAGATGCCCCGCACCCTGGGAGATTCCTTTATCCACGTTAGTGCTATCGACTATATCGTACCAGTCAACTACCCTTTGCCCGAGCTTCCAATGGGGGGTGGAAACCCATCCGATACGGTTAAGAAAATCGCCGGTTATATTGCCGAGTTGATTCCGGACGAAGCAACCATGCAAATGGGCATCGGCGCCATACCGGATGCAGTCCTTAAACACCTTTATGATAAAAAAGACCTGGGAATTCATACCGAGCTGTTTTCAGACAGTGTGATTGATCTGGTTGAAGCCGGTGTCATAACCAATGCCAAAAAGACATTGCATCCCGGAAAAATCATCGCCGGATTTATTCTGGGCACAAAACGTCTTTACGACTGGGTTCACAACAACCCGCTGATTGAGTTTCTCCGCACAGAATATATCAATGATCCTTTTATTATCTCCCGGAATGACCGTATGGTAGCTGTCAACTCTGCAATTGAAATTGACCTCACCGGGCAGATCTGCGCGGATAGCATTGGGACCAAGTTGTACAGCGGTGTTGGCGGCCAACTGGATTTCGTTTACGGCGCTTCCCGCTCCAAAGGCGGGGTTCCGATTATTGCCCTGCCGAGTACAGCGAAAGACTTCAGCCGGATTGTCCTCACATTAAAAGTAGGTGCGGGTGTGGTCACAACCAGGAACCACGTCCATTATGTGGTTACAGAATACGGTATTGCTAGTCTGTACGGCAAAACCATCCGCGAACGGGCGCAAGCATTGATTAATGTTGCTCATCCTAAATTTAGAGAAGAGTTAACCAAAGAAGCTAAAGACCTGCATTATATTTAGATTGTTGATCACATTTGATCAATGGATGATATAAGACAGGTCTTTTTTTGAGAGAATAAACTATGAACCGCCGGGCAAAAATCATCGCCACGCTGGGACCTGCCAGCGAGGACAAAAAAACAATCAAAAACCTGCTCACAGCCGGCATAGATGTGGCGCGGATCAACTTTTCCCATGGTGACCTGGAAAGTCATACCCGGGTAATCCAGACCCTGCGGGAAACAGCCCGGGAGCTAAACCGCCCGATTACTATCCTCCAGGATCTCTCCGGTCCAAAAATCCGAACCGGAGAAATTAAGTCCGGTAAGATCAATCTAGTTCAGGGAAAACAGCTCATTCTCACTACAGATGATATCCTGGGAACGGAAGAAATCGTTTCTGTAAACTATCCTGATCTGCCCCAAAACGCAGAAGTGGGGGGGCGAATTCTACTGGATGACGGAAAGCTTGAATTGTCAGTAAAAGAGATCAAGGGCAGCCAGGTCGTGACCGAAGTCGTCCAGGGTGGAGTGCTGAAACCTCGTAAAGGTGTTAATCTACCGGGTACCAATTTAACCATCCGGACTTTGACAGAAAAAGACCTGGTTGATCTAAAATTTGGACTGGCTCATGATATTGATGTGCTGGCACTGTCTTATGTGCGCAGTGCAAATGATATTGAGCGGCTCCGTGAGGAGATCAAGAAGATCAACCCGGATCAGTCAGGCATTCCAATCATCGCCAAACTGGAACACCCTGAAGCAATTGAAAACTTGCATGAAATCATCCATGCGGCGGATGGTGTTATGGTCGCCCGGGGAGATCTGGGGATCGAAATGCCGCCGGAATCTGTTCCGATTATTCAGAAGCGGATCATCGCCGTGGCAAACAAACATCTCAGTTTTGTGATTATCGCTACTCAAATGCTGGAATCCATGGTGAACAATCCCCGCCCTACCCGGGCAGAAGCCTCCGATGTCGCCAATGCTGTGCTGGATGGATGTGACGCAGTGATGCTCTCTGGTGAAACTGCCATCGGCAAATTCCCTGTAAAAACCGTCCAGATGATGGCTTCTATTATCCAGCAAAGCGAAGATCATAGCGATGAATGGGGACATTCTTATTTCGACCCGACCGAAGACGCTATTCACGATAATGCAGTTTCTATTACCAGAGCTGCCAGAGAACTGGCTCATGACCGGTCTGTCTCTGCCATCGCTGTTTTTACCAGGAGCGGACGGACAGCACGGCTAATGTCCAAAGCCCGGCCGCGTGTTCCCATCCTGGCTTTTACCCCTGTAGAAAAGACCTACCAATATCTTTCTATGCTGTGGGGTACAACTCCGTGCCTCATCCCGCAGGCAGCTTCAATCGAGGAAATGCTCAGTCACGTTGATACGGAAGTAATTGAAGGAACACAGGTGAAACCCGGGCAGGAAATTGTATTAATTGCAGGGTTCCCTATTGATAAAATGGTTCCCCCCAACCTGGCGCTCCTGCATACCGTAAAGTCAAGATAAATTTTCACCACAGCGTAATGAACAATCTAGAAGTTTCAACATATCACTCTGAGGTTGGAGGGACCTATTCACTACTCCCGGGGGCAGCAAATGAAAAATCAGCCTTTTATTCGTGGTGAACAATATTCTAAAGCAATTCCTCTGGAAGAATTTCTACCTGCCTATAGATCAGGCGTGGTCAGTTCCTGGTTAAATCATCTACCCTCTCGACCCGATTTGGTAATCTCCCCCTTTGGTGATTCTCCACTAGAAGCTCTTGAAGCCGCAGCCGCGGGTTACCGGGTTGTGGTGCCGATCCATAACCCGATCACCAGATTCCTGCTAAACCGCCTAGCCCATAAGATCTCAAAAGCGGAATTAAATACTGCCCTGGTCCGGCTTGCTTCCAGTTATAAGGGAAAAGAGCGCCTGAAACCATTTATCCTCTCACTATATGAAACAGAATGCCCCCACTGTGGGAGACTAATCTCCGCCAGATCATTTACCTGGTCCAGATCAAAGGGTGAACCTGTCCGGAAAACCTGCCTTTGTTCCGACTGCGGTGAACCGTCTGAAACTCCTGTATCCCAGGAGGATCTCAAAAAAGCACTGACATTCAAGGAGAACAGCCCCTCCCATGCCCGGGCACTCACCCGGGTGGCTGCTCCCAATGATCCGGTTCGTTTCCAGGCAGAAGGTGCGCTCAGAACTTATCCGCCCCGAACTGTATATGCATTATTTACCATCCTGAATAAACTTACCGGGTTTGACCTTACACCGGAAGAGAGGATAAATCTGGAAATGCTCCTGCTGCATGCTTTTTACCGCTGCAGCAGTATAAAATCATCCTTGATTTTGGAAAAGGAATCCGGCAAATCCACAGATGATGATATCTTCCGGGAAGAAAATGTCTGGTTTGCCCTGGAAGAAGCCCTCGGAATCTGGGAGAATGGTCAAAATTCTGTTCCGGTCGTTACCTGGCCAGATCTCCCGCCAGGCTCTGGAGGAATTTCTATTTATCCCGGCCGGGTAAGAGATCTTATTCCAAAGTTAAAAGGCTTGGATTTTGGCGCTGTCTTGATGGTATTTCCAAAACCAAATTTATCTTTTTGGGCCCTCAGTGCACTTTGGACTGGCTGGTTGTGGGGTCAGGAAGCCGCAGCGTCGTTGAGAAATATTCTCAGCTTGCAGAATCTCGACTGGGTCTGGCTCACCCGGGCTATTAAAAGCACTTTATCCGAGCTGAAAGAAATCCTTCCTCCCGGGGTGCAATGTTTTGGGCTGCTTCCCAACCTCGAGATAGCTTATTTAATCTCCGTAGGAACGGCTGCCTGCGCAACGGGATTTACCCTCACAGATATCGCCGTGGACCCTGACTTGCCGCAAGGCCAAATCATCTGTACAGCCGGGGAACAGTCGGCAGCTGCCCCAACAACAAAAACAATGAAGGAAATCATCCGTTCTGCGGGATTTGAGTTTCTGAAGGCTGCAGGAGAACCAAAACATACTCTGTCTCTTTACAGCGCCGGGTTGGCATCAATCGCATCGGAGCAAGTCCTGCTGCAATCAGAAGAAGAGAACCTGGCTGATATTTACAATCAGCTGAATAAGAATTTTGAGGAATCTATCGCTTACCGGCAGGGGTTTTTACACTTTTCCAAATCCGAAACCTGGTGGCATCAGGAATTGAGTCTCTCTCCAGATCCTCACTCAGACCAAGTAGAACAGGCGCTTGTAAATCACCTGGTAAAAAACAGCTCTCCCCTGCTTGAAGTTGATATCTATACCCATCTTTATGAAAAATTCCCGGGATTAGAAACTCCCCAGCTGGGATTGATCGAGGTTTGTTTAAAATCGTATGCAGAAAAAACCGGCGGAAATCAATCCAGATGGGTGTTAAAATCAAGCGACCAACCATCCAACCGCAGGCAGGACATCCAGGAAATTGACGGGATCCTGTCCCAATTGGGTAATCAATTGGGGTTTGATATTAAAAAATCAGCGCCAATAGGGAATATTCTCAACCTGGTCTGGCATGACAATGGCAAGACCAGCTATACATTTTATATCTCTGCCTCTGGGATCTTAAACAAAATTATTACCGTATCGGATAATCCCATGGTGAACTGCTGGATTATCCTGCCCGGCAGCAGGGCGGAATTAATCCACTATAAAATGGAGAACAATAATCCCTTGGCGGAAACAATTCAGAATTCCTGGGGGCTGATCAAATATCGTCATATCCGCCGCATCGCAGATGAAGGAGGACTGACAAAGGATAATCTTCGGGAACGTTTAGCGCTGGATCCTTTTACATCTGACGCGCCGCAGCTCCCCCTTATCTAGTGAAATCGAAGGGTCAGCTCCTGCGGGTAAGATGCACAGGAGAGTTGTCCAACTATTATAGACACGGAGGGGCCTTCCATCAACTTGGTTATCGAATCACTTTATGGATTCCTTGCAAGCTCGGAATGACAAACTGTGAAGGAGTCCCACTTTAGGGGGACTTACTTTACTTAGCCCGTGAATTTGCGTAGCATCCTGAGTAGCTGACGCACAACGGCAGCGTATCGAAGGGTAACCGCCGGGTGGTAAGTGAAGACAAGCAGAACAGTAGTCAGCTCCTGCGTGATATTGCCCGGGAGGGCTGTCCCTTCGATACATTTTCGCTCTGCTCAAACTACTCAGGACAGGCTCTCTCCCTTGAGCTTGTCAACCACGCTAGAGCAGGAGAGTCAGCTCCTGCGTGATATTGCCCGGGAGAGCTGGCTCTCTCCCTCGAGCGGTGATGGGGCATGCAGGAGAGGCAGCTCCTGCGGGTAAGATACACGGGGGAGGGCAGTCTCTCCTCGAACGGTTATCCTAGGGAATGGGAGTGGGATTAGGTGTTAGAGTAGATGTTAGAGTAGGTGATAGAGTTGGCGTTGGCGTATCTGTCCCGGTAGGAGTGAGTGTACTTGTTTCAACAGGAGTCGCACTCGCCGTAGGTGACAGAGTCGGAGTAGGTGTAGAAGTGACCGTCGGTGTGGGAGTTTCTGTGGGCGTGGGAGTCGGCGTCGGCACCTGAATATCTATCTGAATTCTTTTCTCTGCAAATCCTTCATTAGTGCTGGTCATATACAGGCGCAGTGTGATCCAACCGGTTGGCAGTTCACTAATATCCCAGGAAGTAATTTCTGTCATTTCGGAAATCGGATTATCAATCACCTCAAGAATTTCCCACTGAACCGGATCCTTACCAGGTCCATATTCCAGGCGGGCCTTGTCAAAAGCTCCAGTTGCATCTGCTCTGGCAAAAATCTTTAGCGGACCAGAAGTAACAACATCATCTTGCCTGGGGGATGCAAACTCCAGAATGGGTCGGTGGTCATCAGCACTACAAACATTGTCCTCGTTGATCACGTAAGGGTCCTTTGTGAATCCCATTCTCTTCACCCAATCCTTGCCCCCTTTTTTTGTGAC
>JAUWEC010000180.1 GCA_030608465.1 Chloroflexota bacterium
GTCTATGTAGGGAATTTCAAACGGACAGGTTCGGGTGCATGTTAAACAGCCGACACATTTTGACGGATCTACAACTGCGATCGTGCCCCCAAAATGAAAAGGATTTTTGCTCAGAATAGTTATTGCCCTGCCAGCAGCTGCTTGCGCCTGGCTGATGCTCTCTTCGATGAATTTTGGATAATGGGCGATCCCGCAGATAAAGATCCCTTCTTCCATAAAATCCATCGGGCGCATTTTAATATGAGCTTCCAGGAAGAAACCTTCATTTGAAATTGGAACTTTCAGCAGGTCGGCAAGTTCTATTGTGCCTTTTGATGGCTGAATAGAAGTGCTGAGTACAAGCAGATCCGGATGCAGGATCAGCTCGCGGTCAAGCATCTGTTCTTTCATTGTGACTTTGATATTTCCGTCAACTTGTTCTACCAGGGGGGGATAGTCATCATCGTAGCGGGCAAATACTATCCCGCGTTCCCGCGCTTCTGTGTAATATTTTTCTCTAAATCCGTAAGTAATGATGTCTTTATATAAAACGGTTATCTGGCAGTCAGGGTTGATAATTTTAAGGCGAATGGCATTTTTTATCGTGCTGATGCAGCAAATCCTGGAACAGTAATGGTAAGTTTCCTCTTCTGGTTTTACACATTGAATCATCACAACCTGTTTCAGGGTGGAAACCTCTTCGGTGTGATGAGCTATTTTATCTTCCAGCTCCAGCTGAGTGAGAACTGCGGGGTGTTCTCCCATTAAATAATGATTCACGCGGGATTCCTGGCCGCCTGTAGCAACTATTGTAACGCCGTGAGAGATCTTGCTCTGTGAGCCATCCTGGTGGCGGAGGATTGCGTGGTAAGCTCCTACATGTCCGCTGTGCTCCTCAAGCTCGGTTCTGGTCATTACCCTGATGCGTTCATGGGCAATAAGGCGGTTTACAAGATCGCGGAGCAACTTATTCGGATTGTCGCCTTCCACAAGGTATTGAACTTTTTGCAGGTTTCCACCCAGAGAGTCCTCCCGTTCAATTAAAACGACATCAAAACCGGAATCTGCGATTGACAGAGAAGCGGTCATACCAGAGACTCCACCACCAACCACCAGAGCTCGTCGGTGGGGCGGGATAGAAGACTTGTAGATAGGTTCTAGGACAGCGGCCCTTCCAACCCCGAGTCGAATTAATTCCAGCCCTTTTCTGGTGGCCATTTTCGGTTGGTGCGGATGTACCCAGGCACTAAATCCCCGTAAGTTCACCATTTCCATCAGGTATGAATTTAGCCCGGCTTCGCGGACAGTTTTCTGGAATAGGGATTCGTGAGTTCTATGACTGCAAGCGGCAATTACCACCCGGTTCAAATTGTGTTTGTTAATCGAGTCTTTGATCTTCTCCAATCCTTCTGGGAAGCATCCATAACCAATTTCTTCTGTGTGAACCACGTGAGGAAAATCTGCTGATTTTTCTAGCAAACTCTCGATGTTGATTACTCCTTCCATGGTGGGATAACAGCGGCAGCTGAAAACACCGATTCGGGGATCTTCATCACGGATATTTTTTTCCGGGGGAAATTCAGCGTCGCTGAGAAAAGGAAATTCCCGGCTTGAGAAAGAGGTTCCCAACTTGTTTTGGAATAAACGCATCACATCACCGGCTGCGCCGGCAGAGTCGATAATGGTCTCTGCGATATCTTTGGGTGAGGAAAAAGCGCCGCAGACATAAATGCCGGGCTGGCTGGTTTCCAGGGGATTAAATTTATCCGTTTGGCAGAAACCATATTGATTGAGATCAAATCCCAATTGACTGGATACTATCTCGGCGCCGCTGGGAGGTTGTACGCCGACAGACAGAACGACCATATCAAATTTGTCTTCCCGGATTTGACCGCCATTTTCCGGATCAGGGTACTGCAAGATCAGGTCTTTGGTTTTGGGATCTTCCCGGATATCTGAAATTCGGCAGCGAGTATATTGAACGCCGTGCTGTTCTGTAGACCGATAAAAATAGGCATTGTATTCTTTGTTAAATGCTCTTTCGTCCATGATAAATACCTGGCAGTGGACTTCAGCCAGACGTTCTTTTGCCAGGACTGCTTCTTTGGTTGCATACATGCAGCAAATTGAGGAACAGTAAGGATGTTTCTGGTCCCTGGAACCAATACACTGCAGCCAGGCGATGCGTTTCGGAGGTGAGTTATCAGAGGGTCTAAGGAGCATACCTTCCGTAGGCCCTGAACGGCTGACAAATCTTTCGTACTGCATGCTGTGAACAACGTTGAGATAACGGCCATATCCATACTCTTCCAACTCAAGTGGATCAGTAAGTGTATACCCCATGGCAAGAATAATTGCACCAACCTTAATAGTTTCTTCCCAGGGTTTTTCATATAAGTTTATGGCGTTTGTTGGGCAGACGTCCACGCAGCGGTTGCAGCCTTCGCAATAATCCCCCTTGTCAATATAGTATGTGTCGGGGAGAGAACGTGGCGCGCTTTTATGGACTGCCATGCGTGTGACCAGAGATTCCTCGAATTCACTGGGCAAGCGCTCCGGGCAGGCAATTGCGCATAGTCCACAGTTCGTGCAGAGGGCAGGGTCAATATAGCGGGGTTCTCGGAGCAAAGTAATATCAAAATCACCAGCCTGACCTGAAGCGTCTTTGAGTTGTGTTCTGGTCATGATTTCGATGTTGGGATGACGGTTGTGGTCCATGAAAGCGGGGGAGATGGCTGGCCGGGTACAGCCGTAACCATGATCTGATGTACCACGGCACAGGACGCAATCGTGAGTGGGGAACATATAACCCAGTTGGGCGACTCGCCCACCCAAGCTGGTATCACGTTCAATCAAATATACTTTTAATCCGGCTTCAGCGAGATCAACTGCTGCCCGCATGCCGCCGATGCCGCCGCCAACTACTAAAACAGATCCGGCGGGTTGAACATGTTCACTTATCATTCTTGCTCCTGAAACTGACGAATATCTAAAATAGTAGTATCTTCGATACTGTTAATAACCTCTACCAGTCTATTTTCTTCAATATTCTGCACTTTGCACAATGATATCCATTGCCCCGGTGTGTCAACAGAATAATATCCCACACAGACTGATAAATACCCTCCTGCATCTGCAATAGCACTGGTTAACCCGGCAATAACGCCGCTCTGGTCAGGCTGCTGGACAGTAACCCGGATACCTGGTTTCCTGGCTCCCAGCAGGGAGGTCATGGTGATAAATAGGTCACTATCGGAAATAATGCCGACTAATTTGTCCTCGTGAACAACCGGCAGGGTCCCGATCTTCTTATCGGCCATTAATAAGGCTGCGATTTCTATTGGAGTATCCGGCTCAATAGTTACGACATCTTTTACCATGACGGAATGAACTTTAATTTTGGAAAGAGTGTAGCTGACTTCAAAACGGCTAAAACGGGAAACATCAGATGGAAGCGCAGTTCGCAAGGAAGTTCGTGTGATTAAACCCACCAATTTAGTTGTGTCTATCACAATAGGGAGATGACGGATACCTTTGGATTGCATTAAATCCTGAGCTTCTGTGACAGCCATATCCGGGTACCCGCATATTGGGTTCGGGGTCATGCGATCTTTCACAAACATTAAAACCTCCCAATTACCTTTGCATCAACACCTAATTTATTTCCGGATTATCTAAAACTGCCAATTACGATCAATAAACCTGGAAGGGCGCGGATTCCGTTTATTTATACCAGAATGGTATTGGACTCAACCATGAAAAACCTGATTTTGTGATGAAAATCACATATTATTAAGTATAACATCGGAGGATTCTTATTACGAGGAAAGAGAATCCAGTAAAGTGAATCCAGAAGGAAAGTAACTGCGTGATGAAATGACTCAATTCGCGACAGCAAGAAATCCCGGATCAAGAAATATTTGTCCTGCGTCAGCGGTGTGGAATCCAGACAGGAGCTATCATTTATCAATGGGATTAGATAATGAATTTTCAGGGAATAATTAGCTGCGATTGTTTAGAGGCTGCCCAACTGGCCATGCCGAGGATGCCGGCATCGCTGCCCAAAGTACTCAAGACAACCTCAACATTCTCAACCGGCATAACAAAAACACGTTCCTGAAGTGTTTTCTTAATTGGTTTCAAAAGCAAATCACCAGCCGCCGCTACACCTCCTGCAAGCACAACACGCTCGGGACCAAATGCAACACAAATATTGGCAATGCCTGTTCCCAGGTAATGACCAACGGAGTCCCAGATTTCCTGAGCGATTTCATCACCCTCTTTTGCAGCCCGCGCTACAACCTCGGGCGTTATTTTGTTTAGATCGTAATCTACCAGATCTGCGATCCGTGTTGTGAATCCCTGTCGAACTGCTTTTTCTGCTCGCGAGGCAATTGCTGGACCGGAAGTGTAGGCTTCTAGGCAGCCGTAGTTTCCACAGCTGCAGCGCAAGCCGTTGATTTCAACAGTCTGATGGCCTAGCTCCCCTGCGGTTCCCTGAAAACCGAGCAATAATTCTCCATTCAACACTAGACCGCCACCCACTCCGGTACCTATGGCAAAACAAGCCATCCGATTGACTCCTTGTCCAGCGCCGAAGGCATATTCTCCGTAGGTGATTGCCCGGACATCGTTCAGCAAAGTAACCGGTAGATTCAGCGCTGAACTGAGAGTATTTCCTAAGGGAACATCTCTCCATTGTCCAGAAAAATTGGGGAGAAATAAAGTATTTCCATTTTTCAGGTCGATGACACCTGGCGCGCTGACTCCTAATCCCTGGATATCCGATTTATCTAAGCCGCTATCTTTTATCAGGGAGTGAATCAAATCCACCATGTTTTCCATCACGGCATCATGTCCCTGCTGGGAATGAGTGGGGATGCTGTCAGCATGCAGGACAGTTCCTGTCTCAAGGTTTACTATCCCGGTTTTAATATTGGTTCCGCCTAAGTCACAACCAATGTAAATGATCACGACAATTCCCTCCGTAAATGATCAGATTTTCTGGTGTAGATGCTACTGGTATATATATCTTACCTGTAATTATTTTTTAGATTCAATGAATTTTTCATGTAATTGGGTTAGAACTTCCTGCAGTTTTCCTCCCAGCAGCTCTCCCCCTTTACTGGTGATGTCATCCTCATTTTCGAAAACAACATAGGGAACAGAAACCCCCTGGATTTGAACTGTATCCGGTTGCCCGGCAGTAAGTTCATCCCAGTCAACATGACGATATAATCTTTCCAATTTTTCGTCTGTCAGACTGTGTTCCAGTATGCTGTCGGGGCGGTCTGGATTGTAGCGAGTTCGGTTTTTTCTGAGCGATTCTTCCCAGGAAACATTTAGATAAAGAATGGCAAGCCGATCAGCAATTTCCTTACTTAAGAACTCAAACGCACGGGAAAAACCGCCGTGTGCTGAGCCCCGGGCGAACTCGATGATGATAGTCTTCTGGTCGTGATAGCCGAGTTCATCGCGGAGAATTTTACTATATTCCAGGTTGATCCGATCGATCAGCAAATCCCAGAGATAGGCATGTAAAAAATTAAGATCGTCGTCGGTATAAAGACGCTTGTGTCCTAATCGGGATAAAATAGCATCCTCCTCAAACCAGGTCCACAACATGGGGAAATCATCCAATTCTTCAAACTCCCCGATGTGATAAAGCGGGATTCTTTTTTCAATAGGTGTCATGGTGGAAGTTTTGGGGCAGAAAAAAAGAAATCGATAAGGGTCTTGATGTAAAAAAAATAATAGATAAACCAATTGAA
>JAUWEC010000156.1 GCA_030608465.1 Chloroflexota bacterium
TTCTGAGAATTGCTGGTGGATCGCAGCAATAAAATAATTCATAAACCGGATAAAGTTTTTATCTAGCGGGTCCAGAGCCAGCCAGCATACAGGATATTCCACCTGATAAGCCAGATCCACAAGTAATGAAGTTTTTCCATAGCCTGCCGGAGCAGCAATCAAAGTCAACCGGTATTCCAGAAGGTCATCCAACATACTCAATAGTCGTTGGCGGCTGAGTAGGTCTTGGCGGCGCCTGGGAAGTATAACTTTTGTCCGAGTGAGGGTAATACTCATTAAATTTCAGGACCTAAAGAAATAAGGGTTGTAGCCAAGGGTGGGCTATTTCTGCTAACATTATTATATACAGAGAAGTTCCTGATTTCGGGTGAATCTATGTTTGGCATATTTGTCAATGCTATATATTTTATTTTCCCTGTACTTCCAATTAGACGAGCGCGTTTACCATGCAGGTTAAAATCCCCGGAATAGTGTTGCTTCCTGGATTACAGCCAGCAAGACCTGTTCTGAACGTTTCCTCAGTTCCAGCAGACAGGGGAAAAAACTGCCTTTTCGCTGTACGTCGTCAGACCTTTTGGACCATATTTCCATATTTTAAATAGCGACTTTTCCCTCTGATTATACTCCCTGCATTGCAGACGATGAAGCCCCTTACGTTTTCGTAAAGTCCTTCTTTTGATCTTATCTCTCCTGGTTTGCACCTCCTCTTCCCAATTTTATCAACCTGCACAATATAAAGAGGTGTACAAATACTGGGGGCATGTCATCAGACCTGACAACCAATTAGGATGGTTGAAATACATACAGGAGTGATTGCTCTTTATTAATTAAATAGGATTTTTTTATACCTGCGGACCAAATCTTTTATCTTTTGATTGATTAGCTCCTGCGAGATATTCAATAAAATCCCCCTGATCAATATGCCAGATTTACCCGATTTTCCTCGTTCTAATTACCCCCTCCCTCAACAACCGGCGAATACATTACTGATTGTATCCGCTGAAATCTGACCCAGATCTAAGGGGAATATATTCCTCCATAAACTCTGGCACCAGGCTATTAAATGAAAATCCCAACCTCTTTTGAGGAATTCAGAGAGTTTTACTACCTGACTTTTCTGCTCAAATAGCGGTGCCTGGAAACCCTCTATTTCCTCTGTATGTAGTTCGGGATGGGACCAATCAGGTGGACGTTAGTGGACAGATCTCGAATCGTTTTTATATGATTTCCTGCTGTTTATACCTAAAAATTTGTTTATTTTGGACTAAGCCTAACGATGGCGTAATCTGGTTGCGTTAACGGTGAATCTTTCAACATCGTCTCCTATACCAGGTGCTATTCGTATACGATTTGATGTCTGATTTTGTGATGGACTAATACTGCAACCTGATATGATTATTGTACAGAAGACATTAAATAAAATCATTCTAGGTAAACAAATAGCGATTCTAGACAATCCACTAATCTTTCTATCCATAATTGTAATTATCCCAAAAACTATTTGCAACCTTACATATTCACCACATAAGGAGATTAAAATTTATGATGAGGACAAATATCAGCGACCGAGGGATAGGCAGCGATATCACCCATCTCTCAGATGAGCAGGTTCAAAAGATCCATGCTGCAAGCCTTGAGATACTGGAATGCATTGGTGTGCGTCTGCACCTTCAAAAAGCCATTGATCTGTTGAAAAAAGCTGGAGCGAAAGTATCCGATGGGAACCTGGTGCATATACCACTCAGGCTCGTAGAAAAAGCACTGTCGACCGTCCCCAAGGATGTAACACTATACAACCGAAACGGTAATCCAGCCATGCCACTGGGAGGTGCACGTTGCTTTTTTGGACCTGGTTCAGATTGTTTGAATATCATTGACCATCGCACTGGAGAACGGCGAAAACCAATACTGCAAGATGTTATTGAAGGGGTCCGCCTGGGTGACGCCCTGCCCAACATTGATTTTATTATGTCAATGCTCTTGCCATCAGATGTGGATCAGACTCTGGCAGATACGTACCAAACAGAGGTGATGCTCACAAACACAACCAAGCCGATTATCGTTGTCTCTTACGAAACCCAAGGCCTTGAAAATTCGATAGAAATGGCAGAAGCCGTGGTTGGGGGCGCCGAAGCCCTCAGGGAAAAACCCATTATGACCTGTTATATCAATGTGGTCTCCGGTGCAGTTCATAATGAGGACGCATTGGAAAAACTGCTATATCTTTCCGGTAAGGGATTACCATCGTTGTACATCCCTGGGTCAAGCGCAGGTGTTACCAGTCCAATGACACAAGCGGGTGCCATAGCCCTGGATAATGCAGGGATGCTGGTGGGCCTAATTCTCTCGCAACTCACCCGTGAAGGTGCACCGATGATCATTTCTGCCATGGATCCTGCAGCAATGGATATGCGTACCATGGTCTCGCCTTACGCTTATCCCGAGAAGGGTTTTATCCGTTCGGTATCTCAGCGGTATAACCTGCCAACGTTTTCTTTGGCCGGAGGGAGTGATTCGAAGGTAGTTGACCAGCAAGCTGCTGCTGAAGCCGCCTTGACGATTATGGCAGATGTCCTTATGGGTGGCAACATCATTCATGACTTAGGGTATTTGGAATCAGGTCTCACTTATTCATTTGTCCAACTGGCCATTTGTAACCAGATCGTAGATTGGGTGAAAGCGTTCTTCAAAGGCATAGAAGTGAACGATGAGACCCTGGCGCTGGATGATATCGTCAAGGTTGGGGCCAATGGGTCCTACCTGGGGACCAAACACACTCGCAAGCACCATAAGGAGACGTGGTATCCAGATTTATTCGAGCGCGGTATTTATAAAGATTGGGAAAGAAAAGGGAGTAAATCTCTAGCAGGTCGAGCAGCAGAGCGCGTCCAAGAAATCCTAGCTAATCACCAACCAGAACCCCTCGCGGAAGAGATTAAAGCCCGATTGAGTCAGATCGTGAATAACGGTACCACAAATGGGAATTACGGATAATTCCATCCACCACGCAGAGCCATGATCTTGAGTAGAAAAGTCGCCATTTAATCATGCTCGGGTTCGATTAGGATACGATGTTTTCCGATCGCTCTTCATCGAACTCTCGACTGAGAGGTTTTCGTCCCATCACTTCAGCTACCAATATTGTTGTTCCAAATCCAGCAAATGTATCAAAAACAATATCCTTTTCCTGTGTAGATTCACATAAAAAATACTCTACGATGCTATCTGAATAACGAACATCATCATCTTGAAATTCCACAGGGAGTTCATGTGTGTTTGTGTTTTCCATCTGAATATATGTTCGCATAGTAGATCTTTCGTTAGGATTAATTATGAATCTGAGTATAGCCTACCCATCTTATGATTTACATATCTGACATTTGTCAATTCCTAAAGCTGATAATGAAAATCGCCCGACGGATTCGTCAAGCGATTCTTGTGGACGTTAGTGGACCCGGACCGGCGCTGCCGTGCCTTGTGATTCGCGTTGTATATTTATAAAATAAATCGTCTTATCTTTTTTTAAGAGTTAATTCAGTTTTTGCATAGAAGGGAAAGTGACAAGATTGACCAGGACGAGAAGGATACATCCAACCCCAGAGAGCAAAGCCGCTCCGGGCGCGCCAATTTGGTCACCGAGAAAGCCCATTCCCAGCGAGCCAATAGGGTAGAAACCGCCCAATGCCCAGGTATAGGTGCTCAATACCCGTCCGCGCAATTCGTCCGGGACAATAGTCTGGATAAGTGTGTTGGTGAAAACAAGTTGAGTGATAAATGAGTAGCCGAGCAGCGCCATGAAAGCCATGCTCACCCAGGGCGTGCGTGAAAGAGCCAGGCCGATGATTGCTGGTCCAAGCAGTAGTCGACTAAACAAGAGGGTCTTTCCTTTATGGAAATGATCGCCATAGATGACCAGGAGCAAAGCTCCAATCAATGCCCCCCCACCCTGCCAGGATAACAAATGCCCAAAGCCAGTGGCCCCGATATGAAGAACATCCATTGCAAAAACGGGAACCAACGTTAACGCGCCAAAACCGACCATGCTGAAGGCGGCGACCATGACAACCAATCCCAAAATCGCTTTTTCACCAAAAATATATCGAAAGCCATCTTTCATCTTTTCAAGTGGATTAGTACGAGAGGACGTGATCGGGGGAAAAGAAAATTTCATCAGTAACAAAGCAAAGATCACGGCGAGGTAGGAGAGTCCGTTAATAAAAAAGGCGGGTGCCTCTCCCAGGGTAGCGACAATCGCACCGCCAATTGCCGGGCCTATTATCCGTGCGATATTAAAAAGAGTAGAGTTGAGGCCAATAGCATTCATCACGTCGCTTTTATCGTCATCCACCATTTCGACGACAAAAGCCTGTCTCGTGGGCATATCAAGCGCGTTGCCAATTCCAAGCAGGAAAGCGAGGAGAAGTATGTGCCAATATTGAATAATATCCAGCCAAGTAAGAAGCGCCAACAGGCCTGCCAACAGCATGAACCAGCTCTTGGTGATAAGCAGCAATTTGCGGCGGGGAAATTGATCTACGATCACACCCATAAACAAAGAAAGCAACAGGACAGGCAAAAAATTGACAAATGTGACCAAGCCTAAGCTGGTTTGTGAGCCAGTGATGCGATAGACCAACCATTGTTGGGCTGTGACTTGCATCCAGATACCGATGACAGAAACAAGTTGCCCCCAGAAGAAGAGACGAAAGTTGGGATGGCGTAATGCCCTGAAGGTGCGCGACCAGTTGGTGGATGAGAAAAGATTGCTCATGTTCTTGATAAGATGCTCCTCTGATGTCGTTGAGGTTTCCCTGGTTTTCGATCCAGTCATAATGTTAGTCTAGCTTGTTGTATTTGGGAAGGATGAACTACGATCACTGCCGGAATTGGAGGCCGATAGTCATGATGAATTTATTATCTGAATAGTCACCTGATATGAAGTCAGCAGTGCTAGTATTTCCTATCTGGGTATCAGAAGAATAGAACCAAAAAAAATTTGTATTATGCCCAAAGTATAGTCATGACAGCTGCAATCGCGGTGATGATCAGCGAAATCACAAAAGTCACCCGGATCACCTGGCTTTCCTCGCCAATCCGGTCGATGCTGGCGGCGGCGTTCTGTAATTTCGCCGGTGAGATGACACTTGCCAACCCGCCTCCGATTCCGCTGGCAGCGGCAACCAGCAGCCCAATAGCACCAATTTTTTCCGCTGTAGAAAGATGAATGGCTGTTAACATGGCAATTGCCGATGTTTCAGATCCGCTAATGAATCCGGACAAAAGACCCAGGAAAGGTGCCACAAAGGGATAGAACCCACCAAAAGTCTGGCTGGCAGCATCAGCGATTACAAAAACCATGTTGTTAGCGGGTTCAAGCAGCTGCCAATCCGCATTTTTCCCAGAATGGATAATGATGAAGGCTATCGAAAAGAATACAGCGGATGCCAGCATGGGGCGAGGAGCTCGTTTGAGCCAGCGCTGAAGGGATACTTTTAATGTGGTCTTTTTGATTTTAAGCCATGGTAATGCGATCAATGTGCTGGCCAAAATCCAGAAATATGCCTGCCAGAATATTCGCAATTTTTCCGGGGAACCAGGGATGATGGTGACTGGCATGATCCAGCGGTTAAAGGTCAGCTCAAAAAAGGGTAAGAAGGGTGCATTGACTAAAAGGGCAAAAAACGTCAGGATAATCCAGGGAGACATCGCTGCGGGCAGAGATATTTTTCCTTCGGCAGACCTATCAAACTCAGTCATCAGGCTTCGGTCTCGAAGGGTTTGCCCGGTAAGCTTCAGATAACCCAGCATCACGACCACCACACCCAGTCCGGCAGCGATCCCTGTCAGAGTCACCATCCCCAGAGCATTCATCACTATGGCTATCAGTCCCGCAGTTACTCCAGCGATGATCGTTGGAAAAAATCCGCGCCAGAGCAATTTCCAGCCCCCGGCCAGCCACAACATGGCCAGGGCGATACAGGTGCTGATGACCGGCATGAAGCGGGCGAAATAGCCGCCGACTTCGTTTACCGGCAGTCCAACAAAATTAGAAAAAACAACCACAGGAATACCAAGCAAGGCGTATGTGCAGAGCGCATCGTAGCCCAGGGAAGGAAGGGCAATGGCTACAAAGGATGAGTAACCGAGAGCCAGCATGATCGGCGGAAGGATCGAGACCGGGGTTGCTCCCAAGGCGGCCAACAGGGTGCCGATCCCTAGATTGAGAATCAGAATTTGGGCAACTTGATTTCCCGGGGCGATAGTTTTGATAAATGCCACCACCCGGTCAATAGCTCCTGCTTCTTTCATGATTGTGATTTGCAGCAGTGAGGTGCCAACCATGATCGTAATAGGTAGAGAAGCCAGCAATCCAGCCAGGCTGATGAGCAGCGTGTTGGCGAGCGGGGTCTTAAAGTAAAGCCAGGCAACCAGCACAGCGCAGAACCAGCCAATCACCCCGGCTATATCTGCCGGGGTGCGGCGCCAGACCAAAAGTATCAGGATGACCAGGACAGGTAAAAGAGCAAATAGAATCGCAAAAAAGTTCATGTTTGTTCCAGGTTACAAATCTGTTCCTTATATTCAGCTTTCCCTGTGGTCGCGTTCTGAGTTGTTGATATTATAGACTTATTAGGGAGCAATGTATCTGGTTTATTTCTGTCCTTTGATTGTAGATCCAATGATAAACTATTCCTCATGAAAAAAACACTTGATAATAATATCAAGTGCTTTTTACGGACGTTGGTGGACATCAGAGGGAAGGGGAAATAACCAGTAAGCAGTAATCTGTATTCTGCAGATTGAACTGGATTCTGGGAATTCTCAACAGCAGCCTGCGGAGTCAGAAAGTGAACTTGCTTATGTAGAAGAGGGTAATAGCGGGGAAAAATCCCAGGCACAATCCGATT
>JAUWEC010000057.1 GCA_030608465.1 Chloroflexota bacterium
TATTAAAGGGTCTTCAGCGTATATCATTGCTCATCAGATGGAGCCTGAAGTATTTTTCAAGTGGCAAGGAGGATATGGTGCAATAACTGTCTCCCCACAAAATATTCCAATTATCAAAAAATATATTGCCACACAAAAAGAACACCACCAATCAGGGACCTATAATCACCACTGGGAACTTGATTCATAACCATCGATACGAAAAATATAATCAACAATCTCAGGAAAACCGTCTTTCAGACGGTTTTAAGTTAATCAGCCCGCGAATTTATTCGCCGGGTGAATGGGCATCACCGGTCAATTGTGAAATTCTGGAGATTGCTTCGTCTGAATCAAAAAAGGGTTTCGCTGTAAAAACGAAACCCTTTTTTATTTAGATTTATTTCTTTTTTTCAGGTTTCTTTCTTGTCTTTATCAATCCCCAGTAGATCATAGCACCGGCAGCGCCTGTCAGGAATGCGCCAATTGCTCCGGGAGTCAGGTATTTAACCATAAGCGCAGTAAAAACCAGGAACACACTATACACGATGCTCTGCAGCTGCCAGTTCTTCTCCGGTTGATTAATCATGTAGAGCGTGAACCATCCCGTGGCAACGCCAAATAAAATCAAACCTAATACTTGCACAAACAATCCTACTATGCTTACGATTTCGTAAAATAATGGTCCCATTTCACAAACCCTCCTCTGGATTTTATATTTATTGTCCCCTTAGTCAGCAGCTTCTACTGAAACTTCCGGGAAAAACTGGTGAATCGTTCCCTGCACCCACCCATTCAATGTTGCCGTTGAAAATGGGCAGCCGGTGCAGGCCCCACCCAGTTTTACTTTAACCACATTATCTTCAAATGAAATCAACTCAGCGGATCCCCCGTGATATTGTTCGATATAAGCGCTGATGCTTTGAACAAGATGTTCCATTTGTTCAGCCCGAAGACTTTTTGCTACTTCTTTCATCTCCTGTATCCTCTGGATTATATGTTATTCAAACCCTGATGGAGCAGCTCTACTACCTTTTCGTGTGTGCTCCGCAACCGCTGGGCAATCACACCAGCCAGACGGTTTAATATTAGTATACCCGTTTCAGGGTGTTCTTGACAGAGGTTTTTTAGTTCTTCACCTTCCATCCGGATAAAAATCCCCCCATCCGTACAGATAGCACTGGACGTATAACATTTACTTCCCAGGGCAGAGGACCATCCAAACACATCCCCTTCATCTAATTCCGCTACTGACAAAACAGGACCATCTTCTGGGTTAAAACGAATAGATACCTTTCCTTCCAGTACGAAATAAAGAAAATTTGCCCGGTCTCCCTGATCGAAAATTACTTGATCGGTCTCAATAATGACATCATCAATCAACGGGCGCAGTAAGTTAATTTGGTCTTCGGTAAATCCTTCGATCAGCGCAAAACGATTCAATATCTCTGTGTTCATTTCATTCCTCGTTGTCTTGACTGCAATGATTCCCTGAATATCCCCCGGGGAAGATTCGGTACTAGTAATCGATTGTGGCTCTACTATACTCAATAAATGAGCTGTTTTTTAGTGGAGAAGCTCACAAAAGGAGGGACATTAATCACTCTCGCCGGCGTCGGGTGAGTTTTACCTAATGACTTTTCTAATAATAAAAAAAGAGCACCAGGGATATAACTTGGTACTCTTCTATAGTCCACGCTTACTGGATTTATCAGCCGCGCATCATTAACTCAGCAGCTCGACGACCGATTTCCACAGCAAAATTGGTTCCCCTGTCCCAGGGATAAACCTGGCTCATACTGGCAAAATATAAACCGGAAAACGGTGTTTCTATCGGGGGTATTTTACTGGAATGATCCAATCCAGGAACAGGCTGGGCATATTTTGCCCGGTACAACCAGGATTTCTTTATCCAATCGGGATTAAAATCTGGATTTATCTTCTTTAATGGCGGCAAAAATATTTCCAGAAGCTCCTCTTTTGAAAGGGAAAAATATTCGTGATCCGGATCACGATAATCACCACAGTAAATGATATGGTCTCCTCCAAAATAATCAGGAGAGAGATAATTAGTGTGTTCCACTACTGCCAGGAACGGAAATTCCTGATCCTTGGGAATGTTGTACCAGTAGTATCCATCTTTTGAGAGCTGGCTGTGTAGGGAAAGCGTCAGCACAACTGCGCCTAAACTCTTTAAATCTAATAAATCAGCATGGTAGGATTTCGGGAGGGAAGGCACCAACTTCGAGAGCAAGCCAGGAGATGTTGACACCAGAATCTTGTCAAATTTCTCCTGGTTGTTTTCCGTTTCGACAACCAGTTTTTCCGAAATTCCCATCACCGGTGTGGATAACCGGATATCTACACCAAGTTTTTTCAGTACTTCGGAGATATCATCTGCAAGAGCCTGAAAACCGCCCTGGTAGGTCCCCAACTTAGAGGTTCGGGCATGAAACCTGGCCCACATCCAGGCCATATTTACTTCCTTGTAATAAGATCCAAACTTGCCCTTCAGCATGGGCTCCCACATGGTTTCATAAACCTTGCTACCAGCCCATTTTTTCATCCAGGAATCCACGGTGGTTTTTTCCATCGACTGCCAATTATTGGTCAATCGCAGATACAATCCCACCAAACCAAAACGGATCTTATTTACTCCCCATCCCAACCCGGGGTATAACAGCGCCTGGATCACGGAATCGAAGGGATGCCATTTCCCATCATGCAGCATCACAGTATAGGGACGGGGGAAAAGAACTTTTTCAGAAAATCCCAATTCTTCAATAAATCCCAGCATGTGTTGATCAGAAGCAAACCAATGGTGGTAATACGCTTCCACTGACCAATCCCATTCAGGTTCCTTAAAACCAATCGCCAGTCCTCCTGGCCGGTCATTGGCTTCGAAAATAACCACATCGTGTCCTGCACATGCTAAATCATACGCGGCAGATAAACCAGTATATCCCGCGCCGATAACTGCAATCTTCATGAACCTGTCCTTTGGTTAGGGGGGTTATCCAAACTGCCGGGCAAGGCGGCCTGACAGAACCTGGAGTTTTAGCCAATCCTGGCGAATAATGTACAGCATGGCCAGCGTGCGCAGCCAGCGCAGTTCACATCGCGGATTTGCAACCAGCTGTTCAAAAACCTCCAGCGCTTCATCGTCCGTCCGCCTTGATTTCGAATATTCATGGGCCAGCTGGAGCAAGTAGGACGCCCGCTGCTTGCGCAATCGATCTGCCACATCTGCCTGCTCACGTTCTTTTTTCACAATATCCCCCACTCGTTTAACGGCGTTATTTAACTGGTAAACCGTAAAAGGCTTAACCAGGTATTCCCGCGCTCCTATATTCATCGCCGATCGGAAAGATTGGTTATCATCCTCAGCAGAGATAATAACGCAAGCCATGGTCGGAAAAATTCGGTTCATCTCCTGGAAAGCTTCAAATCCGTTCAACTCCGGCATGTTAATGTCCATCAGCGCAATATCCGGTTGGTGTTTTTTAGCCAACTCAACAGCTTCCCGTCCATTGTGCGCAATTGCGACAATATCAACCATTGGGTTATCAGCCAACATTAACCGGGTATTCCGGCGTGTTTCCAGGACATCATCCGCAATGATTACTCGATAGGGCGATCTTTTCTTTTCCCGGTTCATAATCAGTACTCCTTAAGCAAGACTCTATCCAATAATCGGGGTATGTCTTGTTGTTATTATAACGCCTAAATCAACCCTCTTTTGCAGAAATAGGGTTTGAATCAAGGACTTCTCCCCCCTGCCAGCGGATTCCCTCTCGCAGCATATAATACGCTCCCAGAAGGGTTATCGGAAACCATAAAGCCGCATGCAGAACCAACGTATATCCAGCGGCAACTCCCTGATTCACGCCATAAGCTGTTAAAACAGCGATACCTGGTGCGTCAAACGTCCCCACATAACCCGGCGCTGAGGGTATTGTTGTTGCCAGGTTTACGATTCCATTCATCAGCATTAAAGCAAAGAAACTTACCTGGAAATCAAAAGCATGCATCACCAACCAGTACTTTCCGGTTTCCAGCAGCCAGATTACGATGGAAGTTAACAACACCATAATCGCTTCCTTGGGTGACCGGAGGGATTCCAGTCCGTTCAGGAACCGCAGCACAATATTAGTTACTTTCACCCGAAATTTTTCAGGCAGCAGAATTTGAATCAATTTTGTGATCACTTTCTCCGCCTGGGCAGGAAACATGGCAGCCGCTAAGAAAACTGCCAGCACGCCAATAAACGCAGCGGATCCCCATAAAGCAAGAGTTTGAATATTGCCAATAAAGCCGGATGTTCCGGTCAGTGTTGCCAATTCGGGAAGATTTAAAAAGACAAATCCAAGCATGACTACCCCATCAAACACACGCTCTACAACAATCGTCGCCAAAGATGCAGAGATTGAGATGTCTTCTTTGCGTTTCAGGACTACAGCACGAAGGATTTCTCCAGCCCGGGCAGGATAAATATTATTGCCCATATACCCGATAGCTACAATAGGAAATATTTTAGGTGTGGAAACAGATTTTACAGGACGAAGAAGGTAATGCCAGCGCCAGGACCGCACCCAGACTCCGATAAAATATACCCCTACGCCGGGAAGCAGCCACCAGTACTGGGCAGATTCTAATGGTTCCCAAATATCCCTGATCCCCAGACCCCGCAGTGCCAGGTACAAAAATCCAGCGCTTAAGACTAATCCAACCCAGAATTGCCAGCGTTTCATGGGGTTCATTCTACCATGAAGTCAGACCTGATCTTCTCTCCTGTCAAACCTGTAACATCAGCGATTTTTTTTATCAATCATCTGGCTTGTGA
Organism: Chloroflexota bacterium; assembly: GCA_030608465.1. GTDB lineage: Bacteria > Chloroflexota > Anaerolineae > Anaerolineales > UBA11858 > B10-G9. The sequence goes on from JAUWEC010000057.1 coordinate 4,823, forward strand.
TCTTAAAAAACAGCTTGGGAGATGTCGATTATAATTGGATTAATGAAATGGAAAACAGCTCTGATCCTGGTAACGGCACTACTGCTAGTGGGTTTGTTCACCGCTTGGCTGCTTGCTCCACGCGTTGAGAATTTTGAACCCGCAGACAGCCCTCTGCATGGACTGCAGCCGCTGTCTATTTCATTTTCGCGCCCAATGAATCCAGAAAGCATTGAATTAAATTTCAACATCGACTCTATCCTCCCGGGAGAATTTTACTGGAATGAGACGCTGAACAAATTTACCTTTATTCCCCAAAAATCCTGGCCGTCAGGTGAATCCATAACGGTTCAACTCAATTCAAAAGCCCGCTCCCGAATAAAACTTCCCCTGTTGGGGAATAAATCCTGGTCCATAACTGTCAGTCCACCCCTTTTAGTCTACCTCTGGCCGGCTGACAGAGAGAGCAATCTTTACCTGGTAAATACAGAAACAGGGGAAAACCAGACCCTGGTCATAGAGGAGACCGGGATCCTTGATTACACCGTGACCCCCGATGGATTGAGTATTCTGTACAGCGTCATAAATAAAAATGGCGACAGCTTTATCATCTCTCTGGATCGTCTGAGCGGAACTACAACCTCCACAATTGAATGTTCTGGGGGGCTTTGCCGTTCTCCTCAGATTTCTCCGGATGGATCTTTACTGGCTTATACCTTTATCTCCCGGGAGCCAGGAGTCCAGCCCGGAATTCGTATTTACGACTTGGAGGAAAACACCCATACTGTCCTCGGTGATCCTGAAGACTATCTTGATAATCCCCTCTGGTCACCCTCAAGCTGGCTATCTTACTACAACCATACCCAGCAGCGTTATGTGTTCTGGAATCCAATAACCTCTCAGGAACTAACTCTCCCAAACGAAACGGGCGGAGATGGATCCTGGTCTGCCGATGGCAGGTATTTTGTCTGCACGGAGATCCTATATATCAGTGAAACTTTGGCTCCCAGGCATCTGCTGCAATACGATTTGACGGAAAAAACTGTGTTTGATCTCTCTCGTGGAAATTTCCTAGAAGATCTCAATCCCAGTTTTTCTCCCCAGGGTTTAATCCTGGCTTACAGCAGGAAATCCCTCGATCCGGAAAAGTGGTCTCCCGGACGCCAGTTGTGGGTCATGGATATTGAGGGAGAGCAAATTAGCCCATTAACCGCTGCGGTTGACTACCATCACACTTCTATTGTTTGGCACCCCGATGGCAATCAGCTGGCGTATGTACGGTACAACCAGGCAAAACTTTCCGATCCTCCGGAAATCTGGCTGATAAATCAAGACGGCACTGACAATCTGCGGCTAATCATCAACGGCTTCGCGCCAACCTGGATTCCATAATATGCGGGATAAAAAAGAACTCACACGAAAGGTTAAACAGGAAGCCAACCGTCTGGGATTCCCACTGGTGGGCATAACTACTCCCGAATCCCCAGAGCATTTTGATTTTTACCAGGAGTGGTGCGCTGCCGGTTTCCACGGCACGATGGGGTGGATGGCTTCAAAGCGGGCTTCAGAACGGCGGTCCGATCCAAAAAACATTCTGCCAGAATGTGAATCCATCCTGATGCTTGGTTCACCCTATCCTTCACCTTCGCCTACAGCAGGAGAAAAAATCGCCGCTTATGCCGGAAATCAGGACTATCACGAGATCCTGGGGGAACGGCTTCAGCGCCTGGTGCATTTCCTGGAAGAAACGCTCGGCGAAGCGGTTCCCAACCGCTGGTACACAGACACTGGACCAGTGTTGGAACGTGATCTGGCTCAACGCGCTGGTCTGGGTTGGATCGGAAAAAATACAACCTTGATAAACAAGGAGTTCGGTTCAACCTTTTTCCTGGCAGAGATTCTGCTTGGGATTAAACTGGATCCCGATCCACCATTTTTATCCCAGCACTGCGGAACCTGCACTCGCTGCTTAGATGCCTGCCCTACGGGAAGCTTGATAGCTCCTTACACCTTGGACGCCTCCCGCTGCATTTCCTATCTAACAATCGAATACCGGGAGATGATTCCACTGGAGCTGCGTCATCTTTTAGGCGATTGGATCTTCGGCTGCGATATCTGCCAGCAAGTTTGCCCCTGGAATCAGCAAAAGCCAGAAGATATCGAAATTCTCGATGGATTTTTCCCCCGGGAGGAGCTTTCCAATATAGACCTTGTTGAGGAAATGAAGCTCTCCCAGGATGCTTTCAGTGCTAAATTCAAAAACAGTCCCATCAAACGGGCTAAGAGAAAGGGGTATTTAAGAAATATCGCGATTGCATTGGGAAATCAAAAATCCAAAGCAGCGGTGTCGGTCCTGGCAGCAGTCCTGCAGGATCAAGAACCACTCATTCGAGGTCATGCTGCCTGGGCACTGGGCGAAATTGGCGGAGAAAAAGCCCAGAAATCGTTGGCAGATGCCGCTTTCCAAGATGAGAAAAACCCTCAGGTCAAAGAGGAAATCCTGAGGGCACTGAACAATCTCACCAAATAAAATCCGACATTTTACCGGGTTTCCCGAACCTCTCTTCCCTGCCGTATTTTGACCTGCAGGATTTTATAGGTCCAGGCCAGGATAAAAAATAAGGTTGCCGTCAGCACAATGGCAGGCCCGGAAACCACATTAACATAGTACGAGAAATACAATCCAATCACGCCGGATGCGGAGGCAATCACCGCTGCCATAATCATCATCACCGGCAGCCTCTTGGTCAGCAGATAAGCTGCGGCAGCCGGAGTCACCAACATAGCTACCATTAAAGCTACTCCCACAGCCTGGAAAGAGACTGCAATTGCCAGTGCTATCAGCACCAGCTGCAGGTATTCAAACACACGTTTTGGAATCCTTAACGTAGCTGCCAGGGTGGGGTCAAAGGTCAGCACCAGGAACTCTTTATAAAACCCTATCACAAGCAACAGGATCACCGCGCTGAAGGAAGCGATGGTGATCAACTGGGATCCAGAGACACCCAGTACATCACCAAACAGGAAATGAGTCAGGTCCACGGTATAACTCTTCACGGTGGAAATTATGGCAATGCCAAGAGCGAACATGCCGGCAAAGATAATCCCTATCGCGGTATCTTCTTTTATTTTTGCTCCCCGGCTGACCGCTCCAATGGCGAGTGAAACAATCACCGCCGTCCCGGTTCCCCACCAGAAGAGCGGTTCCCGGGATCCGCCGGTCAGCAGGTATCCTATTGCGACGCCAGGCAAAATAGAATGGGCGAGGGCATCACCAAAAAAAGCCATTCCCCGTATCACTACATATACTCCTACGACCGCGCAGACGGTGCCAGTCAACACTGCGGCGGACAATCCTCGGACCATAAAAGAGTACTGAAGCGGGTTAAGGATCAGGTCAAGCAAGTTCATGATAGTCTCCTTCGCAGCAGTCATCTCCCACAGCCAAGGTGTCAAATTCCCCTTCCACAAAGTGCAGGTGCCCTCGATACGCTTTTATCAGCAAATCCCTGGTGAACACTTCTTCCGGGGATCCCAGTCCCAGTAATATTTTATTCAGCAGCATCACCTGATTAAATTGTCCAGCGGCCAGGCGGAGATCATGCATGGAGATCATGAATGTTACTTCACGGTTCCGCAAAGTCTCCAAAATGGAAAGGATACTCTCCTGGGCAGGTACATCAAGCCCGTTTAAGGGTTCATCCAGCAGCATTAACTCCGCCTCTTGGGCTAAGGCACGAGCGATGAACATACGCTGCTGCTCCCCTCCGGAAAGTTCACTGATCTGTCGCTGGGAGTAATCGATCAAATCCACAAATTTTAACGAACGGCGGACCATTTCCCAGTCATCTGCCTGTGGCCAGAGAAATGGACCCATTTTGTTAATCCGGCCCATCATAACCACATCCGCAACTGTGGCCGGGAAAGACCAATCCACCTGACTGCGCTGCGGTACATAGGCAATACAGGTATGACCCCCAGGTTCATGTCCGGAAATTCGCACAACTCCCTCGAACGGATCTGTAATTCCAGCAATAACCTGAAATAGTGTGGTCTTGCCAGCTCCATTAGGTCCAACGACAGCAACCCCATCCCCGGGAGAGAGTTCAAATGAGATATTTTCCAGCACAGTCCCAGTTCCATAACGAACGGAAACATTTTCCAAAGCCAGCAGCGGCGCATCCAACTGATGAGGGGCATACCGACGCGAAAAGGATTGCTTGCGGAAAGTTTTAATCAGGTTTTTCATACCTTCTAGACTCCTTAGTATCCATTGGACTTACCTCGTCCACCGAGGTAAGTTTGTTACCGAAGAGCATTAACAATGGTTTTAACATTGTGGCGCATGAAAGTCAGGTAGGTGCCAGCAGGCGCACCAGCCGAAAGTGAACCAAAATAAAGCGGAATCAGGTCAACTCCGGTATCCTTTGCTACCATCTGGGAGAGCGTAGGATCAAAATCTACTCCGATAAAAATAGCTTTTACTTCTTCTTCTCTGATAATATCAATCAAGTAGGCCAACTGTTGCCCTGAGGTTTCTGCTTCTGTCGTTTGAGCTGGAATCACAGCCCCAATCTGTGTAAACCCATACTCCTCCACGAAATAACCAAAAACCGTGTGATCTGTCACCAGTTCTCGATTTGCCGGGGGGATCAGCGCCACTTGCTCCCGGATCCAGCCATCCAGTTCTTTCAGCTCTTCTCGGTAAACCTCTGCGTTTTCTAGATATATCTCAGCATTCTCGGGATCTTTTTCTGCCAGGGCAAACGCGATTTGCTCCGTCCAAATTATGATGTTATTGGGATCAAACCAGACGTGCGGGTCCTGATCGCTGCCAGCGTGACCTTCATCTCCCTCTTGATCCTCATCTTCATGATCCCCCTCTGCTCTCTTCAGAGGGGAAATCCCATCGGAGACGATAATCACTGCATCAGCGTTCCCCGTTCCAGCAATCAAATCATCCAGGAATTCCTCCAAACCCAATCCGTTTACAAATATCAGATCGGCCTCGAACACCTTTACCATATCCTGAGGGGCAGGTTGGTATGAATGGGGGTTTTGACCGGGTTCCAGCAGCACAGTCATTTCAACCGCACCCCCAGCAATAATGCTCACCACATCCCCTACAAAAGAGGTGGTTGTCACTACTTTGAGCTTTTCATCCGCTGCCGTTGGTGCCGTTGTCGTCTTAGCAGAACAGCCGACCAAAAACACACTTAATGTCAGCAGGGTAAATATAAGAAAACCAATTATCCTGTTATTTTTCACGATCATATCTCTGTCCAACATTAATCCAGACAATCGGAGCAGGTCCCGAAGAACTGCAGCCAGTGGTCATCCACCCGGTAGCCGGTCTGATCTTCTATTCTAGAAATGTATCCTGTGATGTCCTCATTACCCTCGATGACTTTCATTTGCCCGCAGTCTCTACAAATCAAATAATGATTATGTCCTTCAAAAGTCGGCCAAATGCCGTGACATCCTCCAGGCTGGTGAATTTGCTGGATTAAACCCAACTTCTCCAACATCTCCAGGGTGCGGTATATACTGGCAATCCCTGGGAATTTTTCCTCTTCAAGAGATTTTTGATATATCTCCTGTGGGGTGAGGGCAGTTGTGCTCGAAGTTATGATTTCCATCACCTGTTGGCGGGGGCGAGTAACGCGAAATCCATGCCGGTGCAGCGAGTCCTGCCAGGAACTGAGGATTCGATCCTTCGTAGATGGTTCCATGAAAGCCTTCCTTATTGATAATAATTATCATTATCAGTATGAGGACATTATACTCACCCCACATCCTTCCTGTCAAGAACCGTTCCTATAATTAAAAGAAAAAGCCGGACACGTTGTCCGGCTTTTATAAATCAAATTGATCAAGATCACGGTGAAGGTGTTAAGGTTGAGATGGAACCTGGCGTGTTGGCCGGGTCAATCTGAACTTCGTCGGTTGGCACCGGTGTCACCAGATTAACCGGGACAATGAGAATCTGCCCCGGATAAATCGCATTGGGATCTTCCAAGTCTTCGTTATATTTCAGAATATCTTCAACTGTGCTTCGCAGGGCAAAAGCGATCGAGCCCACGGAATCTCCCGGCCGCACCATATATTCCACACGGAAACCGGGCAGCACGTCGTATGGTATGGACGTTGGCGTCGGCACGGTAGCGCCGGGCGCAGGCACGAGTACCTCGTCGCCCACAAACAAAATCGGGTTTGAAAGATCAAGATTTAGACGGTCCTCCCCTGCGTTATATACCAGCAGGGTGAAAATATCCATATCAAAAAGCTCTGAGATGGAAAAAAAGGTGTCGTCTTCTTCCGCAATGTATATCACTGCGCCAGAACGGGTTGGTGTCGGGCTAGGTGAAGGGGTCTCTGTGGGAACGGCTTCTGTTGGCGTTAACGTGATAGTCGCTGTCGGCGGAATCGGGCTGGGCGTGTAGGTGACCGTCGGTGTCGGTGTTTTGGATGCAAAGATCGTCCCGATATTCAGTTGAGTCCCTGTCAGCCAAAATATTAATAATGCTGCGCCTAGAATAATTAAAAGGCCGGTGCCAACAAAAAGCAACATATTTTGCCAGGACTGACTTTTCCGTTTCCGGTAAGAGTTTATGATCTCTTTGGTTGATTCCTTTTCACTCATACAAATCTATCCTTCCTGAATTGAGCCCATATTTTACCACCATGGATATTCCTTGATCCTTGTGCTCAGATATATTTTTCCTTCTGCTATACAATTTAATTCTACCCTATTTTCAGAGACATGACGACTCAGCCCAATTTTTGCCAGATTTCAACGATAAATCAAGAGAAAATCCCATACAGAGAAGTTTTTATCTGAATTTCTTTTGGCAATCACGGTTAAAAAGACTTGCACGGAATCCCCTTTGTAATTATTCAGATCAATTTCAAAAGTTTTCATAAAATCATCACGGATCTCATTCCACTCCCCGAGAATGGTCACAGTGGAGAGATCTCCCCCAACAATGAGATTGATTCTGAAATCTACATCCTCGTTTTCACAATTGCCGCCAGGGTTTGCGATAAAACCAACCTGACCGAAAAGGAAATCTCCAGCGTTCACTTTATAATCTGGAAATCGCCCGATGATATGGTTTCCTTTTCCCACAGGGGGGAAAGCAGCCAGAAAAATCCCTGAAATCCTTCCCCCTTTCTAAATTTAGTTCGTTTTGTAGGGAGATATAAGGATCACCAGGGGCGCCTTAATGATCAAAGGTTAAAATATCTCCACCCAAATCAATTGTATCCACCGGAATAGATCCACTGTCCCGGGCGGCTTTATTGGCATGGATATTAATATCAAACATCATTCCTGCCCTTCCACAACATTGATTTTTACCCAAAATGCGTTTGAATAAGTGCCCACACCAAATCCGTCCCCCTTTACATTGCGGATCTTCCAGTTTCCCTGATACGCGCCCGCTTCCTGAGGGGCGATCAGGTCAACCGAGACATCAATTGTATCCCCAGGCTGGATCGTTTCCGAAGTGAGTTCCAGAGAGGCAGGTGCACCCATGGAATCTCCGCTCTCAAAATAAAGGAGATACCCAATCGTCCAGGGGCAGGACCCGGCGTTCTGTAATCGCCAGGTTTTGGTGAATTTTTCCCCTGGCGCAAAGTCCATGTCATCCGGGACGGTAACATCCTTTACAAATTTAACCTGGTCGCAAGGAACCGACGATGATTCGTCTCCTCCACCGGGTGTCAGAGCCGACATGGCGAAAGTTGCTGTTGCCGCGGGTGAAACTATTTCCTCTGGACTTAATGTTTGGGAAGATTGGGGATTTCTAATTCCATCTGCGGTTAACTTAACGGATACTGTCATAGCTGCTTCGGTATACAGGGCACCTGGTTTTCCTTCCGGGAGAGGATTATCCTGGGGTAGATTGCAGGCGCTTAGAAAAAGAATTAACAGCAGGGAAGGAACAGCAATCCATTTGTTCATAAGTTTTTCACCGCGGAGAAAAATAGTGTCTCAATTTTATTTTACCCAAAACTCTCCTCTTTAGTTGAGTATTACGAATCAAAAACCACAAAATCCGGCAATACAAGAAACCAGGAATCAATCCGGTCAAACTTATCGCTGTTGGTAAAGCTCCAAAGAATATCGAAGATAGGAATCAATCGGGTAGGAATATGCTTCATCTACATCAACCCAGACATACTCCTCAACCTCATCATTTAACCGGACTTTATCATCATCTACCTGACAGACAAAATCAAAGAAGATAAAATGCCGTTTTTTCCAAAAGCTCTCATCGTAAATAAATTCCTGAAAACAAAGAAAATCAGCTTCGATCATCTCCAGGTTTGTTTCCTCTTTAATCTCCCGTTTTAAGGCATCCAGCAATCGCTCTCCCATCTCAACGTGACCCCCGGGAATAGTATATTTTCCATGCCATTTATGTGTTTTCACCAAGAGAAGTTTTCCTTCCGGGTTGAAGATCAGCGCTCCAACAGTTGGCTCCGGGTATCGTGGTTCTGTTTTCATCTTGCCGCCTTGTTCATTCACGGATATTTTAGGAAACAGGATTTATTCAAGAATCAAACCTGTTTTGGAACAAAGATTTTTTCGCCCGGAGGAAGACTTCCCTGCATTGACCAGGGGCCGGTCCAGGTGATTGTTACATGTTGGACTTTTCCCAGCAGGTCCTGATCACTCTCAACAAAAACCAATTTATTGGTAGGAGTACGTCCGCGCCAGCGTCCTTTGTTTTGTCCCTCAAAGAGGACTTCCATCGTTTCCCCTAAATATTTTTGATTTATCTCTGTCGCAATCCCTTCCTGCAACTCCTCGATTAACCGAAAGCGGCGCCATTTTTCATCTTCGGACACATCGTCCTCTATCTTTCGGGCTGCCACTGTGCCGGGTCGGACAGAATAACGGGCCAGGTGAACTACGTCCAATTTCAATTCCTTCAACAAATCACATGAACCCTGGAATTGTTCTTTGGTTTCACCTGGAAATCCCACAATCACATCTGTTGCAATACTCACACCGGGTATTCGCTCTCTAATCTCCCCAATTAACTGGCGGTATTGATCAATAGTGTATTCCCGTTTCATATTCTTCAGCACTCGATCATCACCAGCTTGATGGGGAACCTCAATATGGGGCATGGCTTTAGGAAGAGAAGCAACCGCATCCATTAAGTCTGTGCTGAACCAATTGGGATGGGAAGTTAAAAAGCGGATCCGTTCTAAACCATCAACGTCATGTACCAACTTTAGTAATTCCTGCAATGAAGACTTCTCTGGCAGGTCCAATCCGTATCTGTCAACGATCTGTCCCAATAAGGTGATCTCTCTTACGCCCTGAGATACCAGCGAGCGTACCTCATTTAGGACATCCTCGACCGGCCGGCTGCGCTCAATTCCCCGCCGGTAGGGAATTATGCAATAAGTACAGGCGTGAGAACAGCCAAGGACCACTGGCACAAAAGCCGAAACAAGCTGCAACCGGTCCGCTTCCGGGAGGGTGAGTTCCCCATCCATAAATGCGAAACGGTGGGAAGTTGCCTCCTGCTGCCAAATCTTGGTTTCCTCCTGGGTCAAATAGGCCAGCAAAGGACCGGGGTCGGAGGGCGGCGAAAAGACATCTACATGGGGAAACTGCTCTTCAAGATCATTAGTTCCCTTGATGCCCACCAGGCATCCCATAACGTTGATTACAGTATCCGGACGGCTTTTTTTGATGTTTTTTAAGGAACTGATCCGTCCTACTGCACTATCCTCCGCGCTCTGGCGGACCACGCAGGTATTCAGGACGATCACATCCGCATCTTCAGCTTTTGGAGTTGGTTGATAGTTTAATCCCTCTAGAGCGGATGCCACCCGACGTGAAT
>JAUWEC010000045.1 GCA_030608465.1 Chloroflexota bacterium
CTCAATGGTTGTTAACGCGTGAATGTCCACAATGCTGTAAACGCAGCGGTATTCGTCCTGGAGAGCAACATAATTCTTTATCGCTCCCAAATAATTACCTAAATGCTGGCGTCCGGTAGGCCTGGCACCGGAAAATACTCGCCTCTGCTTTTCTGTCATTTAACCCTTCTCCTTCATCTGTTCTTCGAACAGCCCAATTATTTCGGGAGGATCTGCATGCCTTCCAGTCTCAAGTTTTGAATAGATTAAATCGCCATTTACTCTAATTTCATACTTGCCCCCATCTGCCGGAATTAAGCTAATTTCAGCGATCGAGGAAACATAATCTGTTAAGAATGCGCTCATCAAACTGATGGCTCTTGGTACATAGTTTCAAGGGACGCAATATTCAATGGATATCTTATACATGATTACCTACTCCGAGATATATTTTTCCAAAGTAGTATATCACAAGCCTTTCGGTCAGATTATCCCGGAAAAATAATTCCGTTTATCATACGGAAAGTAATGCTTCTCCTGTCCATCTCATGTGCTACAATCGAAGTGAATCTATGAGTAAAATAACCGATATCCGCCCCTCACCTTTGGCCGGCCGCTGGTATCCAGCAAACCCGGACAAACTCGCAGAAACCGTGGATTCTTATATCCACCAGGCAGAACTTCCCGAAATATCCGGTGATATTATTGCCCTGATATCTCCCCACGCCGGTCATATCTATTCCGGACCCGTTGCGGGTTACTGTTTTGCTGCTCTGCGGGATCTCAGTCCAGACTTGGTGGTTATCCTCTCTCCCTTCCACCAATTTCATCCAGATGCAATCCTCACCACTTCACACCAGGCATATCAAACTCCTCTTGGAATCGTGCCGGTGGATCTTGACAGCTTGGAAGCTGTTGACCAGGCTCTGCAGGAGAAGACGGGGATACCGCTCAAGCGGGTCAATAATGACAGTGAACATGCAGTGGAGATCCTGCTTCCTTTTTTCCAGCGGGCCCTGCCGGGAGAATTCCGTCTGCTGCCGCTGATGATCCACCAGCAAGACCCGGCTTTAATGAAGAAACTGGGGACCATATTGGCGAACTTAATAAAAGGGAAAAACGCCATATTAACAGCCAGTACTGACTTATCCCATTTTCACCCGGCGGATAAAGCCCGGGAATTAGACCAGACCATTATCAATCACATAAAAACCTTGAACCCGGATGGCTTGTTCCAGGCTCAAGACGAGGGCAGCGGATTTGCCTGTGGATTAGGCGCCCTGGCCGCAGTGATCTGGGCCGCTAAAGACGAGCCCCCGGTCACTGCCCATCAACTGAACTACGCTCATTCCGGTGATATATCCGGAGATAATTCCAGTGTGGTTGGGTATACAGCTGCCGTTATATCCAGGGATTAAATCTCACGGTAATCTTCTATGATTTGGAACTTCTTAATAATCCTATTGCTGGTTGGCTTAAACGGTTTTTTTGTCGCGACAGAATTTGCGGTAATAACTGCCCGGAAAAGCCGTGTTCGTTTGCAGGCTGAAGAAGGAAACGCCTCTGCCCAGCAGGTTCTGATCTGGTTGGAAAATCCTAAAGCCCGGGATCGATTAATTGCCGCTGCCCAATTAGGTATCACCATTGCCAGTCTTGCGCTGGGTGCGGTGGGAGAAAACACCTTCGAGGCTTTATTGGAACCCATGTTCCATTCCCTGGAAATCCCGGTCCAGTGGAGCCGGATCGAACCGGTCCTTACCGCGCTTCCCTTGGTCTTTTCCCTGATCATCGTCACCAGTTTGCATGTTGTACTCGGCGAACAAGTCCCCAAAGTGGCCGCTCTGGAATCCCCAGAGGGGATGGCAATTCTTGCTGCAAATCCTATGAGGTGGTTCAGCACTGTATTTTCCTGGTTTGTCAACATTTTAGATTGGGCTACCCGGAGCATCCTGCGTTTACTGGGCGTAAAAAGCTCCGGCGGCAGCCATTCCACCATTTACACAGTCGCTGAATTAAAGCAGCTCCTGGTCGAATCCGAAGAGGTAGGTACTATCGAATCCCCACAACGGGAAATGCTGCTTGCTATATTTGACTTCTTTAGGTTAAACGTGCGCCAGGTGATGATCCCGCGGACTGAGATTATCGCTCTCCCCGCAGATACTCCTCTGGATGAAAGCATCCGAACTGTTGTTCAAACCCGTTACTCAAAATTCCCTGTTTATGTAGGAGATCTCGACAACATCATCGGCGTAGTCCATATTAAAGACCTGCTTCGAGCCCAGCAGAAAGAAGGCAATGGAACCTTAAACGCAGGTTCTCTAATCCGGGAACCACTGTGGATACCAGAGAGCAGCACAGTCAGGGCGCTGATGAGCCAGTTCCGGGTTCACAGCCGCCATATCGCCATTGTCCTGGATGAATACGGCGGTACGGCGGGTTTAATCACCCTCGAGGATGCCCTGGAGGAAATCGTGGGGGAAATCAGCGATCCCTTTGATGAAAAAACTCCAGAAATCCAGCGAATAAACCAGAACACTGTCCTGGTAGACGAGTTGGCAGCCATTGAAGAAGTAAATCAAACCCTGGGAACTAACTTTAACGATCCAAATTACGACACTATTGCCGGGTATTTACTCGGTCATCTGGATCACATCCCTGTCCAGGGAGAAACCATCATGCTCGCTGATGGAGTTCAACTGCAGGTAGTAACGATGGATGGGTTAAGAATCTCCAAAGTTCAAATCCAGGGTGTGTGATCTCCATGCCGCCTGAAGATAGAAAACCCCCCAAATATGTCCGGATTGCGGTGAATGTTCCCCGGGTCCGGGGAGTTTATGATTACCACCTGCCGGAGTCAGTTCAGCAGGAAGTTAATATCGGTCACTTGGTGACTGTACCGTTTGGGCGGCAAACCGTCCAGGGAATCATCATCGAATTCCCAACCACACCAGAAGTACCCCAAACCAAAGCCATTCAAAAAATATTGGACCCGCTGCCGGTAGTAACTCCATTGCAGATCCAGCTTGCCGAAGGGATATCCAGGGAAACTTTATCTCCATTAGGTGCGACTCTTCACGCCATGCTGCCGGCAGGTTTAAAGGTAAAGGTAGATAGTGAATACCAGCTCTCAGCGCGCAGCCTGGCGCTGCTGGAAGCGGGAGATCCGCTCCTGGCGGAGTTAACGCCAACTCAAACCCACCTGCTGGATTTACTCACCACCCGGGGTCCACTGCGGGGAAGGCAAATTGACCGGGCGCTGCCGCACAGAAATTGGCGAAAAACCGCTGGGTCTTTGGAACGCCGGGGAGTAATCACCGGGAGATCAACATTAGCCGCGCCATCTGTTAAGCCAAAACTGGAACGCCGCCTGAAATTCACTGGCGAACCGGAGGATGCGATGAAACAAATGGATACTCTGGCAAAAGCAGGATATCCAGAAGCCCTGAACCGCAGACAGGCTGTTCTCCGTTTGGCGATGGAAAGTATAGGGGATCTTCCTTTATCTGAGATCTATCAACAAACCGGGAGCAATCTTAACGATCTAAAACAGCTTAACCAACGGTGTCTGGTCCAAATCCTGGAAGTTCCTGTCCTGCGGGACCCACTGAAAGGGGTACAGGTTCTCCCCTCCCAATCACCAATATTAACCAAAGACCAGAAAAAAGTTTGGGATGCCATACAAAGATCATTTGAGGAAGAAAATCCGACACCATGCCTACTCTTTGGCGTCACCGGTTCCGGAAAAACAGAAATTTACCTCAGAGCTGTTGATCAAACCCTTGCTCTGGGGAAACAAGCCATTATCCTCGTTCCGGAAATATCCTTGACCCCGCAAACTGTCAGCCGGTTTATGAGCCGCTTCCCGGATCAAGTGGGTGTGCTGCATTCTGAACTTTCCCCGGGTGAACGATATGACACCTGGAGGTTAGCCCGCGAGGGAAAACTTTCAATCGTTGTCGGACCTCGCAGTGCTTTATTCACCCCATTCCCCAATCCAGGTTTAATTGTGGTGGATGAATGCCATGACGACTCGTACTACCAGGGTGACATCTCCCCCCGCTATCACGCCGTCAATTCCGCAGTCTCTTATGCATCGATAACCGGAGCTGTTTGTATCCTGGGTTCTGCCACTCCTGATATCACCAGTATGTACCGAACATCCCAGGGAGACTGGCGTTTCCTGACGCTACCTGAGCGGATTCTCGCTCACCGGGAATCCATTCAGATCCAACTTAAACAATCGGGGATGGGTCCTCCAGAAACTCAACGTTATCAAAAACTGAATGAGGATCTGCAATTTACAGATCTACCGCGGGTCAAGATTGTCGATATGCGGGTTGAGCTAAAAGAGGGTAATCGCTCAATTTTCAGTCGTTCTCTGCAAGATTCCCTTTTTTCTACACTGAACAGAAATCAGCAGTCAATTCTATTCCTAAACCGCCGGGGCAGCGCTTCCTATGTTTTTTGCCGGGATTGCGGAAACGCTCTCCGTTGTCCCCGCTGCGATACCTCTCTTACTGCCCACAAAACGGACAGCGCCCTCCACTGTCACCACTGCGGATACCGGAGAAACATTCCCCGGACCTGCCCCGCCTGTGGAAGCTCCCGAATCCGCCAATTGGGAACAGGTACTGAGCAAGTTGAATCAGCCTTACAGGATATGATTCCAGGAATCCGCACCATGCGCTGGGACAGAGATACCACTCGAACAAAAGGAGCTCACTGGGAGATCATGGAGAAGTTTTCTGCTCACCGGGCTGATGTATTGATTGGTACACAGATGCTTGCTAAAGGATTGGATCTGCCGTTAGTCACACTAGTGGGTGTTGTGCTGGCGGAGACCGGTCTGCACCTGCCGGATTACAGGGCTGCGGAACGGACTTTTCAGGTATTGACCCAGGTAGCAGGACGGGCAGGACGCAGCCCTCTCGGGGGTGAGGTGATTTTACAAACATTCGAACCGGATCATTATGTAATCCAGGCCGCCTCCCAGCATAACTACCGGGATTTTTACCAACAGGAACTGGAATATCGTCGCGATCTTGGATATCCCCCTTTTACCAATCTGGTCAGGCTGGAGATTCGGGCAGCCGATCCCAAAGCTGCAGAAGCCGAAGCCCGCGCATATGCCGCCGCGCTTCAGGGATGGATTAAAACCGAAGGATACCGGGCCACCCGGTTGGTTGGCCCGGTTCCACCTTACTTCACGCGAATCCGGGGGAAAACACGCTGGCAAATCTTGCTGAAAGGACCTTATCCGATAGACCTGGTTCGAGACCATCCTCCGGGACCGGATTGGATCATCGAGGTTAATCCTCCAGCAATTCTCTAATCATCTGGAAGAACAAGCGGTTTTTTGGTGCGGAAATTTTACTGCCAGAAAAATGTCAGCTGCAGCGTTTAACAAAACTTTCAATCCGATCAAGCGCTTTTTCAATCTCTTTGTAACGGGTTGCATAGGAACAGCGTACAAATCCATCCCCACCGGCGCCAAAAGCCGAACCGGGAACTACCGCTACCCGTTCTTCCCGAAGCAGGTTCTTGGCAAATAATACATCATCAAGCCCCGTGCATTTTATTTTCGGGAAAGCATAAAATGCGCCTTGCGGCATAAAAGTTTCCAGGCCAATGGCATTTAACCGGGAGACGATTAGCTTCCGGCGGCGGTCATATTTTAGGCGCATCTCTTCCACGTAGTCAGCCCCATGTTTTACAGCAGCCAATGCTGCCAATTGCGACATAGTTGGCGCGGACATGACGGTATATTGATGAATACGAACCAATCCACCCAGAATATCTGCCGGCGCTGCTGCGTACCCTACCCGCCAGCCCGTCATCGCGTAGCTTTTTGAGAATCCACCCAGTGTGATGGTGCGCTCTTTCATCCCCGGCAGTGACGCAAAACAAACATGCTCCACTCCATAGACCAGACTGTCATAAATTTCATCTGAAATAACAAATAAATCATGTTCCTCAGCTATTCTGCTGATTTCAAGTAAAGTCTCCCTGGTTGCCACAGCGCCGGTGGGATTATTGGGAAATCCAATGAAGATTGCCTTAGTCTGCGGTGTGATAGCGGCTTCGATTAACCCTGGTTCGGGCTGAAAATTGTTTTCCATTGAGCCCGGGACTTCAACCGGTACGCCGCCTGCCAGAATCACTTCCGCCTGATAGGATACAAAACAAGGGGTAGGAATGATAATTTCCTCACCTGGATTAATCACCGCTGTCAGCGCCAGGTAAAGTGCCTCTGATACTCCGACTGTAACCACAACCTCATCAACAGGGTTGTAGCAGACCTGGTATTTCTCCTCAAGCAATTCAGCAATCGCTTCTCGGAGTTCATAAATACCGGCATTCGAGGTGTAATGGGTCTCCCCATTCCTGATCGCCTCAATGCCTGCCTCAAGAATGGGTTCCGGGGTAGTAAAATCCGGTTCCCCGATCCCAAGTGAGATTACATCATCCATGGTGGCAACGATGTCAAAAAATTTTCTGATGCCTGATGGTTTAAGTGTGGCAACGCGTGTGGCGATAAATTCTCGACTCATTTGACTCCTCTGGAAGAATACTGCGCTAGATTATTTATCAGAGTTCTATCTCTGTATTGTCCCCGATGTTGATGGAATAAGATCCACCTTTCAACCGGCTATTTTGTCCAATCATGGAACCTTCCAGGATCACGTCTTCGATCAGGGTGTTCTTCTCCACGATCGAATTCTGGATAATACTTCCCAATATTCGGCAGCCCGCTTCGATAGCGGCGTGGGGTCCAATGACCGAGGACTCCACTTCCGCTTCGGGGTGAATATAAACAGGAGGAATGATATTTGCTCCCATTCGTTTTTCAGCTTTTTCAGTATTATCATGCCCATGATCCAATAAATAACGGTTGGTGCTCAATACAGCTTCAAATGTTCCGGCATCCAGCCAAATATTGACTTTCTGGATACGCATGTTACAGCTTCCCCCGTCCAGTAGAATGTTAATTGCATCCGCCAGGAAATATTCTCCTTTTAGCTGGACTTTCTGGTCTATCTGTTTTTCAATGGCCTGGATCAAATCCTGTCCATTTTTGAAATAATAAAAACCAACCAGTGCCAGGTTGTTATCCATGGCTTTTGGTTTTTCAATTAACCGGGTAACCTGCTGGTCTTTACCCACCTCGGCAACACCAAACCGCCGGGGATCCGGCACCGGTTTAACCCAGGCGACGATATCTGATTTTTCCTGATCAAGGAAAGAAAGGTCGGTTTCAATCAATGTGTCCGCAAAAACCATGATCATCGGTCCGTTGATATATTCTCGGGCCAGGTAAATGGCATGGGATTGACCGCGCATTTCCTCCTGGACCACAAAATGCACAGTTAGATCTGGAAACTCTGCTTCCATAAAAGCCTGGATTGTGTCCCCCAGATACCCGACAATAAAGACAAATTCAATCTTAATTCCGGCGGGAAGGGTAGAGAATGTATCCAGCACATGCTCAATGACAGTTTTGCCGGCCAGGGTAATCAGCTGTTTGGGTCGGCTCCAGGTATGAGGTCGGAGCCGCTTTCCATAGCCGGCCATTGGAATAACAACTTTTAGAATCTTGTCCATTGTTTCCCCTTTTTCTCAATCTACAATCTGGAAATTAATTATAACGGAGAGTATCTCCATCAGGCAATGACAAATGACACGCCCAGATACTGAAACAAAACCAAGATAAATCTAGCCGTCCAGATAACGATCAACCCTGGACCATCAAGCCAGTTGTGTTTCTAATTCAGTCAGGGTTTTTTCTATCAATTGGACGGCTGAGCCCAAGGTGTCCATGTCAAATGACAGATTCGCACCTGCAGCACTGTACAGCTTGGGAAGAGATGCCGTTCCGCCCAGCGCCAAAGCCTGACGGTATTGCTGGAGCGCTTTACCCTGGTCTTTCTGGGCATTCTCCCAGATTTGAAATGCGCCTAAGGAAGCCAGACCATATTCAATATAATAAAAAGGTTCTTGATGGATATGGAGTTTTCGATGCCAACCCGTCATCTTCACATCCTCAAACCCACCCCAGTTAATGCCGGGCATATAGAAATCAATCAATTCCGCCCATTTCCCATCACAGGCATCTGGATTGCTGGCCAGGCTATGATTCTCGTAAACCCAGTGCTGGAAAGCAACCACAACTCCCATATACGGCCAGAAAAGCAGCTTCCCTTCCAGGTTTAATAACCGGGTCCGGGCTGCATCCTCAGTAGATAAAAATCCTCCCTGTTCTTCTGAAAGGTAGGGTTCAGCCAATAACTCCATGGCTGTTGAAGCAACTTCTGCAAATTCCCTGCCTGTCCGCCATTGGTGATGATAAGGCAAATCAGTCCGCTCAAAGACGTGGAAGGCGTGACCGCTTTCATGGAACAACACCCGCAAATCGGATCCCCGGCCAACCGCATTCATAAAAATAAACGGCTCACCCAGAGTAGCGAATGTGGTGCAAAATCCACCCGGGCCTTTCCCTTTTCTATTCATCAAATCTAGCAGATCCTTATCCTGCATGGATTTAAAATAATTGCCTAATAACGGATCCAGACGATCAAGAATATTCCCGACCCGGGTGATGAATTCTTCCTCAGTTTTAAAAGCCTGGATGGCTGGTAAGCTGAAGGTGGTTTGATTGTCCAATAGATCCCAGGGGCGGACCTGATCTATCCTCAGCCGTGATTGATACCGGTTATAGACCCGCATCGCTGCCGGGACAGCCACTTCCTTTACTGCATCAATAAATTGCCGGCTCTCCTTGGGGCTGTAATCCAATCGGAGCTGCTGCTGCCAGCGGAATGCCCTATAATCCGGAAAACCCGCATTGGAAGCTAATTTTCCACGGACTGCCATGAATTTTTTCCAGAGTTCGTTAATCGCTTCCCTGTCTTCAAGCTGACGCTGGGACAAGAGTTCCCAGAGTTCCTTCCGGACCCTCCGGTCTGTGGTCAAAAGAGCAGATTTGACCTGCACTAAGGTCAGTTCTTCCTCCTGCCACTGAATAGTTTGTGCGCCGAGGATTTTACTGTATTGTGTGCCAAGTTTGCTTTCTTCCGTCAGTAAAGGCAGGTTTTCCTCACAGAATAAATCTGCTTCCGCCTGCATTTTCTTTAACGCTAACTCCATTCCCTGTGGCGTCAATTCACTCCCCAGCAGCTTCTTCTTTAATCCCTGGTCGGCAGCCTGCGTGGACGGATAAACATGTTCTAAAAAATCAAAGAAACGTTTCTCTTTTTCTTCATCAGCAGTATCCAGTTCAGTTGCCAGCGACAGGCGGGCATATCGTTCATCCACTAATTTCCTCAGATCAGACCACTGCTCCATCCACGAGTCCAGAGATTCTTTGTCCAGCTCAAAATCTTCCAGCTGAGTATATAAAGGCTGGATACCTTCCCAGTCCAGGGTCATAAATATTTTAAATGCTGGGGTTCTCATATTTGTTTCCTCTTTGCTCTTAACTTTGTTTTAGAATCTATTCCTTGTCATGTTTCTAAACAGAACCACTAACCGAACCCCGGTGTTATTCTACTCTCCATCCTGAACTGTACCATAACAGATACTCATCCAGATGATCATGCCAGTAGGATTCCTCATGCATCCCGGGATATTGATGCCAGGTATGCGGAATTCCCAATTCTGTTAATAGGTTTTCAAAGGCTGCGGCATCCGCCCATTCGGTATCATCCTGCCCAATATCGATATAAATGCGGGGGATTTTTGATTCGGGAATCGCCGCATACCAATCGGGGACACGCTCCAAATCACCAATAAACAAGGGGGCACTGTGTACTCCAACCGCTTCGAACAATCCCCAGTTCAGTAAACCGATCCGAACTGCCCAATTCCCGCCGCGGGATAAACCGCCGATTGCCCGGTACTCCCTGTCCCCCAGGGTTCGATAATGAACATCCACCCAGGGAATCAGATCCTTTATTATATGATCGCCAAATAGATTCTCGGGAAGGGGGATCCAGCTGTCTTCTCTGGGCATAATGATGATCAAAGGAGGAAGTTCATCCCGGGAGATAAGGGTATCTGCCAGATCGTCAACACCAAGCTCTTCCCACTGTTGATCAGTCTCGGTTGCTCCGTGCAGTAAATACAATGTGGGATAATTCTGATCCAGATTTGCGCTGTAACAAGGCGGGGTATAGATCCTGCCTGATATTTCATCCTGGGTTCTTGAGATGGGGATAGAAAATGCCTCGATCAAACCAACCTCATCCAGGCAGGAAGTTTCCTCTGTTGCAGCCGTGCTGCTGATAAGCTCAGGAGTTTGAGGGGGATCTTGATCCGGTGTATTATCGGCAGGATCTGGTGGAAATTCCGGAGACCTGGAATCCGGGGCCGAAGATGTTGATTGCACCTCCTGATTGACTGGCACACCACTGCCGCAGGCGGTCAGCACCAGGATCAATATCAATCCAAGAAACCAGGAGTATTTCAAGCTTGTCCTCTTATCCTTTGGTTTTTTTTGGTGTTAGTTCTGGTTTGTTTTTATCCTGTCCATCCTGGACTGGATCGGACTCAACCGGATCGGTTTTATCTTCTTCCATCTGAATTTCCCCCCGTAGGTAGGCACCTTCTTCTGTGGAAAAGAGGACAGTGGTTACATTCCCCCAGACTCGTCCGGTGCTGCGGATTTCAACCCGATTGGCCTGGATATCACTGCGGACAGAACCGCCAACTATCACCGTTTCAGCTTTAATCAGCTCACTTTCCACGCGTCCCTTGCGATCCACAATGATTAAACCTTCTAGATCAATTTTCCCTTCAAACAAACCCTCAATCCGAATACCGCCTTTCCCAGTCAAATCACCTTTCCAGCTGGTGTTTTCGCCGAGGATAGAGGTCACCCGCATCTGGGTTGGCACAACATCAAGTTTCGGGGCAGGTTCTGCACGTCTCTTAAACATAGGTTCTCCAAATATTGTTGTTATTCTTTACCTTCCTGGCGGATGAATAAGATTCGGGCCAGTTAAAACAAACCGCCAGGGTTTGCTCCGCCACGGTTCAGGGACTGTTTCCAACCCAATCCGCGGTGTTTTTCGAATCAAAGCAGATGGTATCTCTGTACCAGATTCTACAAAAATGAGGGCATCTGTTTTGCAAGTATTCACACCATTAAACCCGCCATCGATCCCAAGCGCCTGACAGAGCTTGGCCGGTCCATCCGTCCACTGTTTTGAGGGTCTGCCGTTTCTGCGTTTGGCGATCAGGTCCAATCCTTCTTCCGGCTGAATCGCCCGGATCAACACAGCTCCCGGATATCCTTCTTTTTCGGTCACAAAATTCAACAACCAGTGCATGCCGTAGACAAAATACACATAAGCTTTGCCAGGAGGTCCATACATGATTTCCGTCCGCGGGGTCCGCCCAGACCGGCAGTGACAGGCTAAATCATCCTCACCCCGGTAGGCTTCAGTCTCTGTGATCATGCCTGCAATCCGTCGATCCCCATCCAAACGCACCAGCCGTTTACCAATCAGTTCCCAGGCTACCTGAACTGTGTCCTGGGCATAAAAAGAAGCTGTTAACTTGTCAGTCATAGGGATATTGTACAATACAGGCTTCGAAAAGAGGTTAAAAAAAAGAAATCTCTTCTTATTGCTGAGAACACAAATGCCGGGTCCAGAAGGAGGATTCATACTGTCATGGTGACTTCAAGGAGGAAATTTAATGCGGTTTACCAAACTGGGTCAGTCAGCTCGAAACCCGATAGCGGGAATCCCGCTCCAGGGTCAGCTTCAAACCCTCAGAGAGGGAATATTTTGGTTTATAGCCCAGCAGGTCCGCAGCCTTAGAGATGTCTGCCCTCATCCTGCTTACACCACCCTTGGATTTGGGATTAAAGATCGACTCTGTTTTCACACCGGTTAATTCAATCACTCTCTCTGCCAGATCAACAATACTTACTTCTTTTCCGCAGCCGATATTTATCGTCTTGCCGTCAACATCCGAAGCTTTGCTGGCTTTAATCAGAGCCTCCACTACATCATCCAGATATACAAAATCCCTGGTTTGGGTTCCGCTGTTGTGAATGACCAGAGTGCCTTCCCGGACCGCCTGCTTGAGGAAATTCGCAACCACCGGTGGATGATCTGCCGGTGTATGTTGGCCAGGGCCGTAAGCATTAAAAACACGCAGGGTGACAGTTTCTATACCCCACAGTTTACCAATAGTTTTGACATAATATTCAGCCGAGAGTTTCGAAACAGCGTATGGGGAATCTGGCGCAGGGCGCATATCCTCATGGAGAGGCTGTTCTTCCTGAGAGCCATAAACCGCGCCGGAGGAGGTAAATACAACCCGTTTCACACCCACATCACGCATGGCTTCCATCACGCTAACCGTTCCGCCAACATTAGTACTATTATATTCCCGGGGATAAAGAATGGATTCCTGGACCGCGACCCGGGCGGCAAGATGAAAGACACATTCTACATCCTGCAGCAAGGTCCACAGCTTTGGTCGATCCAGCATATCTCCCAGTTCAAATTGCACCTGGGAGGGAATCGCTTCTTCCTTTCCGGTAGACAGGTCATCCAGACCTAGAACTTCATGTCCACCTTCAATTAGTTTTTGGGCCAGTGCTGATCCTAAAAATCCGGCCACACCTGTAATTAACGTTTTCATATATCTGATTTCTACTCTCCTACAGCTCTGTACAGCTAGGCAATTATAGCACGGGAAATTTTTAGCTTCGATATCAGATTTCTCAGAAATATATTATAACCATCACCCCCGGTAGTATTTATCACGGTTCTCTAGTAAAATAGAAATCCTACTGGTCGGATAACTTATCCGGGATATTTTTCAAAATTTTCTTCCCATTTTGAACCAGAATACTATATAAAATTCGGACAGGAGATTAGAAATTAATTTCTTTTTTGTCTGCCCATTATCAGACCTATCTTATGAAATCTCTAATTTCACGCACGCGCCGCAATCACGGTCTGGAACATGCCACACTGAATTTGCTGGCCAAAATCCATCCCAAGCAGCCCTTCGCTGGGCATTCTGACACAGGCGGATTCTGGATTCTGGGTGAGATCCCCAGCGATGAACTAAGCCAAATCATTTCGGTCGCACTGGAAAAACTGAGGTCCGGGCAGAGCAATCTGGCAATTCATCAGAATTGCGGGACTAACCTGCTTGTCTCCGGCTTTGCAGCCGGCTTGGCTGGGGCTGTAGGATTATTAGGTGTCGGGGAGCGCACACGCGATAAATTTGAGCGGATCCCCCTTATTACCACCCTGAGTGTGTTGGCTTTGCTTATTTCAAAGCCATTGGGACCCATCGTTCAGAAAAAGCTAACGACCAGCGGCGACCCAGGCTCCCTAAAAATCGTCTCAATAGCCAAACACACGTTAAACGGATTGCCTGCCCACAGGATCAAAACCCAGGACTAAAAATGAGTACCTCTTCGCCCACCATTTACCTGCTGCATGGCAATGATGAATTCGCTATCCACAGCTTCCTGAACGAGCAGCTGAAGCCCAAAATGGGCGATTCCTCCGAAGCTGCCATGGACATCACCACGCTGGATGGAAACGAGAAAACACTTGAAGGGATTAAATCAGAAACCCATGCTATGCCATTCCTCGCTAAACGCAGAATGGTGGTATTAAACAATCCTCTAAAACTATCAAAAAGCAAAGCCAACCAGGAAAAATTCATCAAGCTGCTTGAATCCGTTCCCCCTACTACAGCATTGATACTTGTTGAGAATAAAATCCCAAAAAGCGGGCAATGGCTGATCCACTGGGTCCAGAAACACAAAGACCGTTGCTGGAGCCGGGTATTTTCCCTGCCGACAGGCGGCGCAATGACTCGCTGGATTCAAGATCAGGCTAAAGAGCAAGGCGGCAAATTCCACAATGAGGCGGCCCAGCTGCTGGCCAGCTATCTTGATGAAGACCCCCGACTGGCGAGTAAGGAAATTGAAAAACTGCTCACTTTCGTGAATTTTTCCCGACCGGTATCCGAAGCGGACGTCCGAACCCTGACCGCCGATGTTCGCCAGGGAGATATTTTTGAGATGGTTGATGCGATTGGAAACGGTGACGGGAAAACAGCCATGTTCATGCTGCGCCGGCTGCTGGAAGACAGTGAACCACTTTCCCTCTTTGGCATGATTGTCCGTCAATTCCGACTTATGATCCAGGTTCGGGAGTTACTGGACGAGGATCCAAGCCAGGACCATAACGCTATTGCCAATAAAATGGGTGTCCATCCCTATCCAATTAAAAAGATTATCCCAAAAGTTTCACAATTTACCCTACCCAGACTAAAAACCATTTTTCACCAATTATCCGAGGTAGATCAAAAAATGAAGACCGGTCAGCTGGAATTTGAACTGGCGCTGGATTTGTTGATTGCCTCTCTCACCCAATAACAACTGACTAGCTTATGAATATGTTAGAGAACATACCAAGCATCACTTTGGCCAATGGATTGCAAATCAAACTCAAGGAAATCCATACTGCCCCTTTGATCAGCAGCTGGATTTGGTACCAGGTTGGATCCCGGGATGAAATTCCGGGGCGAACAGGGATTTCCCATTGGGTGGAACATCTCCAATTTAAGGGAACTGAGCGTTTTCCTGCCGATGAATTGGAAAAAGCAGTTTCCCGAACTGGCGGTGTGTGGAACGCGTTCACCTACTTGGATTGGACAACTTATTTCGAGACCATGCCGGCTGACAAAATAGACCTGGCAATGGAACTGGAAGCAGACCGTATGCT
Organism: Chloroflexota bacterium; assembly: GCA_030608465.1. GTDB lineage: Bacteria > Chloroflexota > Anaerolineae > Anaerolineales > UBA11858 > B10-G9. Next base: position 14,745 of record JAUWEC010000045.1, read on the forward strand.
TAACAGCACCTACGAACCGGAGAAAGTGGAATCCGAACGTACTGTGGTGATTTCAGAAAGACAGGGAAGGGAAAACAGTCCTGGATTCCGGCTCGGGGAGGCAGTCAAGAGCGCTGCTTTCCGGGTTCATTCCTACCACCATGAGACCATTGGCGATTTAGCAGATTTGAAGTCCATCCAACGGGATGATCTCTTCCAACACTACCAGGCATATTACACCCCAAGCAATGCCGTGATCGCCATGGCTGGAGACTTTGATAAAGACAATATATTGAAGCGCATTAAAGATCTCTACGAACATATCCCCGCGAACGATGAACCTCCCAGGGTTAACAGACCGGAACCACCCCAGCGGGGGGAGCACCGGATAACTGTAGAAGGGCCAGGAGATACTATTCTCGGCGATGTGGTTTACCACACACCACCTGCCAGTGATCCTGATTTTTTTCCACTGCTGATCCTGGACAGTATTCTGTCCGGCCCACGGGGGTTAAATATGTTCGGCGGCGGAGGAATATCAAATAAAACCTCAAGGCTGTATACAAAAATGGTAGAAGAAGAGGAAGTCGTTGTGAATGTTCACGGCGGATTACCGGCTACGATTGATCCGTTTTTATACAGTCTCAATTTCATCATCCATCCCTCTTCAACACCTGACGCAGCCATAAAGGTGCTCGATGAGGAAATCCAGCGCCTGCAGGATACCCCGCCTCGCCAGGAAGAAATCCTGCGGGCAGTAAAACAAACCAGGGCATTATTCGCCTACGGAGGAGAAAGCATCACCAATCAGGCTTTTTGGATGGGTTTTTCAGAGATGTTTGCCAGTTATGAATGGGTGACGAATTATCTGGAGAACCTGGAAGCGGTTACACCGGATGATGTCCAGCGGGCAGCCCAAACCTATCTAAACCCGCAAAACAGGTTGGTGGGATTTTACTACCCGCAGAACAAGGGAAATAACAAACAATGAACATCCATGATCACGCCTCCCTCAATCCGGAATCAATGCCCGGTCCGCACGACATCACCCGAACCCAGCTGGATAACGGAATCACGCTGCTTGTCCGCCCAAATTTCAACACGCTCTCGGTTTCAATTGCCGGATACCTGCAGGCTGGAAGCCTTTATGATCCCCTGGAAAAACTCGGTTTAGCAGACTTTACAGCCTCAACATTGATGCGGGGCACAAAAAAGCAAAAATTTCAGGAAATTTATGAGAACCTTGAATCCATGGGAGCCAGCCTTGGAATCAGCTGTGGAGCCCACACTGCCGGATTCGGTGGAAAATCCCTGGCGGATGATTTACCTGCTCTAATGGAGATCCTGGCTGATGTATTAAAAGAACCGGTGTTCCCACAATCCCATATCGAACGGGTCCGATCCCAACTGCTGACCGGACTGAACTTAAGGGCGCAGGACACAAATGAAATGGCTTCAATGGGTTTCGACAATATTGCTTACGCCGGGCACCCCTATAAAAATCCGAGTGACGGTTTTATTGAGACAGTCACTGCCATTAAAACGGAAGACCTGGTGAAATTTCATCAAGTACACTACGGGCCAAAGGAAATGGTGATCGCGGTTGTCGGCGCGGTGGAACCCGCCCAAGCCCTACAACTGGCGAAAGATAAGTTCGGGGACTGGTCTAATTCCGGCCAGCCAGAGGTTTTTCTGGTGCCAGGCGCAGATCCACTTGAAAAAACCGTTCGCAACCACCATACTATCGAGGAGAAAAGCCAGACAGACATTATCCTCGGCGTAGTCGGTCCTCCCCGAAAAGCGGAAGAGTTTTATCCAGCGCTGATAGGCAACAGCATTCTGGGCCAGTTTGGAATGATGGGCCGCATCGGAGAATCAGTCCGCAATAAAGCCGGGCTGGCATATTACGCTTACAGCTCCCTCAGCAGCGGCATCGGTCCCGGACCCTGGACGGTTTCAGCCGGTGTAGATCCCCAAAATGTGGAAAAGGCTCTGCAGTTAATTACTGAGGAGATAAAAAAGGTTGTCACAGATCCTGTTACAGCGGAAGAACTAAAGGATGTCCAATCCAGCTACATC
>JAUWEC010000118.1 GCA_030608465.1 Chloroflexota bacterium
AAGAATATTAAAGTGATCAAACATTGTTTTTCTCCATAATACTGGTAAAGATGTGTTGTCCGGGGAAGCTCCTCCGGAGATTTGATTAACAAAACTATTATAGTAGATTTATTGACGCCTGGAGACCTCTGGCTTATAATTTTTTTTGGACTAATTATATCGGGGAAGTGCTGGAATTGGCAGACAGGCATGACTTAGGATCATGTGCCTTATAAGGCGTGTGGGTTCGACCCCCACCTTCCCCATATCAGCAGACTAGGCAAGGACAAGGGAACTGAAGAATGATGTCCTCTTTCCAATGCCATAAGAACACGTGAGGATTAAATTGAAAATTGAGCAGAGTTATCTAGAAGAACACCAGCTGGAAGTTATTGTAGAAGCGGATCAAGAGACTTTTGAAAAGGCTAAATACCTTGCGGCAAAAGAGCTGTCAAAAGGAAAAAAGATTCCTGGCTATCGGCCAGGCAAAGCGCCATATCATTTAATAGTAAATCACTTCGGTGAGGGAGCGATAATCGATCACGCTTTGGAGCATTTTTTAGATGATATTTATCCAAAAATCCTGGATGAAGTTGAACAGGAGCCGTATGGTCCTGGTCAGGTAAAAGAGATAAAGAGCCTTGAACCTCCAATATTCATCTTTAATATCCCGCTCCAGCCTGAAGTCACTCTGGGAGATTATAGAGAGATCCGGATTGTTTATGAACAAAGTGATGTTTCAAGTGATGATGTGGATAAAGTGATAGAGCGGATGCTCTCTCAGCAGGCATCAGTTGATACTGTAGAACATCCGGCAGAGGATGGTAATTTAGTCGATACTTCTCTGGATTGTTATCCAGCTGAGGGTGATCCCGAAGACGAGGACAGTTTCCTGCTTAAGAATCAACCCTTACCGGTAATGATTAAAACAAAAGATGAAGACGCCTCAAAAGAATGGCCCTTCCCGGGTTTCTCGCGTCAACTGCTGGGTGTTTCTGCAGGCGATACCCTGGAGTTGACCCACGAATTCCCGGATGACGAAAAGGTCGACGAGGATTACCGGGGAAAAGAGATCCTCTACCTGGTCTCTATTGAAGGCATTCGCGAACGTGTTCTGCCGGAGCTGAATGATGAGTTTGTTAAATTGATCAGTGATCTGGAGACCGTGACAGAACTGAAAGATCAAATTCAGGAGGAATTAAGCACACAGCGGGAAGCGGAAGAAGAAAATACCTATATCAATCAGATTCTGGAGGAAGTCCTGGAAGGCGCCGATGTGAAATTCCCCCCTCAGATGCTTGAGAGTGAGATTGAGGGAGAAGTTCGTGAATTGGAAGCCAGACTAAAATCCCAGGGAATGGATTTGGAGATGTATCTTGGCATTCAGGATTTAGAAGAAGAAGAGCTTCGGGAACAAATTAAACCTAATGCGGAAAAGAGAATCATTCAAGGATTATTAATTGGCAAGATCTCAGAAGAAGAAGATTTGGATATTGATCCCGAGGTAATAACCGGAGAGTTTCAGTCAACACTAAATAAACATTTTGGCGATGACGAATCAGGCCGTACAGATTATATGAACAGCGGCGAATCAGTAGCTTTATTGAACAGAATAAGTTCACAGGTTATTACCAGAAAAACTCTAGATTTCCTAACGGCGATTGCCAAAGGTGAGGATATTTCTGATTTTCTGAAACCAGAAGAAGAAAAAGAAGAAGAAAATGAATCTGTTGATTCTACGGATGAGGAAATTGGGGAGAACCCCCCAGAAAAATCCAGTGACCCAAGTCCGAGTGAAGAAGAAGCAGAACTCGATCAAGAAAAAGAAAAAGAAGAGCAGGATTAGTGGACTTGCCTGAATTTAAGGAGGCATCATGCACACGGTAGAACCCCAGGCGCTCATTCCGATGGTGATAGAAAAATCCGGCCAGATGGAAAGAGCGTATGATATTTATTCGCTGCTGTTAAAAAATCGAATTGTTTTTGTTGGAACCCAAATCACTGATCAGACCGCGAATCTGATTGTTGCCCAATTGCTTTATCTAAACAACGAGGACTCAGAATCGCCCATCCAGATGTATATCAATTCTCCTGGAGGTCAGATTTATGCCGGATTGGCAATTTATGACACCATGCAGATGATAACTAACCCAATCAATACCGTAGCGGTTGGTGTAACTGCTTCATTCGGCACAGTGCTGTTGACTGCGGGAACAAAAGGTCAGCGATTTACCCTGCCCCATGCTACTGTCCATCTGCACCAACCAATTGGTGGAGCCCAGGGTCAGGCTACAGATATCGAGATTCAGGCTAATGAGATTATGAGATTGAGGAGAAAACTCAATAGCATTTTAGCTCATCATACTGGCCAGTCAGAAGAGAAAGTAAAAGCTGATACTGAGCGGGATTATTGGTTAACTGCCCAGGATGCTGTGGAATATGGACTAGTGGATAAGGTGCTTGAACCCAAAAAAGATTCGTTGTTGGCAGCGGTGAGTAAAAACAAAAAAGATGATCAAAAAGAAGAACCATCAGCGAAATAAGTAGTAAATTTCCCAGCCCGGTTTTATTGGAAACCGGGCTTTTTCCTATTATTAATTGGATATCCTGTGACTATTGAAAAATACTCTGGTTTAAAAACAGTCCTGCTGGATATGGATGGTGTTTTGTGGCGAGGAGTTGATCCGATTCTGGATATTTCTGAGCTATTTAATAACCTAAAGACGCATAACCTGTCTGCTTTTTGTATCACCAACAACTCTACTCGCTCAGTGAAATACCATATTAGTCGATTGAACCAGTATGGCGTTAATCTTGATGAGAGGCAGATAATTACGAGCGCTGAAGCAACTGCCTATTATTTGGCAATGATATATCCGGCTGGAGGTTCAGTATATGTTGTCGGCGAGATGGGACTAGTGGAAGCTCTCCAGAAACAAAATTTCATTGCTGTTGAGAATCCCCGGAATGAAAAAATCCTGGCTGTTGCAGCAGGATTGGATCGGGGATTATCTTACGAAAAAATAGAACACGCAGCAAAGCTTATTAATCAAGGAGTGCTTTTTATTGGAACTAATCCGGATAAAACAATACCCACGCCTGATGGGATTGCTCCAGGTGCTGGTGTTATCATCAAAGCAATTGAAACCGCATCGGGAAAAAAAGCGGAAATAATTGGAAAACCAAAAACACATCTGTATAATCTTGCTTTGCAGCGAGCAGGTTGTTCGCCAAATGAAGCTATCATGATTGGTGATCGGTTGGAAACAGATATTGCCGGTGCTCAAAATATTGGGATGCGAACTGGCCTGGTTCTCTCAGGGGTAACTGACAGAATTGCAGGTGAAGCTTGGAACCCCCCGCCTGATTTGATTGCTGAGAACGCCCTGGATATTATGGAAAAAATGAACTCCCATGAGATCTAATTTGTTTGACTTGGAATTCGCGGAATTGAGTGAAGTTATCCTGGATTGGAATGAACCGGCATACCGGGCACAACAAATCTGGCAAGGGATTTACCAGAAATACTGGATTAATTCCCTAGAATTTACTACTCTTCCTCTTGCCCTGCGAAATAAATTAGACCGACATTTTGTTTTTGGTACATTAAATCCTGAAAAAGAGCTTCAATCCAATGATGGTTTAACGAAGAAAATCCTCTACCGGTTACATGACAAATCTGCGATCGAAACTGTACTCATGGGATACGCAGATCGTAATACGGTATGCATATCCAGCCAGGTTGGATGCGGAATGGGGTGTAATTTTTGCGCAACGGGGAATATGGGTTTTATCCGGAATTTATCCCGGGGAGAGATTGTTGAACAGGTGATAAAAACTGCTGCAGATCTTGGTCAAAACGGAAAAAGCCTGACCAATGTAGTATTCATGGGCATGGGAGAACCGCTTAATAATTACCAGCCAGTTATTGATGCTGTGCAAATCTTGAATGATCCCAAGGGACTTGGAATGGGCAAAAGGCGTTTTACTATCTCAACTGTGGGTCTTGTTCCCGGAATAAAACGGTTTACGGAAGAAAATACGCAGATCAATTTGGCGATTTCTTTGCATGCCGCTGATGATGTGTTGCGATCATCAATTGTACCGATAAACCGCAAGTATCCTATCTTGGAGTTGATGGCAGCCTGTCGCCAGTACATTCAAAAAACTAACCGTCGGATTACATTTGAATGGGCGCTGATTGATGGTGTAAACGATACAGCGGACCAGGCCCGAAAACTGTCCAAACTAGTAGAAGGGATGTTGGTTCATGTCAATTTAATTCAGCTGAATCCGGTTGCTCATTATGGCGGGAAACCAGCGAAAGATGATCAAGCGCGTAAATTCCAGAAGATTTTGACCGATGCGGGCATTGCCTGCACCATCCGTTTACGTCGGGGGATTGATATACAGGCAGGCTGTGGTCAGCTGGCAAGTGAGTCCATTTAGAAAAATCAATTTAAATATTGCCTTATTAAGCCGGTTGATATATTATTATTTCATTCCGGCAGAGAACTCCTATTTCATGTTAAAATGTAATTTTAGGAGCTAGGAGAAAATATGAGCAGCCAAACTGTCCGCTTGATCTTTCCTCCCAATCTACATGATGAGCCGATCATCAATCGTTTATTGCGGCGGTATTCTTTTACAGTGAATATTTTGCGCGCGAACGTCACTGCAGAACAAGGCTGGATGGATATCCAGATTTCTGGTAAAGTAGCAGAAATTGAGGCATCTTTCTCGTGGCTCAGAGAACAAGGGATAGAGGTTATTCTCTTGACAAATTAGCTAATGTGTCTGCGAAATTTTGTATGTTAACCTGGCAGATCCTATTGATACAGTTCTGCCGGGTTTCACCTTAATGAGGGATTTGAAGATATGAGCAAATATGAACATACCGATCCAGCTGTTTTGCTGGCCCTCGAAGAATCCCTGGAAAAGGGAGACTATAGTGTTGTTGTAGAACTCATCCGATCGCTGCATCCGGCGGATCAGGCGAAGGTATTTAATGAACTAAAACCGGACAAGCAGAAAGATTTGATACAAAAACTGGAAATCCCCGAAATTGCGGATATCTTTGATGAGTTGGATGACCAGCAAACCCTGAATGCAGCTAGGAATTTACCCCTGCCCTTCCTGGCAGATATTATTGATGACATGGACCCGGATGAGGCAGCTGACTTATTGGGTGACCTTTCCGGTCAGGAAGTTAGACAGACAATATCTTTAATGGAAGAACCGGAAGAAGTTCTGCCGCTGCTTCGTTATGCTGACGAAACAGCGGGAGGCAGAATGACAACCGATTTTTTGGTACTGGATCCTGAGAATACTGCGGATACTGCTATTCAGTACTTGAGGTCAACAGGGTTGGAAACAGATATCCCGTACTATCTTTTTGTAGTCAACAACGAAAAAGAGCTGCTGGGTGTAACGGGACTTAGAGAGTTGATTTGTGCGGATCCTAATCAGGAAATCAAAGAGATAATGAGTACTCATGTCGTAAATGTCCAGGCGATGGAGGATCAGGAAGAAGCTGCCAGAGTGATGAAACACTATGACTTGTCGGCTTTACCAGTTTTAAATAAAAAGGGTCATCTGGTGGGTGTAATTTCTCACGACGATATCCTGGATGTTCTGTCCGAGGAGACAACAGAGGACATCTATCGTCTGGCAAGCGTTTCAGATACTGCCCTGGAGCCAGAAAGCAAGTTATCCCAGCAGCTAAAAGGTCGATTGCCCTGGTTGCTCTTAAACACAGTTACCGCCTTAATCGGTTCCTGGGTGATTAGTAATTTTGGAGATCTATTTGTCAAAGTAGCGGTGCTGGCTTTTTTCCAATCTGTTGTAGCTGCCCAGGGTGGGAACGCAGCCAGTCAAAACGTCGCCATGATTGTCCGGTCTTTAGCGCTTGGTAAGGTAGAGCCCAAAAAAGTCTGGACGATCTTAATCCGCCAGATTACTGTAGGTTTATTCTTAGGATCGGTTATTGGTTTAATTGTCGGAGTGGGTGTCAGTTTTTGGCAATCAAATCCCTACTTGGGTCTTGTCCTAGGTCTTGCGTTATTGGGGAATATGCTTGTGGCAAGTATTGTGGGGACACTCGCACCGTTGATCCTCGAATTCATTGGTCAAGACCCGGCTCTTGCTTCGTCAGTGCTGGTTACTGCAATTACAGACATCATAGGTTTCTTAATTTTCTTAAGCCTTGCCAGTGTATTTTTGCCCCACATTCAGCAATACATCTAACAGCAGCAAGATTACTTTATGAATTGCCTTGCATCACAGCTCAGCCTTAATACCGAAGTTTGAGTAGAGAATCATGGGTTTCAATTTTTTGAATGATAAAGTAGAATTTGTTCATGGAAGTACAAATTGCGATTTCAAAGATCAAAAAATATGCCACATCTTCTAGCGGTGATACAGCAGAAGTAATTGAAAGACCTAATGGCGGATTGTCGGTTGTGTTAGCGGACGGGCAGAGTTCTGGGAAAGGTGCCAAATGGGTTTCAAGTCTTGTGGTGAGAAAAGTGATCCAGTTCCTGGCTGACGGAGTACGGGATGGTGCAGCAGCCAGAGCAGCATCTGACGCACTTTTTACCGAACGTGGAGGCCGGGTTTCTGCCACGTTAAATATTCTTTCCGCCGACCTACAAACCGGTACACTGGTGATCACCCGGAATAATCCTGCTCCTTTGGTTATTTCTTACGGGAATCAGATTAAATTACTCTCGGAGGAGTCTGATGCAGTAGGATTGAGACGCGATACCAGGCCCGTGATTTCTGAAATCCCCCTAGAAGTAGGTTTAACTGTGGTGGTTTTCACAGATGGACTTGTGCACGCGGGTTCTTATTTTGGGGATTCTATGGACATAGGCACCTGTGTAAAAGTGGAATTGGAAGACGAGAATCCTTCTCCTACTAAAATCGCGGACTCCCTGATCAACCATGCCCTGAAACTTGACCGGGGACGACCGCGCGATGATATCAGTATTGTGGTTTTAAGAGTAATCACAGGTGGAAGTGATATGATCCGCCGCATGTCTGTTCAGCTGCCTATCAACTCAATAGGAAAATGACCCCTGACGAACCAATTATTGGCATAGTAGGGCCCTGCGCATCAGGTAAATCTACTCTGGTATCCGCTCTAAAGTCAAAGAACTATCACGCTCGGCATATTGCTCAAGAGCATTCTTATGTCAAAGATATGTGGAAGCAGATGAGCGGTCCGGATTTCTTGATTTACCTTGATGTGTCATTTGAGATGTCCAAAACCCGTACAGGGACTACCTGGAAAAGGAGCATTTTTGAAAAACAAGTAGCACGATTGGAACATGCCCGGAATCATGCTGATTTATATATCCAGACTGATGATTTAAACCCGCAGCAAGTCCTAAACCTGGTATTGGATTCCTTAATGTGAAGCAGTAGTACCCCAAAAGAATATGGAAAACAAAGAAAGCGAAATCACACCGACAGTTAACTCTGATATTAAGGATGTGTCTGAAAAGATCAGAGAACTGGATGAATTAAAAAACACATTCATCGCACTCGTGAGCCATGAACTCAGAACCCCTTTGAATTTATTGGCCGGTTATCTGGATCTAGGTATGGAAGAGTTGGAGGAAAATTCCGAAAAGGCAAGAGAATATTTGTTACTCGTGCAAGAAAACACTAATAACTTGATGCGGATTGTTCAAGAATTAACTGATTTTACGCGCCTTCAGCTTGGGAAAGAGATTACGGTTTTGCATCCGATTCCTATAGGGGATGCTTTTTTGCAAACTTATGCTTTGTTAAAACCCAATCTTCAAAAGAAAAATATTAATCTTGTTGTTGATTTTCCAGATCATGTGAGGGAGCTGCGGTATGACAGAGAAAGTCTAATCATATTATTCCGAAATTTACTCTCCAACGCCGCGAAGTTTTCAATGAATGATGGCAAGGTGCTTGTCTTAGGAAAAATCCAGGAAGATCAGTTGTCAATTACCGTACACGATTGGACAATCCCGATTCCAGAAACTAAAAGAGAGGTTATCTTTGAGGATTTCAGACAACTGGAGAATTATTTGACCCGGCGTTATGAAGGCATGGGGCTTGGTTTAGCTGTTGCCAGACGGACTGCCCAATTTTTGGGCGGAACTATTAAACTAAGTGTCCGGGATGATGGCAATACATTTGAGATCATACTGCCAATTGATGGATTAGAAGACACTGCTTAAATTAATAACTCCCGAAAGGGAGTTATTTTGATGATTTGCCCTAATTACTTTTCTTCATCAATTACTTCTAAAAATTGATCCAAAATCGTCCGCAGCATAGGTTCGGGCAAGGCGCCCACCTGTTGATGAACGACTTTTCCCTCTGCCATAAACAGCATGGTGGGAATCCCCTGGACACCAAATTTATTTGCCCACTCCGAATGATTGTCGGTGTTAACTTTGGCAACGATTACTTGTCCTGTATATTCTTTAGCTATCTTTTTCAGGATTGGGGCAACCATTTTACAAGGACCGCACCAGGGAGCCCAAAAATCGACAATAACTGGCAGGTCGGAATCCACAATAGTTTTCTCAAAAGCTTCATCGGTCACATTTATCGGTTCGTCAAACATATTTACTCCTGTAATACTCAAATACCAATTAAATACCTGAGATTGATAATTTTAAACATTATCTATTTTTATCACATAGAACCTATTATGTCACAGGTTATCC
>JAUWEC010000126.1 GCA_030608465.1 Chloroflexota bacterium
TAATAAATGTGATGTTAATTCCTATCTTTGCCATATTGTGGTTCCGGGTACCATTTCAGGGTAACTTCCTGAGTTTTATCGCTCTCTCAGCAATTTTTCTATTTGCTGAACTGAGCATGGGCATGGTCATTGGGGTATTCATGAAATCACAGTCTGCCGCTTTAGCGATGTCGTTTCTGGTTGTGATGTTCCCGGGTTTCTTTCTGACCGGTATCTTTTTTCCAATTGCTTCCATGCCCGAGATCGCCCGCCTGGAATCCCTGTTTCTGCCTGGTACGCATTATGCAATTATTACCCGCGGGGTTTTTCTAACTGGAATTGGTCTGGAAACTTTATGGCCCAATGCTGTTATGCTTTTGATAATTGGCACAGCGTTCATACTGATAGCATCTTTGTTCTTCAAGAAAAGACTGGCCTAACAAATCATCATCCGAAATTATTATGATACGCCGAATTCTTGCCCTGGTAAAAAAGGAATTTATCCATCTCCGCTTTGACTGGTGGATGCCTGCCTTCATGCTAATTGGCGGTGCCATAGAACTACTCATGGTCGGTTGGGCCACGTCCCGCCCAATCACCAACTTACCGCTGATGATCTGGGATCAAGATCACAGTCCAGCCAGCAGGGAGTTAGTTCTAGCCCTGGAAAACACCGGCACCTTTCTGCTTGAGGATCAGGTGCAATCCCTGTCGCCCATTGAAGATGCCCTGAACCACGGGGATATTAATGCAGCATTAATCATCCCACCGGACTATTCCAACCAGCTAACTTCACCCCTGGGTAAACCGACACTTAGCGTAATTCTCAATGGAGCAGAAAGCATTCCAGCCAGAGAAGCTCAACGAGCTATTGAAGGAGTGGTTCATGATCTGGGGGAACAAATCGTACTTCAGCACCTCGGCCTGGATCCGGAACAAACCGCCGGGTTCAATTTCAGCCTCAGAGTGTGGTTCAACGAAGCTCTCAGCGAGGCGTATTATACAACCCCGGCAGAACTTGGTTTGATGCTTGAGTTTACAATCCTCCTCTTTGCCGCTATGGCCTTCTCGCGTGAAAAAGAATTTGGAACGCTGGAACAGATGCTGGTGATGCCGTTCTCCTCACTTGAAATTATTCTCGGGAAAGCCATCCCAGTGATCCTGGTGGGTATGGCCGACTTTGCTCTCATGCTGGGTGTGGTTCATTTTGCTTTCCACGTTCCTATCCGGGGATCAGGACTGCTTCTCTTTGTGCTTGCTCTTGGATATACCATTGTAGAGCTTGGAAAAGGAATGGCTATTTCTGTGTTCTCCAAAAGTCAGCACCAGGCTTTCCTGCTGGTGTTAATGATCGGCATGATAGATTTTATGTTTTTAGGATATGCAGTTCCGGTTGAATCGATGCCGCGGATTATGCAGCTGGTGGCAAACATCATTCCTGCTCATCATTGGCTGAATATCCTGCGCTCCATTCTGCTGAAAGGATCTGGCTTTTCCACACTCTGGCCCAGTATCCTGGCTCTGGTAATACTAGGGTTGATAATTAATACATTTTCTCTGCTGTATGTCCGCAGAAAGCTGGAGTAGATTATGGACGATAATCAAATCACCGGCAGAGCTGAAAACCTGGTCAAAGATTTTGGTGATTTCAGGGCGGTAAATCAGGTCTCATTTGAACTCCACCGGGGAGAGATATTTGGTTTTCTGGGTCCCAATGGATCAGGGAAAACAACCACAATCCGGATGATGCTGGGCTTGCTGACGCCTACCCAAGGTCAGGCTGAAATCCTGGGAACAAAGATGGATGGTCAATCGTCATCTGTTCTTCCCCGCATAGGGTACATGTCGCAGCGTTTCTCTCTTTACAATGACCTGACCGTACTGCAGAACTTGAACTATTACGGGCAGGCGTATGGTTTGGATTCCACTGAACGCAAGCTCCGGGTTCAGGAAGCAGTGGCAACCTCAGGACTGTCAGGTTCTGAACACACTCACACAAAGGATCTGGCCGGAGGATGGCGGCAGCGGTTGGCGCTCAGCGCGGCCATACTTCATCAACCGGAGGTCCTCTTCCTTGATGAACCCACCGCAGGTGTTGACCCGGTTTCCCGCCGGTCGTTTTGGGATCTGCTCTATACCCTCGTTGCCAAGGGAATATCTGTTTTCATCACTACCCACTATATGGATGAAGCCGAACACTGCCACAGGCTTGCTTTCATCCAGCACGGAGAGATCATCGCCCAGGGTTCTCCTGAAGAAATCAAAAAAAACATGATGCCCGGACAAGTATTAGAAATTGACACTGATCAAGCCGGCAAAGTAATCAAGATTCTAAGGGAAGCTTTCCAAAACAAAAAATTGGATTACTTAGATCTTGAATTATATGGCTCGCTCGTCCATCTGATTGCCCCGCAGGTTCAAAGTCTTTCCCGGGATATAAAGAAGCTGCTGACAGCAGATAAAATAACCATAAACTCCATGTCCGTCGTTGAACCAACACTGGAAGATGTGTTTATCGCCTGCATGCGAGACAAAGTACAGGAGGTCCACCATGAATAGAAAATCTATCCAACCAGTGCTGATTTCAGCTGCCATTGTTCTCATACTGCTTTCTGGCTGTGATACGCTGAGTGACGAATTTGGAGCAGGTGCAGAGGACGGCACCATCCAGGCTTCAGGTATTGTTGAAGCCCAACAGGTCTCTATTGCCTCAGAAATCAGCGGCCGAATAGCGGAAGTTCTAGTCAGTGAAGGCGAGCAGGTACAAGATGGAGATCCAATATTCAGATTGGAAAATGAGGTATTTGCCACACAGCTCGAACAAGCCCAAGCTGCTTTTGATTCCACTCTCGCCCAACAAAAAAGCGGGCGAGCTGCGCTCTCTGCTGCAGAAGCAGCCCTCAATGCTGCCGAAGAAGGACTAATATCTGCCGCCGCACATTTCCAACTGGTGCTGAATGAAGCCCTGGCCTTTGAAGCGGCTGACCGGGTGAAGGATTGGAACCAAAATCCGGGTACAGAAATTGATCTCCCTGCCTGGTATTTTCAAAAAGACGAACAAATTCGGGCAGCTGAAGCTGAATTGCAAAATGCGAGAGATTTTATAAAGACGGAAGAAGACAGGTTTGCTGGAGTTCTCCGGGACGTCGGCTGCAAGGATTTTATCTACGCCGAAGAGAGACTATCAGAAGCTCAAGCTGCTTTCGCGGTGACAGAAAGTCTGCAAGACCGTGATACCGGCTATTCGGGCAGAGAAGAATTGGATGACTTTGTCCAAACCCTGGTAGATTCTGCAGAATCAGAACTAAAGGCAGCTCAAAAATCCTATGATCAACTTCTTTCAGACCCTGATTATGAGGAGATTCTAGAAGCCCGCGCCAGGGTTGCCGTTGCCCGTGAAAGATACAATCTTGCTCAAGATGCCCTTAATGCCCTGCTTACCGGGGAAGATTCCCTGGTAGTAGCCGTGGCCCAGGCAGGCATCTCCCAGGCGGAAGCAGCTGTGAGTCAGGCTGAGGCCCAGATTGTCTTCGCCAGATCTAACCTGGTAACTGTCCAAATGGCTATACAACAAGCCCAATTGGCTCTGGATCTCGCCAATTTGCAACTGGATAAATTAACCGTGTATGCTCCGATTTCTGGCACTGTCCTCACCCGCACAATCGAAAAAGGAGAAATCCTTCAAGCAGGCTTAACCGCGATGACCATAGGTATCCTGGATGATCTGACAATCACGGTTTATATCTCGGAAAATCTTTATGGGCAAATAGAGCTAGGGGATCAGGCAGAACTCAGCTTTGACTCCTTCCCTGATATGGTTTTTTCTGGTGAAGTTATCCGCATCGCCGATCAGGCGGAATTCACTCCCCGTAATGTCCAAACCAAGGAAGAGCGTCAAAACACAGTTTATGCCATTAAACTTACTGTTGTTGATTCCGATCACCAATTAATACCCGGGATGCCGGTTGATGTGGTTTTCAGCCCTTAATCTCTCTGGGAAATAAAAAAACCTGGTCTGTTGATTCGAACAGACCAGGTTTAATTTTGTGATTTAATTAATCGGATTATTTTCCCTCAAGAGCTTTATCCAACCGATTTATGTCAAGATTTTTCTTTACATAACCCAGGAATTTATCCAGTTTTTCCTTTTGCCTTAGTCTGGTTTTTCCAAAGATACGGTCCAGAGCCTCCACGGTTTCCATAGTATTCCCGGGAACCAGAAGTATGGGTACACACATATTTTCTGCCTGTTTAATGATTAAGTTATTCGGATGTAAGTTTCCGGTAAGGATCAAACAGGTAGTGGAGGTTTCCATAGCTGCCAGCTGAATATCAGTCCGGTCACCACCAGTGATGACTGCTTTATTATGTTGTTTGCGGAATCTCCTGATAGCAGAATCTTCCGTCATCGCTCCTACCATGAGCGCTTCAACCAACGATTCTTCATTCCTGCAAGAAGTTAATACTTCAGCATCCAAAACATCAATTATCTCACCCACGGATAACGCCGCCAATTCCCGATCATTGGGCAGAACTCCAAGAATTGGTACACCCTCTTTTTCCAGGTAAGGAACAGCTACATTGTTAACAAAATCTAGCGCATGCTCCGGGACACGGTTTACCACAACCCCGGACAAAGAATCAGGAAGTCGGAATTTAGCTGACAACACATCATCCAGTAAACAGACATCCTCACAGTATTTAACAACAACTAGAATTTCGCTGCCTATTTCTTTGGCAACATCCGTCGTGGGTAAATTCAATGCATATCCTTCCCGAAGGCTTCCTCCACCTTCGAGCAGCAATAAGTCTTTTTTCTTTTCCAGGAATTTTACTGCCTCTAAAACCCGGGGCATAAAATCAACTTTGTCTTTTCCTGTAAGATAATCATGGAGAATCTCCGTAGTAACCACAACTGGAGCCATCTCCCATGGTTTTGCTTTCATTCCCAGGATTTCAATTACAAATGCGGCATCTTCATCAGCTATTTTGTCACCGATTTTCCAGGGCCTTAAACTGAACGGCTTTAAATATCCAACGTTAAGCCCCCTTTCCTGATACAGTTTTCCCAAAGCCAGACAGAGAGCGGTCTTACCAGAATACTTCTCTACAGAAGTAATATATAATGACTTCATTATTTTCTCCTTATTTCTCACTTGATAAAACCAATCGCATATCAATAGCAATCGCACCCTGGCCTTTGGGATAAACAATCAGAGGGTTGATATCAAATTCTGCGATTTCGGGAAATTCCTGTACAAGCTGTCCCATCCTCAATAAGGTATCAACGACAGCCTCTTTATCAATTGGTGGTTTACCTCGCACACCATCCAACAGAGCCTTGGAACGAATTTCCTCCAACATAGCCTGCGCCTCGAGTCTTGTAAACGGTGCAACTCTGAATGTAACATCTTTTAAGACTTCAACGTAGATTCCCCCCAAACCAAATGTAACCAGGGGACCAAATTGAGGATCCCGGTTCATCCCGACCAATACCTCAAGCCCTCCAGGAGGAGCCATTTCCTGCACCTGACAGCCCCAAATCTGCGCTTCAGGAAGGAATCTTTCTGTGCGGTAAATCATCAATTCGAAAGCATCCAGCACCTGGTCTGGTGTTTCCAATCCAACCTTAACCCCGCCCACATCAGTTTTGTGAAGAATATCAGGTGAAGCGATTTTCAGAACAACCGGGTAACCGATTTTACCGGCAACCTCTACAGCTTCCTGCGGGGTTTTTGCCAGAACTGACCTGGGTATTGATAAACCATATGCAGTCAGAATATCCCAGGCTTCCGCATCGCCTATGGCAAAACGTCCGTCTTGTTTTGCCCCCTCCAGTACCTGACTGACAGCCTGGTTATCAACTTCAAACGATTCGTATACTGGGTCTTTTCTTTCTTTAATTGCACGGTATTGTGACATTGCTCTGAATCCAAGAGCTGCCCGCTCAGGGAAAGAAAAGTTCGGCACATCATATTCACGTAATACTTTAATCCCCTGTTTAACTTTCGCTTCGCCCATAAAACAAGCCAGGACTGGTTTATCAATTTCATGAGATAGTAATCCAACTGCTCTGGCTGTTTCCTCGATTTCAGTCATCGCCTGGGGAGTTAAAACCACCATGATTCCATCAACGTTTGGATCCTTGGAGACGACATCCAGAGCAAACCGGTACCGGTCACCCCTTGCATCTCCCAGCACATCAACCGGATTGGCCGCGCTGGCCGCATCCGGAAGAAATTTCTCAAGAGCCTGGATGGATTCAACTTCCAAGCGGGCAAGTCTCATCCCGCTTCTCTCTATCGCATCGGTTGCCAGGATTCCCGGACCGCCTGCATTGGTGACAATAACAATCCGGTCACCTTTTAACAAAGGCTGATATCCCAGAGCTAAAGCCATATCAAACATGCTCGCCATATCATTCGCTCTCAGCACGCCGGCCTGTCGGAATGCTGCCTGGTAAGCCTGTTCAGATCCTGCCAGGGAACCCGTATGAGAAGATACAGCCCTGGAACCTGATTTTGTAACACCTGATTTTATTGCAACTACCGGTTTCTCCTTGGTCACTCTCCGGGCTACCTTGATAAATTCCTGACCGTTTGGCAGTCCCTCACTGTACATCAGGATCACATTTGTATCTACATCATCAGCCCAGGCTTTTAACAAATCAATCTCACTTACATCCGCTTTATTTCCAAGGCTGACGAATTTGGCCAAACCTAAACGTCCTGCCTGGGCCCAGTCCAGGATCGCGGTCCCGAGGGCACCTGATTGCGACATAAATGCCATTGGTCCCTGAGGAGGAGTTCCGGCTGAAAACGATGCGTTTATCGGCGTAAATGTATCAATAATACCGAGGCAGTTAGGACCTATTAAGCGGAATTGGTACTTTTGGGCTATTTCAACCAGTTCCAATTCCCGCTCCAGGCCTTCCATGCCAGCTTCGCGGAATCCAGCGCTGATCACGACCACACCAGGAATTTTCTTCTTCCCACATTCTTCAAGTACTGCAGGAACGTACGGATATGGGATAACGATTACTGCCAGGTCAATTTCATCCGGCACATCCAGCACAGATGGATACGCCTTCTGATCAAGTATTTCATCTGCTTTGGGATTGATTGGGAATATTTTCCCAACCTCTGCATATCCCCCATTTACCAGGTTTTCTAATACTGCATAACCGAGTTTTTCAGGTGATGTTGACGCACCAATAACTGCAACTGATTTCGGATCAAAAAATGCTTCCAGCATAACCACTTCCTAAGAATATCTGTATTTCACTAAATTTATTTCTTCTTATATCCGGACATCTAAGCTGATCTTATCCTGAGAAAATACAAACTCAACATATTTTCTTCTTTGTCTGGTGAAACATCGCGTGAAATTATAACCCATACTTCCGGATAAATGAACACGAGATATCAAGTCAAATCGATGTTTCTTGGTTTTTATTTAATATTGAACGAATAAAATTTTCCATCTCGTCAAAATGAGATCCCTTCCAATAAAGCTGGTGACAATCCGGGCATTGTTTGAAGTGATGGTAGTGCTCTTTAGTCAATGGTTCCAAATTCTTTTCGATCGTCTTTTTACTTACCGATGACAATATTCCATTACAGAGGGAACAGCGTGAATATGGTAAAGCCAATTGTGACAAATCAAATCGCCTCACAATTTCTTGAATCTGTTCCCTGGGATCATTTTCCCTGACAAGATATCCTCGGGTCACAACTTTTCTCTTTAATAAACCACGGTCTCTGGTTAACAATATCCGTGCTTCTACCGAGGATAGTTCTGCCAGTTCATCATCCCGGAAATCATTCCGATAAAGAGTGTCAAAACCCAGCAAACGCAGATAACCTGCTAATTTTCCCAGGTGTATATCAACGACAAAACGTGGAATTCGGAGAGGTTTCTGCCGGACCTTGGAAACAGAACGGATATCAAGACTCTCAAACATTGGATATACGCTGATATATTCACCAATCCGGATCTGATAATCAAAATCAACGGATTTGCCATTTACAAGCAGCAAGTCAACTTCCGTGTGCGGTACTCCGAGCATCTCAACTATATGCTTAACCGTTTCGTGACCCGCCACTACTACCCGAACAGGGATATGTTGATCAGAAACAGACAGGAAATCCTTTAACTCTGAATAAAAACGTATATATGCGTAACCCATAAGTCAGGGACTAATAATAACTTTACCCGGTTTTCCCATATTCCCTTCTATGGTTATTCTCACTGGTAAAAATTGCTGAATTATTTCTGCATTCGTCATCAGATGAAGGGTTATCT
>JAUWEC010000088.1 GCA_030608465.1 Chloroflexota bacterium
ACATATCCAGGCAGGATAAAAACAGATAACGCCATAGATTAGAAAAAAATAACATTACTGGTAATCTGTCCTTCGTTAATCAGCATAACGATCAAACAATGTCTCATCATCGCCTACAGGTGCTTCCCGTTCCTGGAGATAATGTTCTTTCCAGAGTTGTTCAGTCAGCAATTGGTACTGCTTTCCATAATCCGCGAGACCTTGTGCGTATTCAGGATCAAGTAATGCCTCACGCGCATTCTCGTCTGTTGGGTCAGGCTCATTCACAGAAATCAACCTGCGCAACTCGCCGTGGTGGTCGCGGATGATGCACGGGGCTAACCAGTTACCGTCGTTTTGGTGGTAGACTTCCTGCCAATCACGGATACCTGCAAAGAAAGGATCTTTCCAAATATCATTCAACGTACCCCCGCTAGCGAACGTATCTATAACATTAACAGGAGAATAAGGAACGAACACACAAGGGGATACAGCCCCGTTCCAGTCTATGTATAGATAACCGTCCCCTCGTGTTCGACCGGCTGCAATGCATCCGTTCGATAAGGTAGCATGGTTCCAGAAATCAACCAGAAAAATATGTTTCTCACGTATAATTTCCCAGGAGCGCTGCCACATCCATTTTCTTTGTTGGGGGGTAGGCAATAAGTCAAGTGTGAATGAGCGGCCAATGGGCATATAATGGAAAAGCCACCCATACAACGCTCCTTGCTGCTCAAAGAAGAAATCAATAAATTCATCCGAGAGGATTTCTTCTGAATTGTAGCGCGTAGCTGTGAGGGAGATACCAAAAAGAACACCTGCTTGACGCAGTCGCCCCATAGCCTCCAGAACTTTATCAAAGACACCCTGACCACGGCGGCTATCGGTCGCTTCCCGCCAACCCTCAACCGAAATCGCCGGGGTGAGATTTCCCAATTTTGCCAAACGCTGCGCCACTTGGTTAGTGATGAGCGTTCCATTGGTATACATCAGGAAAAAACAATCAGGATGTTTCTCAGCTGCATCTAGAATATTTTTACCTTCAGATCGGTAGGCCAGTGGTTCACCTCCGCTGATGACGAAAAACCGAACACCCCACAGCTTTTTAGCTTCTGTGATAATACGATCAAATGTGGTCCAATCCAATTTCTCCCCAGTCATATCCGAGTTGGCATAACAGCCTTCACAGCGAAGATTGCAAGCTTTTCCAGGACTGATTGTCAAAAAACTGGGAGGATATGTGCCATTTTGTTCATAAAAGCGATTGGCAGCTTTTCGATCACCACCTTCTATGATAGCGTTCCGCAGCAAGCTGCTGATCAGTCCTCGAAAAGCGGCAGGGGAACCATTAGTTAGCCCCCGGTCTACTGTATGCACTATCGCCTGTTTAAAATCAGCACGATCTGTAATCACCCCTGGAGGATGCACAAAAGCTGACTTATTTTTGTTCCGAGCAATACTGAATAGCAACTCTCCAGCGCGTAGAGAAGCATGGCGCACTGGCGCAAATTGAGTTAGAAGAGGTGCCGACCGTACCAGTATTTCTGTACTTGTGTCTAGAACGATTTTCCGGACTAGGTTTTTAGTTGTCATTTCCCAACTCCATTTGTTCTGATAGATCAACTTCGTGATGATCTGGTTGTTTTTCGAAGGACTGTGAGCGGAACCTGTTGTGCAGCCGCTCGGTCACGGGAGCAATGATCTTTCCTGACCGCTCTTGTAACGAGGCCATAAATTCGTGGGCCTGCATTACACTATCATCTTTTAACGCCTGTCCCTTAACCTGGAAAGCTCTCCAAATCTCCGCTGCTGTCTGCCCCTTGGAAAGTTGACGAAGAAATAGGCGTTGGGGTTGACAGCGAAACAGCAGATAAATGTGTTCGTAATTGCCTGCTATTTCATCCAGGCTATGAGATACAGCTAAATCGCGTGATATTTGTCCCATTGACTGCCGTAAGTCTGGCTCACACAATAAGTGATCCACTGCTTCTGCAAATGCAGCCTCATCATCCGGGGAAACTAAATAGCCGTTAACCTCGTGTCTCACCAAATCAGGCAAAGCCATTGCGTTTACGCTAATGATCGGCAAACCACAAGCCATCGCTTCTAATACTACAAGTCCTTGTGTTTCAATAGTGGATGCAGTAACGAAAATATTGGCCCCTGTGTAGAAAGAAGGGAGTTGATCATGAGGAACAAAACCTTCGATATCAACTGACTTGCTTATTCCCAGAACATCCACCAAGGAATGCAGCCGCGATTTTTCTGGTCCCTCACCTACGATAACCAAACGAGCTTGTGGATGGGATGTTGACAGCCTAGCAAAAGCACGGATAACCACATCAATCCTTTTCTCATAACTCAGTCTGCCAACATGCAGCAGTGTAAGTGGCGGATCGTTCCTGCCATAGTGCTCTTCCTTTGGACAAAAGAGATTGATATCCACTCCATTGGAGATAGCAGAAACCGGCACTCTTAAACCATGAGATATTAGTGCCCGTCGCATCACTTCAGAAGGGGTGGTGACTTGCGGAAACCGGTTGAAGAAAGCTGTGGTGTATCGCCAAGCAAGCTCTTTTGTGAAAGGGACTCCCTCTAAAGATAGCGGAGCATATTTGAGAAATCCAGCCAGAAATACGTGGCAGGTGCCTACAATCGGGATTCCCAAAAGTTTGGAGGCACCTAGTGCCTGAATGCCCATTGTGCCCATCGAGTGATTGTGGATGATATCTGGATCAAAGTTGGCTAATTTCTGGATAATCCTTAATGGGGCCAACGGGACACGCCCTCCCGGAAAACCCTCATAGTGAAAAGCACGCAGGCCGACAATATCCAGGTCAATATCCTTATGAGATGGATCGGCAGCAGTGCAGACCATCACCTGATGTCCTCGCTGGCGTAAACTGCGGGCCAGCGCAGCAACGGCTGTTGAAACGCCTCCCTGGCCTTCTACAAACGAGTCGGTTGTGAGAGCGATCTTCATTGAATATCTTGCCCTTTTTTATTTTGAGCAACAGGCCATGTTGCTCGCAATACCATATACCATGCCACTATCAAGCCGATAAGATAAAGTGGCCAGTTGAAAGTCGAGGGTCTTAATTGGCTAAGTGTATCTACTTCAGCAGGTAATGCCGCCAGAGAATTCTCCATGAAGGAGTACAACAGAACCAATATTCCTTCAACCAAAAGTATTCCTTTAATAGCTGAAAACCGTACTGTCTGCCCTTGATCATCAGCAATTACAGCCAAACTCCCACCAATAACCATCAAAACAGCAATCAATACCGGCCCAATAACCGGTCCCCACCAGGGCAATGGCAATAGGAATAAAATATCAGTTGTCAGCAGCGACTCTGGCCAATTGATAAATAGTTTTAACCAAACATAGTAAAAAATATCCCACAAACCAAACGCAAAGAATGCAAAACCCAATCGTGTCTGGAGGGATCTTCCGGCAGCCCACCCCACTGCTAACAGCATAATCAACGTGGAAAACTCTCGCCCCACCTCAACAAAGGCAATCATTGAATCAAAGGCCGGGATATCCCGCAGCAAATCATGAATACCGTACATCTGGCGCAGGTAAACAACCACGGCTGCTTCCACATAAGCAAATGTGACAGCAAACAGTCCTACCCACCAGAGTTTTTTTGTAGATTGCATAACTTTCTTTGTTTCCCTTTGAGATCAGGTTATTAAGGTTTTAACTGCATCCCCGAAACAGTCTCCTGAGGTTTGCCTGAACTGCCATGGTAACGATTTTTCTCTGGCATAATATTCATTTATCTCCAACTTCCCCATTGTTTTATCCTTTCATTGATTGCTTGACTAAAGCATCAATTTTTTTGCTCAAGGTTTCCAAATCTTCTTTCGTTGCGAAGTTGGAATTATGCAAAGCCTGTTCGATTTCATTGCGAGCCATGTCTCGTATTGCTTGTTTTTGTTCTTCACTGCGCTGGACTAAACTATCTACTATACCTTTAGCGTCTTTTGGTTTCACTTCACCGCATTCAATGAGCTCGTTTACACCTGCTTCGGCTATCTCGCGCGTCATAGAGAGCAGCCCAATCCCAGCCACAACCTTGTATTCACGTCGTCCTAACAATATCTTTTTAAGCATACCGACTATTCCGCGGAGTAAATTCCAAGGCCCACAGTGCCAGGGCCAGTATGGGTCCCGATAACTGGGCTAATATCATAAATTTCAGCTTGTTTGCAATCAATCTGAAGTAGAAGCTGCTTTTGAATATCTTTTGCTTCTTCATAAGCAGCAGCATGCATAATGCCGACATGTGCCGGATTTCCAGCAGCTTTCTTCACTGCTAGTTCAATCAATTTTTCTATAGCCTTCTTTTTCGTTCGAACTTTCTCCAAGGAATCTATTTTGCCTTTATCGTTCAGATAGAGAATTGGTTTGATACTAAGAGCTGCTCCAAAGTATCTGGATGCGCCACCTATCCTTCCGCCTTTGTGTAGGTATTCCAGTGTATCGACGGCAAAAAACAAACTCAACCGATCGACAACAGCTTCAGCATATTGTTTGACTGCATTTATTTTTTTCCCGTCACCAATTGTCTGAGTTACTGCTTTTACGACCAACGCCAATCCCGCGGCAGTTGAAAGCGTATCAATGACCTCTACAGGCACCTTTGAAAACTTCGATGCTGCAGTTTTTGCTGAGGAAACAGTTCCACTGATACCGGAGGAAATTAAAGGAACGATGATTCCATCATGATCGGCAGCAAGTTCTTCGTAAATTTGCAGGAATTCATCAATGGGTGGTTGAGAAGTTGTGGGGATAGTTGAAGAAGCTGCCAGCCGGCCATAGAATTCAGATGGAGTGATGTCAACGCCATCTTCAAAGTTAGTGTCGTCCCAATGAATTTTTAAGGGAACTACCCGGATATTATGGCGATCAACAAAAGCTTTGGGTAAATATGCAGTACTGTCTGTCACGATAGCGATTTTAGACATGGGTCATCTCCTTGTTACATAAGTAATGTTTATTGACTCTCTAGTAATAAAATCATTTATTGTGATAGATATTCATCATTCACGCGAGGTTTAATAACAATATTGCCAAAACTATCAGGATAC
The DNA here is from genome assembly GCA_030608465.1 of Chloroflexota bacterium. Classification (GTDB taxonomy): domain Bacteria; phylum Chloroflexota; class Anaerolineae; order Anaerolineales; family UBA11858; genus B10-G9. The sequence goes on from JAUWEC010000088.1 coordinate 5,077, forward strand.
TTGGCTGTAATCCCGCTGTAGAAGTGGCGAATTGTTTCCATATCCACTTCAATATTGCCGGTTGGATCAAGTATGGGGCCAAGGCCCCCTATCTTCCGGCCATAATCTAAAAAAGCAAAAACAATCGGTATCTGAGCCTGGCAAGCAATATAATAAAATCCTGTCTTCCAATATTTTGCATTGCTGCGAGTTCCTTCCGGTGAGACACCAATGATAATTTGCTCACGAGCTTGGATTATTTCTACGATTTGCTGAACCGTATTCTGCCGTAAGCTGCGGTCGACAGGAATTCCACCTAACCATTTAAAAAAACCACCCACAGGCCAACGAAAAATTTCTTTTTTCCCAAACCAGAAGAATTTAATACCTAATACATATAAAATAGCCAAAATAAAAAACAAGTCCCAATTGGAGGTATGTGGCGCCAGAAGCATTACAAATTTTGGTTTATCAGGTACATTTCCAACCGCTTCCCACCCAGTCAATTTTAGGAAACTTAAGCCAAGTAATCCTTGAAACTTGTTCGCTATCGGAGGACCAATCAATGATTTTTTCATATTTATTATTTCTGTCCGAATAATTAGAACAAAACGAAAGAATTGCCCAAAAAAATTATCCCCTCACTATTTTGGTAACCTCGCGGGCAAAATCACTCAACTGATTCCGTTTTTCTTCACTAAGTTGAGTTAGCATTTCTTGGTACTTATCACTATGTTCAAGTAAAAATGTAGAAAGGCTCAAATTTGCATTCTCAACCATGGAGAGTGCTATGCTTATGCCTCCCAGAGCACTTAACCCGATCTCTCCGGGAAGGCCAATCCTCCGCAAGCGGTCTATCAACCCCTTGTCTTCAGCCTCTTCTTGAATAGCTGCTATGGTTAGGATGGCGGCAGTAATCATCTCGGTCATAAAAATCAAGGGGGAACGGCGATCGGAGATTCTGGCCAGTAAATCATTAAGTAAGGATTCATATCCCTCAACTTTGCCTTCATGCAATTGGAGCAAGATGCGCATTTTTGCCAATTCCCAGGCTTCGGAATCAACGGTCCCTCCAGATAACTGATTTATCAATTGGATCGTATTTTGGGTAGGTCGGAAGAGGACTGTCGAGCGCCCTGGTCCTCGATCACCAGACGGGAGATGGAATTCAGATTTTACTAATCCGCGTTTTTCTAGAAGTCGGAGCATTTCGTATGCAGTAACTTTTCCAATATCTAAATGTTTGGCTAAGTCGACATAATGAATAGGCTTATCAATTTCTTGATACATGTCAAGAAATTGACTAAGGAATTGGTGCTGCCTGCGAGTTAATTTTTTAGCCATATCAATTATCCGAAAAATCCGAAAATTCCTAAATCATTATACCTTTGACAAAATGCTGTGTCAAGGGAAAAATAATTCCATAATTGCAACCTGGATTAATAGACGGTTATTTGGGAACTTAGATCATTTTTACAAATAAAGTATGGTCCAACCAAGAATGGAATCATATATGGCAACTACGCCCCTTACCTAATATTGTAGATTTATCCTGGTGTTTTCCCATATTCTCGTCAACCCAACTGCAGAATTTGTTCCTTATTGAAGAGGTGTCTCACCTGCAAATTTAACGGTGCCCGGGCATATAATTCCGGCGGTACGCCAATATCTGCCAGGTAGAGTTCTCCCACTACTTTTTTTCCCGCTCCCCGTAAACCCTTTTTCGGTAATGCCAGGGTCATAGTAGCTGCTGCCCGGATAGTTGGTTCAAACACTTCACCAGTGCTGGCATTTAATCCTGATGGTAAATCCAGAGCCAGAATTGGCAACTTTCGCTCATTTGCCCAGCGGATCATCTCTGCAGCCTCTCCCTGCGGCGCTCCCTGCAGACTGTAACCGATAATTCCATCTACGATCAAATCCCATTGTGGTTTTTCTTTTATTTCCTCTACTGCCACGATCTCAACGTCCATCCGCTGCAGGATTTCCCCCTGGTGTTTTATGGTTCCGGTAAGATCTTGCACCCCTTTGGTCAAAACTACAGTCACTTCGGCTCCCCAGTTATGCAGGTGACGTGCGCAAACCATCGCCCCACCCCCGTTGCCGCCGCTCCCTGCCAGCACTACCACATGTTTTCCGTTTGCATTGCCGTCTAGAAACCGGTTTCTCGCCAGCTGTGCGAGGTTCCGACCGGCATTCTCCATCATCTGGATCAAATGGATTCCGTACTCCTCCACCATTAAACGGTCAACATCGACCATTTGGTCAGCTGTTAGATAGGAGATCTCTTTAATATCCATCATATTGGGTTTTCCAGATTAACGAAATTTTCTCTTCTCCCCCAGGAATTCTTAGGTGAAAGATACAAGCTTCAGCGTTGTTTTTTCGGAGTTTCAATTTCAGCGGTGATCGCTGCTGCTGTTCCAATTTCCGCCCAGTGTTCAACGGCAAACTGGAGCACCACAACACCGCAGGTGGGCAGATTTCCCAGGTCGAGATCTGACAAATCGTTTACCAGATAGGTCAAACCGGGGTTGTGGCCAAAAAGCATCAGCCCGTCGAGATAATCCTCCTGGTACTGGATGATGTCCAGCATATCCTCCACAGTTGCATGGTAAAGCGCCTCATCCACAACAATTTCATCCCAGGGCAGTCCCATTTCCTGGGTGATCAGCTCAGCTGTTGTCAACGCTCTGACAGCAGAACTGGAAATGACCCGGTCCACCGGTGGCCCCCAATCAGCCAACCGGGCGCCCATCCTCGGGGCATCCCGCAATCCTCTTCTATTCAACGGCCGCTCTTGATCAGGTAAACCGGGATTATCCCAGCTGGATTTAGCATGTCTGACTATCACTAAGGTTTTCATGGGATTCAGTAATTTATTAAGCTTGTATTTCTATAAATAATCGCCGATGATGGTGAATTGTATTGACTTTTGAGATGCAAAACAAGATTCGCTGTTCCTGGTTCCTTTCCTGTTTTCTCTAAACAGATCAACAGGATTAAAGTTCATAATAATTGGCTGATGCTTGGGCACTTACCCTGTGCAGGATATCTGTAAGCTGCTGGTTGGTCTCCGATAAATCCTGAAGATTCTCTGGAACAGTCACTAAGTTTCCTAAGTGGATATGAATTTTACTGAAAGGAAGAGGCAGTGTATAGCGGTCCCATCGCGGGACATGATACGCATGCCGGCAGTAACAACCAATGGGAAGAATAGGAGCTCCGGTTTTCTTCGCCAGAAAAGACAACCCGGGTTTCACAAAATATGATGGCCCTGCAGGTCCATCTGGGTGGATTATCAAATTTTTTCCAGATGATATTTTCCTCACTAAACTCACCAATTTCCGTCCCGTTCCAAGAGTAGAATCACCCGAAAGATTCAACGGGAAAGAATCTACGCCAAGTTTCCGCCCGAAAACTTCCAAAGTATCCCCCCGATAATCATCTGGCCTGATTCCTATAAAAGAACTTATATCCATTCTTTTCCTCAGAAAACCAGCAATCATCATTGTCATACCGTGCCAACTGGTAAAGATAACTGGCTCTCCTCTTTTCAGTATTCTCTCAAACTGGTCAACCCCACTGATGTGAAATCGACAGGTCCGGTATACCAGAACAGAAAATAGATATAGAATAGTGCCGCTAATTTTTGCAATCATTTTATTTCTCCATCTGGAAAAACAATCAGAGGGCAAGCGAACCTTGGGATTTCCTTATATAGAGGCTCCGACCTATGGACACCGCTAGGCTTCCCAAACAAAAAATTAATAAGGATGTAAAGGGTGATACGAAAAACAACGTCAGAAGCCCAATTAATAAATACACCGCAAAATGAATCTTTGATGGAAAAAACCAAAGTATAGAAGGGAGACAAATCCTGCTCGCCATCAAGTAACTCAGCGCCAGTAGCAGCACAATATATACACTATTTGGCAAAGAATAAGTCGAATACGAAAGGTCAGATAGTACAGCCAGAGACAAGGTAACCCCTGCCTGAGTGACCGATAACCCTAGCGTGTCATTATGGCTGCTGGTTTTGAGAGGTTGGAGATTAAATCGGGCAAGTCTGAATGCACCTGCCCAGGCGGAGAGAATCAAGAGAGGGAAAATCCATAAGCTGGAAAATCCCCGGGCATAAAGATGGTTGAAGATGAGTAATAAGGGAGCAACTCCAAAACTAACCATATCTGTTAAGGAATCCAGTTGTAATCCGAGTTTCGTCTCCGCGTTTAATTTGCGGGCAGAAAAACCATCCAGGCTGTCAAAAATAAAACTTGCCAGGATAAACAACCCTGCCTGGAAAATGAACCCCTGGTTGGATAATATTATCGAACCCAGGCCGCACGCCATGGATAAATAAGTCAAGGAATTTGGTATATATTGGTGAAATTTATTATTCATTTTGAATATTCTCTTCCTTCATCTCAGCGATTGGTGTCAGTCCACCTTTTACTTTTTCCCCCACCGAACACAACACCTTAGCATCAGGAGGTAAAAAAAGTTCAACCCTGGATCCAAATTTAATTAAACCGTATCGCTGCCCGGATTGAATTTGATCTCCTGGTCCTGCAAAATTAAAACACTTTCGGGCTAATATACCTGAGATTTGTTTAACCATAATTAAGCCATAATTTGTCTTGATTCCCATTACGATTTGATCATTCTCCAGGGAAGCTGCAGGGCTGTAAGCAGGGTAATTTTTTCCCTTTTTGTGAGTAACAAAATCAACTTCACCTGAAATAGGTGCGCGCTGCACATGGACATCAAATATTGATAAAAATATCCCAATTCGAATAAGGTCAATATCAAGGTATTCTTTTTCTCTGAATGTTGTGATATCCCTTACAACACCATCACCCGGGCTCAAGAAAACATTGGGTGAATGTTGAAATTCCCGGTCGGGATCCCGGAAAAAGTATAATACTAAACCCCAGATCGCTGTACAAAATACTAAGATCACAATAGTGAGCACCCGCGGCATATATATAACCCCAATCGCTGCGAGCAAAAAAGCAAACGTGGTCCCCACAATGAATCCTTCTCGATATTTATTAAATGACCAGCCGGGAACACGAAGATCTGGTTTCAAGGACTTTCCTATTGGTACAAATTTAATCTAAGGTATCAACCCAAGTATACTGGATAATTTATAAACTGAGCAGGCTTTTATTGAGTCGGCTTTATTTCAAGGATCACCAACTCCGGGCGGCACAGGAAGCGCATCCGCGGTGCAGCCCCCCGTTCCAACCCGATCCCGCGGGAGACCAGCAGGTATTGATCCGGATTAATTTCGGTTAAACCTGCCGCCCAACTCCTCGGGACCAAAGAGAGGGTTAATAAAGGACCAATTCCGGGCAGCTGGAACTGACCCCCATGGGTATGCCCCGCCAAAAGCAGATCTGCGTCTATCTCCCCCAGGCTGTAATTAGGAGAGTGTCCCAATACGATATGGAATTTTCCCGAACCCGGTATAACCAAATTCGGATTCTCCGAATCCAGCCAGCTAACTCCCGTCAGGGTTATTAACCCCAAATCAAGGGTTTCTGTTGTATTAAATGTCCTGACATCGAGTTCTTGAAAAATTGCCGTCCAATCATTATGGTCCACATTGCCCCGCACAGCATAGATTCCAAGCGGGGCTTTCAGACCAGCATCTTTAAAAATATTTCTAAGTTCGGAGACGGCAGTATGGTAAGGATCCTGATCCAAGATCTGCAGGTAATCACCCGCTAATAATACCAGATCTGGATTTTCAGCCGCAGTTAATGCCAGTACCCTGGTTTCATAAAGTCCAGGGTTATCG
>JAUWEC010000161.1 GCA_030608465.1 Chloroflexota bacterium
GGATCATTTATTTTACGAATAGAAGATACAGATCAAAAAAGGTATCAAGAAAGTGCAGAAGCTGATTTTAAAGACTCCCTGGATTGGCTGTGTTTAGTCCCGGACGAGGGGCCAGATCAGGGAGGTTCTTGCTCACCCTATCGCCAATCTCTGCGAAAAGATATTTATCAGGATCATGCAGAACAGCTGATCAATAATGGAAATGCGTTTTATTGTTTCTGCACTCCCGAACAATTAAGCCAGGTTCGGGAAGATCAGATGAAACGAAATGAAACACCCCACTATGATGGCACCTGCAGGAACCTTTCTCACGAACAAACAGCCGAACGGATCCAGGCTGGAGAATCCTATGTAATCCGTTTCAAATCTCCCCAATCAGGGAAAACAACAGTTCAGGATTTGTTGCGGGGAGAAATCACAATAGATAACAGCAACCTGGATGATATGATCCTGATCAAATCCAACGGTCTCGCAGTTTACCACCTGGCTGCCATGGTTGATGATTATCTTATGGACATCACCCATGTCATCCGCGGTTCAGAATGGCTGCCGACTTTTCCAATTCATGCCTTAATTTATCGCGCTCTCGGTTGGCAAGAACCGGTTTGGGTTCACCTATCAGTATTCTTAAAACCAGATGGCAAAGGAAAAATGAGCAAACGAGACACAGAGCTTGCCCGGGAAAAGGGTCTCCCCATCTTTGTCAAAGATATGGATAAAATGGGATATTTGCCCGAAAGCGTAATAAACTGGATTGCCTTGATGGGTTGGAGTTATGACGATAAAACTGAGTTTTTCACCTTGGATGATCTTATCGAAAAATTCAGTCTTGAAAAACTCAATCCGTCTCCAGCAGCCATTAATTTCAGTAAACTAGACTATTTTAACGGCTTGCACCTCCGTAATCTATCCCCGGAGGATTTCGCTGCCAGGATTAAACCCTGGTTTGAAAATGCAGGATTCAAAATAGAAGAAAATAAACTGCTTCAAATTGCCGGCGCCATCCAAACCAGAACAAAAAAACTTACTGAAGTAGTTGATATGGCAGGTTTTTTCTTTCAGGAAGATGTTGAATTGGTACTGGATCGGATCATTTCCACTAAACTAAACGCATCCCAGGCTGCGGATGCTGCCCAAAAAATAACTCAGCTCTTCCAGAGTTTAGAGGTGATTAATGCAGAAACCGCCGAGAAGCCCCTGCGGGATATCGCAGTTGACCTGGATATTAAAGCCGGACAACTGTTTGGTTTACTAAGGGAAATTCTTACTGGGCAGAAAGTCAGCCCGCCGATTTTTGATATTATCTCTATTGTCGGAAGGGAAACGGTCATTCAGCGCCTGGAGTCGGCAACACAAATTTTTCTGGATCAACCAAGTTGAATCCCTTCCCGATAAACTAATAAAGATACAGTACAACATTATAAAAAATCAGCCCCCGGTTTAGAATTCGGGGGCTGATTGTGTAAAAGAGATATTAAGATGATTTTTTTTGCAGGATTTAGCCCTGCTGTTTTTCAATTTTCGCCCAGGAATCCCGCAGGGAAATGGTTCTGTTGAACACCAGCTTATCATCTCTGGAATCCGGATCCACACAAAAATACCCCACACGTTCAAACTGGAACCGGTCACCCGGTTTTGCATCTTTCAGGCTGGGCTCAGCTTTTGCTCTGGCAAGGACCTGAAGGGATTCTGGATTTAGATGATCCAGGAAACTTTCTCCTTCTTTCACATCCAGAGGGAATGGATGGTTAAACAACCGATCATACAGCCTGATTTCCACATCCAGGGCATGGGGAGCGGAAACCCAATGGAGAGTACCCTTTACAGTCCTTCCATCCGGTGCTGAGCCGCCCCGGGTATCCGGATCGATAGTACATCTAATCTCCGTGATTTCTCCATCATCATCTTTAACTACTTCATTGCAGGTAATTAAATACCCATATCGTAGGCGGACTTCTCTACCCGGAGCCAGACGCCAGAATTTCTTGGGAGGTTCTTCCCGGAAATCATCACGGTCGATAAAAAGTTCACCTGAGAATGGTACTTCCCGGACTCCTTTAGACTCATCATCAGGATGATTAGGAAATTCCATCATTTCTACTTGATCTTCAGGGTAATTACTCAGGACAACTTTTAAAGGATTCAAAACACAATTAATTCTTGGAACCCGCTTATTGAGGTCATCCCGGATAAAATGATCAAATTTAGAGCGCTGTATTGTACTGAGGGACAGCCCAACCCCAATGTGTTCAATAAATTTCCGGATAGCCTGCGGTGTGATGCCCAATCTGCGCAAACCCGCCAGGCTTGTCATTCGGGGATCGTCCCAGCCGTCGACATAACCGCCTTCCACTAACTTAACCAGAGCGCGTTTACTCATAACGGTATAGGTCATATTAAAACGCGCAAACTCAATCTGTTGAGGATGAAAAATATCCAGCTCGTCAAGGAACCAATCGTAAAGCGGGCGGTGATTCTTAAATTCAATCGAGCAAGTAGAATGGGTTATCCCCTCAATTGAATCGGATTGACCATGAGCCCAATCATACATGGGGTAGATACACCATTTATCACCAGTTCGGTGGTGATGTTCATGTAATATCCGGTACATCACCGGATCACGAAGATTAATATTTGGCGAACTCATGTCAATCTTCGCTCGCAAAACCTTGCTGCCATTTTCAAATTCACCATCCCGCATGCGCTGGAACAAATCCAGGTTCTCCACGATTGTCCGGTTCCTGTAGGGACTTTCTTTTCCCGGTTCTGTCAATGTGCCCCGGTACTCCCGGATTTCATCTGCTGTCAGATCATCTACGTAGGCTTTACCCGCGTTAATCAATACCAGGGCAAATTCGTAAAGCTGAGCAAAATAGTCTGACGCAAAATAAAGCCGGTCTTCCCAATCGTAACCAAGCCATTTGATATCCCGTTTTATGGCTTCTACATATTCATCCTCTTCCTTGGCTGGATTGGTATCATCAAATCGCAGATTACACTTGCCATTAAACTCTTCCGCAAGACTAAAATTCAGACCAAATGCTTTTACATGGCCAATGTGAAGATAGCCATTCGGTTCAGGTGGAAATCTTGTATGAACCCGTCCGTCATTTTTCCCCTCCGCCAGGTCCTTCTTGATAATGTCCCGAACAAAATCTGATAATTCCATTTCCTCATTCATACCGCATACTCCTTCCTTAAAACCTATCCCCAAATTTTAACATATTATTTATTTTTTATATCCCGATATCCTCATCACAAGAGGCAATGAATCTATCCCGATTTCTGTTTCCGGGTATCAGCGCCTGAATGATTTGACTAACAATCCTATCAATGATAAAATTCCCTTCGCTGGTGGGGGCTCGTCTAACGGTAGGACAGCGGTCTCTGGAACCGTAAGTCGGGGTTCGAATCCCTGGCCCCCAGCTTTCAACCCCGTAAGGTTTTTTGGGGTTTTTTCATTTCTACTTTCACTTTTCTTAACTTCCCGGTTATTGAAGCTACTTTATAGTAAAATCTCAAATGAGCGATTAACTGAAGATATTTTTCAATAGGAGAGATAGCCATGGTAGATATTGTTGAATATACGATCTTTGGTGATGACCTGCAGCTGGTTGAAATTCAACTGGACCCGCAGGAAGGAATCCGGGCAGAAGTAGGTACGATGATCTACATGGAAAAGGGCATTGAAATGCAAACTGGCACCGGAGGAGGATTATTCAAGGGTGTTCAGCGTATGTTTACCGGGGAAAGTTTTTTCATCACTACTTTCCTTAACACCGCTTCGGATGTAAAACGAGTTGCTTTTGCTGCGCCATATCCTGGAAAAATTATCCCACTCGACCTGACCAGTTTAGGCGGCACCTTCATCTGCCAGAAAGATTCCTTCCTGTGTGCAGCCAGAGGCATTGAAATCGAGATCGCATTTAGTAAAAAACTGGGTGCTGGGTTGTTCGGAGGTGAAGGATTCATTCTCCAACGCCTGGTTGGAGAGGGATTAGCCTTCGCCCATGCCGGCGGTACTATCATTGAGAAAAATCTTAATGCTGGTGATGTTCTCAGCGTGGATACCGGGTGCCTGGTAGCTTTCTCTCCATCCGTAGATTATGATATCGAGTTCGTTAGCGGATTCACCAATGCGCTCTTTGGTGGAGAGGGACTCTTTCTTGCCAAACTTACTGGTCCAGGAAAAGTATTCCTGCAAAGTCTACCGCTCTCACGTCTGGCAGACAGAATAGCAGTTGCTGCAAATCTCGGAAATACAGGAGAATCCAAGGGGGCTGCAGGTTTGGGTGGGAATATCCTGGGAGATATTATCAGCGGTCTGTAAAACAATTAATTCCGGGAATAATCCCACAAGGAAGCTGCGGATGGACGAAAAAAATAAACAGAGTACTACATTGATGTGGTCTGCCCGCATAGGCGGCGCAACTGTAAGTATTTTCTGGATAATAAGTCTGTTTTCCTCAGCAATCGGCAAGAGCGTAGGGTCTCAACTAAGTCTGACTCTTGAGGGAATCTTGTTGATAGTTCTGGTTGCTGCTTCAACCATCGGGGTAGGAATCGCCTGGAAAAATCCTCTTACCGGAGGCAAAATCACAGTTGTCAGTAGTCTCTTTTTGTGTATTTTTGCATATTTTTCTGCGGGAGACAACAGGATGTTCGCCGTAGCTGTCAGCGGTTTACCGTATTTCCTGGTTGGGGTTTTGTTTGTTCAATCCCATCTGGCAAAGGAGGAAACCCTCTAATCCCCTTCTAGGGATTTCGATTGTTCCCACAGAATATCTAAATCATCCAATGTCATCTCCGAAAGCTCGCGCCCGATAGCGCGAGCTTCTTTTTCGATATATGAAAAACGTTCTTTAAAACGCCGGTTTGCTCCCCGTAAGGCGCTTTCCGCATCGATCTCCAACCAACGGGCAATATTTACCACTGAAAACAGTAAATCACCCACTTCCGCTGTTTGCTCTTTGGATTCCCGGGCTACCTGGAGTTCCATAATTTCTTCTGGTATCTTTTTTATCACTCTCTGGATATCTTTCCAATCAAATCCTACCCGGGCTGCACGTTGTTGATATGTTTGAGCTAGCGTAAGGGCTGGCATAGATACTGGCACACCAGCGAGCAATCCCTTAGTGCTGTCGTCATTACTTTTTCGTTCTTGAGCTTTTATTCTTTCCCAATTTCTAATCACATCTTCCGCTTGATCAAGCGGGAGATCTTCAAAAACATGGGGATGACGTTGTTTAATTTTTAGATAAATTCCCCGAATGACATCACTCATGGCGAATTCACCATTTTCACTCGCGATTTGAGCATGCAGAATAATCTGGAGCAGCAGATCTCCAAATTCCTCCTGCATCGCAACCGGGTCATCTGAATCAATTGCTTCCAACACCTCAAATACTTCTTCCAGGAGATTTGGTCTCAGGGATTGGTGATCCTGCTCCCGATCCCAGGGGCATCCATCCGGTGTACGCAAATGGGCAATAATTTCTTGAAAGGATTCCAGGGATGAGCCTTTCTCCAACGGGGGAAGAAATACTGAGGATCTGTTTTTTATTTTCCGGCTTCTATCTAATTCAAACAGAGGGATTTTTTCAATCAATTCAGATTCATTCCCAGCATCATGAATTAATAATACCGGGTGATCATCAGGATAAACTGCCATCAAATTGAGTTTAAGGTTGGAAGCCACATCGGTTGAATGAACCTGGGCAATTAACACTGGAATATCCGGTGGAAAAGGTGGATAATGGGTATCCTGCAGTTCTAAAGCATCCAGGATAGTTATTTGAGGAAGCGGATCTATCTCCGCGGCCGAAAAGGCAGGTTCTAGAAAACTTACTCCAGGAATAATCTCCACTTCAAGCTCCAACTCCCTGGCCTTTGATAGAATCATTTGAGTGGTCGCTTCCGCCACGAATGGATCTCCTGGAACAGCGTAGATCACACCTGTATTCCGCTGGCTGAGGTTAATAATTTCAGCGGTAATCCGCTGGTAAACAATCTCAAAACTTTCCTCTTCCTGATATAAATTATCAAAGGAATGGATCTTAAGATTAGGAGGAAAACCCTCAACGGTTGGATGCTCGCGAGTTCTTAAGTAAATTTCTCCAGCAGAATTAATAACATCCCAGGCACGCCGGGTCAATAAATCCGGATCACCGGGTCCCAATCCAATAATAATTATCTTTGGCGGAGCGTCTTTTTTCTGGTTCATGAGTCTCATATAACCCTATTGTAAATACAAAGCGGAGAACACCTTGGTCTGATGGGTGTTCTCCGCGATCTGGATTTGTTCTATCCTCAGCTGGTTTACTTCTCGCAGCCAAGAACGATTAACGTTTTGTATAGGTTGGAGCTTTCCGTGCGCCCTTGAGACCTGGTTTTTTCCGTTCTTTTATCCTAGCATCCCGGGATAAAAATCCACCGTGGCTTAATGCTGGCCGCATCTCAGGGTCCATTTTCAGGATAGCCCGTGCTAAACCTAATCGAACTGATGATGCCTGACCAATAACACCCCCGCCCTTTACCAGAACACTGATGTCATAATCCGACCGGTTAGCATCCATAACTTCCAAAGGTTCTGTTACGATTTTGTTATCTCTCTCAGTCGGAAAGTAC
>JAUWEC010000005.1 GCA_030608465.1 Chloroflexota bacterium
TCCGCTTTAAAGATCCCGGTTTTCCTGCTGAGCAAACCCAGCAGAACAATGATCAGGATAGTGAACAAACTGGTCAGTACTTCCATGAAAAAACCTCGATATAAATTGATTTGATATCCTTAAAGAAACTTTTCCTTCAGGATATCAGTTCGATATTATACCTGTGGCGGAGGTATCCAGTCATCGTCTATGATAGTTTTAATGATATTCTAAGAAACACACTGAGGGTCCAGAAGTGCTTTTCTGGACCCTCAGTAGAAAACAATTCAGAAATCTTTTTTTATTTCACGCAGAAACAATGGTAGACAAGGCTCCAGTCTTTCTGCATCTTCACATTCGAACCAGCAACATATGACCAGGAATCAGGATCCTGGGGCGAATCACCTTTAGCCCGACTGAATAATGCGCAATGAGAAGAGGGAGGTGATACTTTCGAACAACCTCCGGGATCTGTGCAAAAAACTATGGTTTTTTGCTGTTCCACGGTACCTTCATTGTATTGGCAATAACCGGGACCACAAGTATTCCAGCTGTCAAGGGCGATGCTGACCAGGGTGAAGGGCGGGTCCATGACATGGATGGGATCACTGTCCAGAGGGGTTAATGGTTCCGTAGGATCATCTCCATTGACGTCTCCGCCAACATTAGCGGGATCAAATCCACCCCTGGTGGCAAATGAGCTGACCCTGACACCGGGTTCCATTACTGAAAACTCATCTGTAGGAATGATCCAGAACAATGCATTTTCATGGATCACTGCACGGGCATTGGACTCAACGGGTTCCCAATTTTGGCCCATGACATAAGCATTCCAGGACTGGTTCACATTCATCCAGTCTATAATGTACCATTGATCAGAATTCTGCCAGTAATCCCAATTATAGGGCTCTTTATACGGGAAGTTGTTGTCGGGGTTTCCGTCGGCATCAAAGACAGCCGCAAAAGTGTATGAAAGGTCTGGGTCATTTGTGATGATAGGGCCATCAAACACGCTGTAAACCACATACCATTTGTTCCCGCTGCTCACCCCGGCTCCTTCGGGACAGATGGTGAACCAATCCTGATCTGGCGGAAGATTGGTGATGTCTTCATCACAAGGGAAGACAACGTCAGGAGGTGGACCGGACCAGGGTGAGTCAATTTCCAGATTCCAGTATCCCCATCCTATTATGTCAACTTGCGGCTCATTCAAACCTGCGGCCTCACCCATTATTGAGAAAACCCAGTCCCCATTTTCGTCTTGGAAAAATACTACTTTTACCCGGTCGTCATTCGACGCGGTTGGATACATGGAGTTAAATCCCCAATCCAGTGAATATAACTTTAGATTGTCGTAGAGCTCTGTAAAGGGATCAGGTACTTGGGGGACATAAGGAGGGGGTTCCGGTTTAGAATCCTGGTCCTTATCGTTTGATGAACTTGCATCGATCAGATCATCCAGTAATTCATCAGCCTGTTTTCTCTCTTCTGAGATAAAACCAGGTGGACCAAAAGAGTTTTTTATAAAGGGACTGCAAGCGGAAGATATGATTAGAGTTGTTGTGAATATTAGAACAAGTGTCATGATAACGCTCTTATCCTTTGGCATCATTTACTCCTTATTTTGGATTCCTCTTGACTGGCAAACTGATAGTTATGTTATTGAAATGCTCAATATTATTAGTAACTATTCTTGTCGACCAAGTATGTATTAAAAACTACAACAGATAAAAACTTGAATAAAGAAAACATCATCCTAATAATAAACCCGGATGATGATGGAAAAACATGACTGCAATGGGGGGTGTAATGTATAGTCAAGCGTGAGGGTACAGCTAGGTTTCTTGTAGTGTACACAAGGAAAAGGAGGATGTCAATAAAAAGTTCATCACCGTCTGTGGCGAAAATCCTATTTCATGTATAATGCAGACATGTCCGATTACCGCGTTTTCCATCCTATATCTGTCCGCTATGGCGATCTAGATCCCCAGGGCCACGTCAATAACGCCGGCTTCTTAACCTATATGGAGGGTGCCCGTGTATCCTACATCCGCCGGCTCGGTTTGTGGGATGGAAAATCTTTCCTGGAGATTGGATTCATCCTGGCCCGCGTGGAGCTTGATTATCAAGCTCCGATCCTGATGACCGATGAGGTTGAGGTTGGCGTGCGGGTCTCCCGCCTGGGCAATAAGAGCCTGGATATGGAGTACCTGATCAGAGAATCGGACACCGGGAAGGTTTTTGCCGTAGGGAAAACTGTTCAGGTAATTTATGATTACCAGAGCGGTAAAACTATTCCCCTGCTTGTATCCTGGCGGGAAGCGATCCAGAACTTTGAAGGCGATTTAAATAACCAATTAGGCGATAGATGAAAAAATTACCAGACTTTGATCAGGCCTATCTAAACGAAATCCTGCTGGAGTTATTACATATCCCCAGCCCAACTGGATACACAGACCAGGTTATCAGTTATCTTGAGCGGCAGCTGGCGGCTTTTCCAGATTTAATCCTGCGGAGGACAGCCAAGGGTGCTCTGGTGGCGAGTTGGGCAGGTGAAGGAAAAACTGCCCTGCGAGGTTTAACCGCTCATGTGGATACACTGGGCGCGATGGTGAAGGAAATAAAACCCAACGGGCGCCTGAAGCTGACCCAGCTGGGTGGATATTCCTGGAACACAATTGAAGGAGAAGGCTGTACGGTGTTTTCCAACGGCGGTGAACCGGTCCGTGGAACGGTACTGCTGAATAAAGCCTCCGGGCATGTTTTCAGCAAAGAAGTCAACACTACTGAACGCTCCGGAGCAACCATGGAGATACGGCTGGATTACCGGACCACTTCGGCAGAGGAGACTCGGGAATCCGGCATCCAGGTGGGGGATTTTATTGCCTTTGACCCTCGTGTTGAAACCACCCAGGGATTTATCCGCTCCCGCCACCTGGATGACAAAGCAGCAGTTGCCTGTCTGGCAGCAGCAATCCAGGCCCTTAATAACGCTGGGCTAAGACCTGCCCAGGAGACGGTTTTCCTTTTCAGCAACTATGAGGAAGTTGGCCACGGGGCAGCCGCGGGTTTCCCGGAGGAGTTAAAGGAATTGGTCGTGGTTGATATGGCTGCGATTGGGGAAGGACAGACTTCAGACGAGTTCCATGCCACCTTGTGTGTAAAGGACTCTGGAGGACCCTACCACCATGGACTAAGTCAGCGCCTCCGATCCCTTGCTGATGATTACAAAATTCCCTACAAGGTGGATATTTATCCCTACTATGGTTCTGATGGAGGAGCCTATTGGCGGGCAGGAGGAGATGTTGCGGTTGCCCTGATCGGACCCGGGGTGGATGCCTCCCACAGTTATGAAAGAACCCACCAGGATGCTTTAATCGCCACTACCCAGGGGATCATTGCTTATCTTCTGAGTTAATCCAAACTCATTGAGGGTATTCTTTTGGGAAAAATTGATTTTCAGATAGCTAGGAAACGCATGGTTGAGAGGCAAATTGCTCGTCGGGGGATTACCTCGCCGCGCATCCTGGAGGCATTTTTAGACACCCCTCGCCATTTATTTATCCCTAAAAACCAGCACCTCTTTGCGTATGAGGATGGCCCTTTGCCGATCGGAAAAGGGCAAACCATTTCCCAACCCTATATAGTGGCCTATATGACTGAACACCTGAATCTAGCAGGTAATGAACGGGTGCTGGAAATTGGGACTGGGTCTGGATACCAGGCAGCCATCCTGGGAAAGTTAGCAGCGGAAGTGCATACAGTTGAACGCCATCCTTCTTTGGCCGAAAGAGCCACCCAATTGCTGGCAGACCTGGGATATGAAAATATCCGGGTACACCTGGGGGATGGAACCATTGGGCTGTTGGAATTTGCTCCCTATGACGCGATCATGGTCACCGCAGCTGCGCCGGATGTCCCTGTTCCCCTGCTGGATCAGCTTGCCGATGGCGGACGGTTAATCATGCCGGTAGGGGGTAGGGCAGGCCAAGTTCTTCATCTCTACCAGCGCCGAGGAAAGGAAATTATCAAAGATGATCTCACCCCGGTCGCGTTTGTACCCCTGATCGGGGATCACGGCTGGCCAAGGGGGTGAATTTCTAGCATTGGAATCCTGTGATATGACCCAGGGGAGCTGACTCTCCCCCTCAAGCATTAATTAGCTAGGGGCGACTCCTGTCTTGCGACCGGAGGAAGTGTTGAAGAGTGCCGGGTCATCCCATAACTTAAAGCTCAACGCACCCGTCCTCGGGTGCGTTTTATTATATACCTCGCCCGGTGCCTGTCCTAAGTCCTTCGATACGACCTTTGGTCTACTCAGGATGAACTTGAAAAAGGGACGGGTGAGATAGCTTCCCGTGACTTACAGCCAGTTCATGGTAACAAGGACAACCGGCCGTTTTTTAGTTTTGCTGTAAAGGAAGGAACGGACAGTTTGAACCAATTCGTCATGTAAATCGCCTTTGGTATTTTCGACAACCCCAACGATTTTTTGCCGGGTCTGCTCAATGATATCATCATCATCGTGTTTATATATAAATCCACGGGAGATGATCTCTGGTTCTTCGTGCAGTTTGCTATCTCTTTCCAAGACCAGACTGATCAACACGACCCCATCCTGGGCGAGCTGTTCTCGTTCCCGGACAACGCTGGGTCCGATTTCTCCTACGCGTGAACCGTCCACAAAGACATAATTACCCGGGATTCTGTCTTTGATTTCCAATTTTTCACCATCAAATTCAATGACCTCTCCATTTTCGATCACCAGCACATTTTCAGTTGGAAAGTCGGATTCCTCTGCCAGCACAGCGTGCTGTTTTAAATGTCTTAATTCTCCGTGTACAGGAATCAGGTATGTGGGATTAACGATATTCAGCATTAGCTTCATCTCGTCCTGGTTGGCATGTCCTGAGACATGAACACCTCCAGCAAGCGGTTCGTAAACAACATTTGCACCCCGGCGGAACAGGCGATTGATGGTTTTAAATACTGCTTCCTCATTGCCCGGGATGGCGTGGGAGGAAAGTACAATCGTATCGTCTTTGATCAGATCAAAACGTTTGTTGGTACCCCGGGAAAGCCGGCCCATGATTGAGTAGGGCTCTCCTTGGGAACCAGTTGCCATCAACACTACATCCTTGGGATTCATTTTTAAGGCTGATTCCAACCCGACTTCAATATCGGGAGGAATCTCCAGGTAACCCAATTTTTTTGCCATCTTGGAGTTTTTAGTCATGCTGTAGCCGACAAAAGCAATCTTGCGTCCATAACGGTCAGCAGTATCAATTACCTGCTGCATCCTTGACACCAGGGAGGCGAAGGAAGCCACGATAATCCGGCCCGGCGCTGACCTGAAAACTTTATCCAGGGAGTCATTAATTACCATTTCTGAAGGCGTCCACCCCGGTTTATCAGAGTTGGTGGAATCCGCCATTAAGGCAAGGACACCTCGCCCGGAGAATTCAGCCAGCTTGGCAAAATCTGTTGGCCATCCGTCAACGGGGGTAGGATCAAATTTATAATCTCCTGTGTGAACGATTAATCCATCCGGGCAGGTTATGCCTAAACCGACGCTGTCTGGAATGGAATGGCAGACATGGAAGAATTCCACTTCAAAGGGACCAATGTTCACCATTTCTCCTGCATGCACTGTTTGGATGCTAGTTTTGTCCAGCATCCCTTTTTCGGACAAATTGACTTCAATAAACCCCTTGGTGAGCGGAGTTGCGTAGACCGGGACATTCACTTCCTCCAGGACATACGATATAGCTCCCACATGATCCATGTGGCCGTGGGTGATGATAATACCTCTCACCAGGTCTTTGTTTTTCTTGATGTATTCGAAATCCGGGATGATGTAATCAATTCCCGGCATATCATGGTCGGGGAACATGATACCTGTATCTACGATGAGAATGTTCTTTCCATATTCGTAGACCATCATGTTTTTACCGACTTCCCCCAGACCTCCTAAGGGAATAATTCTTAATTTGTTTTTACTCATATTTCAATTCCTTCATTATGTTTTCCTTCTGGGTTCGGTTCTTGCCGAATTCCCGGGAAGGTTATTTTTCTGATAATAAAATACCCGGTCGGGACTTAACCGGCCGGGCAGTGCTTTTGGAAACTATTTTTTAGGAAAATATCTTGCGATACAACTTAAACCATATGGATCGTCTAGCATGTACAGTTTTTGCTGGTTTAACCAGCCGGGGTTTCTTTTCCAGAAACCGGAGTGATTCTAACAGCTAAACCCCGTTTTGTCAAAAGCAGGCAAGAACATCAAGGGAATAATTACCCGGATTGGTTCATATTGGATCCTTCGTTACAGGCAAAACTGGCTTGATTATACCCGCTGGAAGCAGCTGTTTTTCTGTATTTGGACTAGAACCGCTTACTACCTGTGTTAAAAAAATATAGTGTGGATCAAATATCAATCCACACTACATATAGTTTTACAAAACAGCAGATTACATCATGCTGGGCATGCCGCCGCCCATGCCGCCACCCATGCCTCCGGGCATCATATCGCCGTCTTCTTTCGGCTCGTCAGCAATAAGCGCTTCAGTGGTCAGGATCATTGCCGCAATGGATGCTGCATTCTCGAGCGCACCGCGGGTTACCTTGGCAGGATCGATTACGCCGGTATCAATCATGTTAACGTACTTCTCACTGAGGACATCGTATCCAATATAGTTGTCTTTTTTCTCTTCCTGGTAACGGCGTACGTTTTCCAGAATTACTGCTCCGTCTTTCCCTGCGTTTTCAGCAATTTTGCGCATGGGGAGGTCCAGAGCAAGGCGGACGATTTTTACGCCCACCTGGGCATCAGCGTATTCCATCTTGAGCTTATCGATGGCCTTGGCAGCGTTAATCAGCGCCACACCCCCTCCCGGAACAATACCTTCCTCAACAGCAGCGCGTGTCGCGGAAAGGGCGTCTTCTACCCGGTGTTTCTTTTCTTTCAGTTCGGTTTCAGTCGCTGCGCCAACACGAATAATCGCCACCCCGCCGGAGAGTTTTGCAAGCCGCTCCTGTAGCTTTTCGCTGTCGTAGTCGCTGGTGCTGGAATCAATCTCGTTCCGGATTTGCTGGATGCGGGCCTTGATTTGTTTGTTGTCTCCCTTTCCGCCGACGACAGTGGTGTCATCTTTGGTGGAGATCACTTTTTCGGCATTACCCAGATCGTCAACAGTCGCGCTGTCCAGCTTGCGTCCCAGATCTTCAGAAATCACGGTAGCGCCGGTCAGGATTGCGATGTCCTGGAGCATGGCTTTCCGGCGGTCGCCGAATCCAGGGGCTTTAATAGCCAGAACGTTAATCATACCGCGGAGTTTGTTTAGTACCAGGGTGGCTAGAGCTTCGCCATCCACATCTTCAGCAACGATTACCAGATCCCGTTTACCCATTTGAACCAACCGTTCCAGTAAAGGAACCAGGTCCTGAGCAGCTGAAATCTTGGAGTCGTGGATTAGCAGGCTGGGTTCTTCAATAACCGCTTCCATGTCATCAGCATTGGTGACGAAGTACGGGGAAAGGTAGCCGCGATCAAACTGCATACCTTCAACATACTCGGTTTCAAATGCCAGTGTTTTGGATTCTTCAACGGTGATCACGCCGTCTTTTCCGACTTTGTCCATTACATTTGCGATCAGTTCACCGATTGACCGGTCCTGGGCAGAGATGCTGGCCACGTTGCCGATTTCTTCTTTGGTAGTGACATCAATGGCACTTTTACCGATATCCTCGGAAACTGCCTTGGTGGCTGCTTCAATGCCCTGTTTCAATAGCATGGGATTGAATCCGGCTGCTAGGTTTTTCATACCCTCGGTAACGATGGAATGAGCCAGCAGGGTTGATGTAGTGGTGCCGTCACCAGCGATGTCGTTGGTTTTAGTGGCTGCTTCTTTCAGCAGCTGGGCACCCATGTTTTCAAATTTATCCTTTAGCTCAATTTCCTTGGCAACGGTCACACCATCATGAGTGATTGTGGGGCTGCCGAAACTTCGGTCCAATGCTACATTGCGGCCTTTGGGACCCAAGGTGGTGATAACGGCTTTTGCCAATGTATCCATCCCGATCTGAAGTTTCCGTCGGGCTTCTTCTGAAAATACGATTTGCTTTCCTGCCATAGATTTCTACTCCTTCCTCACTAAAAAAGAATTCACGGTTGTAAGATAAATGCTTTTACTCCGATTCAACAGCAGGTTACCCTGATCTGATACTGGAGTGTTAGCAGTCCATATATTTGACTGCTAAGTAGCGGGTATTATGATAACTTTCTTCCAAATGAAAGTCAAGTTTTACTAAAAGGCTTTTATATGATTCTTATAATAGTCTTAGACATCTGGATATAGCGAAATCCCGGTTTAACTCTGACCTGATAGATGAATCTGATGAATTAAGGCGCCGGGGTAGCTTCTAATAAATAACAGATTGCCTCATTTTCAGCCACGATGCTCATCAAGGTGGGATCGCTGCTGAAATTTACTTTCAGCTCTGCCAGAATCTGTAATGCTTCCGGGCAATAATTCTGACCGGGACGGCTGAGTGCGGCAAGCACAGATCCGTAGCGGGCGTAATAATAAGCGACATCAAAATTATTGAGTTCCAATGCTTGTACGGCAGCGCCGCCCACTTCGTTTTCTTCAGCCGAGCATCCAACTACCGCGCATTTCAAGACCGGTAGGGCGCCCTCATAATTCCTGGCCCGGACATAAATATCCCCCAACTGACCGTAGGTGTTCGCGTTGGTGGGATTGATTGCTATGGCTTTTTCCCCATTTACCGCTGCAATGAAAAATTCCCCACTCCGGGAGTAGGTTTTGGCAATTGCGATATAAGGGAGCGGATCCTCAACCCCGTTGGACTGATTTATTGTGATTGCTTTGGCAAAATAATCTAATGCGGTGTCATATACTTTTAATGCCCGGTAGATGACACCGATCCGGATGTAAAGAAATGTCAGATTAGGGTTGATTTCGACTGCCTTCTCAAATTCCTCAATGGCATATCTGTATTCCCCCAGCGCTTCCAGCACAGTTCCGTAGACCCGATGAGTATCCATTAATTCCGGACCCTGGCTTACCGCCAGCCGGGCATGTTCTTCGGCCTGGGCTTTTTGATTTTGATCCAAAAGCACTTCCGCATAAAACGCCAGCGCCAGACTGTTGTTCGGGTCGAGGGTAATTGCCAGGTTAGCAGCCTGTTCAGCCTCATTCAGCCAACCCTGCTTTTCCTGATCACTGGCTGCTGCAGAAGTTGAGCTCCAGTCCAAGACCAAAGCGCGGATTGCCTGGACTGTGCTGTCACCCGGGGCCCCTTCTGCCGCAATTTGGATTTCCTGACGGGCCAGAGATAATCGTTCTGTCCGCTCTTCAGTGGTGGATAACAATGCTGAGGAATACGTCAACAGTCGTGCAAGTTCAGCTCGGACTTGGGCATTTTCCGGATGGAGCTCCAGTACCTCATAATAGGCATCAATAGCATCTTTCCCATCCGGATCGAATATCTTTCCAGCTTCAAAATACGCCTGCCCTTCCTGGACGAGAGAATCCACTGTCCTGGTCGCGGTCGGCGTGGGGAGAAACAGGGGTTCAAATTGACCTTCGGGGTCGTTTACCTCCAATGCAAACCATAAACCGACCGCAATAACGGCAACCAAAATCAGGATGCGGTTTAAATTAAGGGTTGGTTTGTTTTTGCTGAATGTGGGCCGTTTTCCGGTTAGTTTTTGATCCATTAGATTTGTGCTTGGTGCCTCAATTATGGTTGGTGGCTCATCCAGAAAAGTTCCTTTGCTGTAAAAAGAAGCTTACCGGGAAAGGTGATAGGGGAAAGATCAGGGTGTCGGTGTGATTTCGGTCAGGTTTTCTGTGCAGATGGATAAGCCTTCGTTGGCGTTGATTACAGCTATGTCATTTTCGGAAACCTGGCTGAGCATGATTTGAAATACCGGCACAGCTTCCTCGCACTTATTCATTCGCGCCAGCGTGAGACCATAGGCGGAAAATATTTCTATTACCCGGGTTTTATAGGAAAGCGGTACACCTTCCACAATGTCCCCGTTTTCTGTTGTGCCGCCACGAACTGCCAGAGAAAGGTATATTAGCGCTTGATCGTATTCCCTGTTTCTGAAATAGAGCACACCTAGATTTCCCTGCATGAGCGGATTTGTTGGGGCATCCCTGACTGCCAGTTCACCATATTGGATGGCTTTATTATAGATGCCATCAAGGAGATAGATGCGGGAAATCTCAAAATCCGGTGTAGGATCCGAGGGATTGAGAGCATTTGCCTGGCTGAAAGAGGTAACAGCTTTGTCATATTCCTGATTTGCATAATAACAATACCCCAGCATCAGGTGGAGATTAGGAATGGCATTGTTGATATTCAGGGCGCTTTGATATTCTCGAATTGCTTCACTGAAATTACCTGTCCAATACAACACATATCCCCGGGCTCTGTGGGTTTCCAGTAAATTTGGACCCAGTTCTAAGGCTAGGAGGGATTCTGCGCTGGCCTCTTCATAATTCTCGCTGTCGATCAGGATTTCCGCATATACTGCATGAGCCAGCGGGTTTTTTTCCGCCAGGGACAAAGCCCGTTCAATAGAAGCCTCCGCTTCGATCAGATCACCTAAAAAATCAAGCGCCCAGGCTTTCATTACGTGGCCGAGGGGATTGTCTGGACTGCGAAGCAAAGCTAATTCAGCGTTTTCAAGAGCTGCTTCTGGTTGTCCTGCCAGGATTTGCACTCTAGCCATAGAAACATAGAGGGAAGAATCTTCTGGATTTGCCAGTATAGCCTCCCGATAGGCTTCGATAGATTGGCTTAGTTTGCCTTCTTCAAAAAGCGCTTTTGCTCTGTTGGTATATGTTTCAGGATTCTCTGTTGGGGTTACACTTGGAATGAATAGCGGTGGAATTTCCGGAACAACTGTCTGGTTAAAATATACAATAACCCCAATGATCACTACCAGGACAATAATACGCCAGGGATTGGATCTCTTGCGAGGTTTTTTGGTCATTTTCCAACTACTTCCACTAAGGTACATGCGCACATCTTACCACCGTCATTAAAATTGCGTCAAGGATTTCATCCAGCCTCCAAAGGGGATAGCCTGGCAGAAGAAACAGGTACTCACTTGCGCAACAACTCTCTCTCGGCTAGAATGGGACCATGAAGTTTGACGTTTTTACTCTCTTTCCGGAAGTTTTCCCCCCTTACCTGGATTCCAGTATTCTTCATCGCGCCCAGGAGATGGGATACCTCCAGGTGGATTTGCATAATATCCGGGATTGGACAACGGATAAACATCATGTAACGGATGAGCCTCCTTACGGGGGAGGTGGGGGAATGGTCATGAAACCGGAACCAGTGTTTGCGGCGGTGGAAGGGACCTTGGGGGACCCACCCTGCTGTCCGGTGATTTTGATGACTCCCCAGGGAGAGCTGTTGACACAGGAGATGGCCAACAGCCTGGCAGAATATTCCAGGCTGGCTATTGTTGCCGGACATTATGAAGGCGTTGATGAGCGAGTGCGTGAGCACCTGATTACCCGAGAAATCTCCATCGGAGATTATGTATTGACGGGAGGGGAACTTCCAACATTGGTTTTGATTGATACCCTTACCCGTTTGATCCCCGGAGTGTTGGGTAATCCGCAAGCTGCGGAAAAAGACTCGCATGCCAGTGGTTTACTGGAACATCCCCACTACACCAGGCCGGAAGAATATCGTGGCTGGAAAGTCCCGGAAATACTCAGGTCTGGACATCATGCCAAAATTGACCGCTGGCGGCGGAACCAGTCTCTTCGAAGAACCCAGGAAAGGAGGGCTGAGCTGTTGTCTAACCTGGATTTATCGGATGAGGATCAGGAATTTTTAAATCAGCTAAAGGATGCGGGTTCGTTTGATCCGGGCAATAAATCAGCGTCAGAATAACATAACATTTAAGATAATTTTTTTATACTCAATTTAAAAATACTGTCATTAATTCTTCATTCTTGCCAGGATGACATTAATAGAGAAATTGTGTTACTCACGGCAGGGGAGACCCATCGGGTCACTTCTAAGTTCAGACAAATATCTTCGCTGTTCAAAAATCCCCCTATTTTTATTAACTTCCTATAAGAAAAACCCTATTAGCACTCGCTTTTCTTGACTGCTAAGTACCCTCATGATAGACTATAAACCGATATTAGCAGTCTGCCATCGAGAGTGCTAAACGCTGAAAATTATTATGGCTGGATTAACGGAAAGACAAAAATTAGTCTTGGCGCTGCTGGTTCGCGATTACATAGATACTGCCGAACCAATCAGCTCTGGGCGTTTAGTGGCTAATTATCACCTGGATTTCAGCTCAGCCACAGTTAGAAATGAATTGGCAGCACTCGAGGGTAGGGGATTTTTGCTCCAGCCCTACACCTCTGCTGGCAGAGTACCTACCAAAGAAGGATACCGATATTTTGTCCAAAAATTAATGGGCGCAGATGAGCTGCCGGCACCTATTAAAGATATGATCCGGCACCAGTTTTATCAGGTCCGGCATGATGTAGATGATTGGCTTTCACTGTCTGCCTCTGTTCTGGCTCAGCACAGCAAGATTGCATCGATTGTGACTCCGCTGCATACAGAGAAAGCCCGTTTAAAACACATTGCACTTTTATCAACCCGGGGACGTCAGGTGCTGCTGGTTATCATCCTGAACAGCGGAGAGGTCCATCAGCAAACGCTGGTTCTGGATGAAGTATTTCCCCAGGAACAATTAGATGCCAAAGCAGAACAGATCAATTTACTGGCATCCGGCATGGATGCCAAAGAACTGGAGGAAATCAACAGCGAAATACAGGACACTCCCTTGGAGGAAGTGTTTGCGGTTGTAAATCAGGTAATCAAACAAGCGGTAGTGATTTCTTCCGGGGAAGTTTACCGGGATGGATTAGCGAATATGCTTTCAGAGCCAGAGTTTTCTGAACCGGAGAAAGCAAAACAAACGCTGGAATTATTCGAGGACCGGGGAATGATGGATGATCTACTTTCCAGAACTGTGTTCGAAAGTGATGCCCCCGGTGTACATGTGATCATCGGTGGAGAGGATACCTGGGAACAGCTGGGAGACTGCTCGCTGATCATCGCCCGATATGGTTCAAAGGAACATGCGATGGGCGCTGTGGGAATCATCGGTCCGCTGCGGATGGCATACAGCCGGGGCGTCTCTACGGTCCGGTTTGTATCAGATCTCATGAGCGAACTTATTTCAGAATCAATGAGCAGCTGAAATCTAATTTGAAGGAGAATTATTCAGGTATGAAAAACAAGAATGAGGAAAAGGAAAAACCGGAGATTGAAAAAGAGCAGAATGGTTCAGACTTCAATGAGGATAGTATCTTTGAAGACCAGGGAGTAGATTCTGAACTTGAGGAGCAGGTTATCGCTTTGCAAACAGCTCTGGACGAAATGGATAACAAAGCAGAGGAGTACCTGGATGGCTGGCAGAGAGCACGAGCTGAATTCGCTAATTACAAAAAACGTGTCCTGCGTGAAAACATGGATATCCGACAGGTAGCCCGGGGAGAAGTCATCAAACTGTACCTTGATATCGCTGATGATCTGGAAAGAGCTCTGCAGGAAAAACCAGAAACCGGGGAAAACGAGATATGGGCTGAAGGAATTGAGATCATTTTTCAAAAATTGCGCGCAAGACTTGAGTCGGAAGGAATCAAACCAATGAAGGCAATGGGGGAAGATTTTGATCCGAACATACATGAAGCGTTGATGAAGGAAGAAAGTGAGGAATTTGAAAGTGGCAAAATTATTGAGGTAATGCAGGAAGGATACTGGATAGGTGACAAGGTACTGCGACCGGCATTAGTGAGGGTAGCCGCATAAGAAGGAATTATCTGTCAATAAAGTAATTTGAAAAATTTGGAGGAAAATATGTCGAAAATAATTGGAATTGACTTAGGAACAACAAACTCTGCTGTTGCAGTGATGGAAGGTGGAGAGCCCACACTTATCCCTTCTGCGGAAGGTGACCGCCTTGTTCCCTCTGTGGTGGCAATGAATAAGAATCATGAACGTCTGGTTGGCCGGCCGGCCAGAAACCAGGCTGTAGTAAATCCGGAAAATACAATTACATCTATTAAGAGATTTATGGGCGGCAAGGTTTCTTCCCCGGAAATTGGACGGGCAAGAAAAATGGTTTCCTATGAAATTATTGAAGCTCCCAATGGAGATGTCCGGGTTTTGATGGATGAAAAAGAATATTCTCCGCCTGAAATTTCTGCCATGATATTAGCGAAAATCAAGGCAGACGCGGAAAACTATCTGGGCGAACCGGTTACCCAGGCAGTAATAACGGTTCCGGCTTATTTTAATGACAGCCAGCGCAACGCAACCAAAGACGCTGGAAAAATTGCCGGTCTGGAAGTTCTGCGGATCATTAACGAACCAACAGCTTCCGCTCTTGCCTACGGCCTTGATAAGAAACAAAACGAAGTAATCGCAGTTTATGACCTCGGAGGCGGGACTTTTGATATTTCCATCCTCGATGTTGGGGAAGGTGTATTCCAGGTCCGGTCGACCAGCGGAGACACATTCCTGGGCGGCGATGATTTTGACCCGAGGATTATTGATTATCTGGCGGATGAGTTCAAAAAAGAAGAAGGAATTGATCTTCGGGAACAACGTCAGGCACTCCAGCGGTTAAGAGAAGCGGCTGAGAAGGCAAAAATTGAGCTCTCAACTATGCAGCAAACTGAGATCAACCTGCCGTATATCACAGCGGATGCTTCAGGACCTAAACATCTGGTAAAGAAATTTAACCGCGCTAAACTGGAGCAGCTCACCGGCGATCTGATTGAAAAATCCATGAAACCGGTGAAACAGGCCCTGGATGATGCCGGCCTCTCCTCTTCAGATATCAATGAAGTGGTTATGGTTGGCGGCATGACCCGAATGCCAGCGGTGCAGGAAGCTGTAAGTGAATTCTTCGGTAAGGACACGCACAGAGGTGTGAACCCGGACGAAGTTGTTGCTATTGGAGCTGCCATCCAGGCAGGTGTTCTGGGTGGAGAGGTGGATGACCTGCTGCTCCTGGACGTAACTCCGCTGACTCTGTCAGTTGAAACTCTCGGCGGTGTGGCAACTCCGCTGATCGAGCGAAATACTACTATTCCTGCCCGGGAAAGCCAGACCTTTTCCACTGCCAGTGAAAATCAGTCTCAGGTAGAAATCCATGTACTGCAGGGTGAGCGTGCCATGGCAGCTGACAATAAATCTCTGGGTCGCTTTATCCTGGATGGAATTCCCCCGGCACCGAGAGGCATTCCTCAGATTGAAGTCACTTTTGACATCAATGCCAACGGTATTCTAGAGGTTACCGCAAAAGACAAAGCTACCGGGAAATCCCAGCACATCACTATCACGGCCAGTTCGGGTTTAAGTGATGAAGAAGTGGAACAAATGCGAAAGGAAGCAGAGCGCCACGCTGAGGAAGACAAGGTCAATAAAGAACAGATTGAAACTCGCAACAACGCGGACACGCTGGCCTACACTGCGGATAAAACTCTGCGGGACCTGGGAGACAAGGTGCCGGCAGATATCAAAACTGACGTAGAGAGCAAAGTCGCCGAATTACGCACTGAACTTGAGAAAGAGACTATTGATACCGCTCGTTTGCGGGAACTGACAGACTCCCTTTCTTCTTCCCTTCAGAAGATTGGGGAAGCCGCTTACCAGAGCGTTGGTGAAGACAGTGACGGGATTCCCCAAGCGGATTCCGGGGAAGGAACCAACGAAGGTGGCGATGAAGACGATGTTGTTGAAGGTGAATTTGAAGATGTCTAATCCATTTGGATGAAAATAAACTCAAAACCGGGGAAATTATCAATTTGCACTCCCCGGTCTTTGGGTCTCAGGAAGGCTTAGCGGTATTTTGTAGGATTTCCAACGGTAACTGTTATGGCAAAACGCGATTATTATGAAATATTGGGTGTGTCCCGAGGTGCATCGGAAAGCGAGCTTAAGAGCGCGTTCCGGAATCTGGCTAGGAAGTATCACCCGGATGTTAACGATGCTGCTGATGCGGAAGATAAGTTTAAGGAAATCAACGAAGCCTATGGGGTTCTGTCTGATGTAGATAAACGCGCAGCCTACGACCGCTTTGGACATCAAGGCGTAAGAGGTCCCAATGGCGGTCCAGGGTTTGAAACGGTTGATTTTTCAGATTTCGCGGATATCTTCGGGGACATGTTTGGTTTTGGTGGTTTTGGGGGACGATCCCGCACCGCAAGCAGAAATGCGCCGCGCAGAGGGGCTGATCTGCAGTACCAGGTGATCATTTCTTTTAAGGAAGCAGTTTTCGGGACAGAAGAAGAGATTGATATTACCAAAGATGAAACCTGCGGCACCTGCAACGGCGATGGCGCGAAACCAGGTACGTCACCAAGAACCTGTTCAGAATGTCAAGGAAGAGGGGAAGTCAGACAAACCAGGCAAACGCTGCTGGGTTCTATGGTTCAGGTTATTACCTGTCCGGTTTGTTCTGGTCGGGGCAAAGTGATTGATACCCACTGTCCTACCTGTCACGGTAGGGGTAAGGTCCGAAATACCCGCCGTAAGAAAGTTAGTATCCCAGCGGGCGTAGATGATGGAACCCGCATCAGGCTGGCTGGAGAGGGACAGCCAGGAGAGAATCGTGGTCCTCACGGTGACCTATATCTTATAGTCAGAGTAAGGTCGCATAAATATTTCCGGCGCAGAGATAATGATATTCTGCTGGATTTGAACATCAACATTGCTCAAGCCACGCTAGGGGCAGAAGTAAAAGTACCCACCGTGGATGGTGATGTAAAACTAAAAATACCTTCAGGAACGCAACCAGGCAAAATCATCCGCATGAGAGGAAGAGGAGTACCATACCTTCGGAGCAACTCTCGCGGGGATCAGTTGGTGATTGTAAACGTGGCTATACCAAAACAGTTGGATGAAGACGAGAGGGACCTCTTTGAGAAGCTGGCAGAAAAAATGGACAGTGAAGTTCTTCCCCAGGAGAGGGGCTTTTTTGAAAAATTAAAGAATGTTTTAGGCGGATGATATTCTTCTTTTGAGGGTTAAATTATTTAAGTGCAAATCGAAGCATAAAGGCGGAGATTTGCACTTTATATTTTGATAGTTATGGAAAATAATCAAATTAAAAAATCATGGGTTATGATCAGTATCCTGGTTGAGCAAGAGTTGGCTGAACCCGTTGCAAGTGCCTTAAGTGGGATTGTGCCTGGGGGATTGGTATTAGAGCGTAACTATGGCGGAGTTTTCCCTCATGAGTTGGATATGGTAAAGGTTCCGGTACGGGTATATGGATATCTGCCGGTTGATAAAAAACTGGAGAATCGCCGGAAAGAAATCACCAAAGCGCTTAATAATCTGGCGGCAATTTCCCCTCTGCCTGATCCGGTTTATTCTCCCCTGGATGAGCAGGATTGGGCGACGGCCTGGCAGAAAGATTATCGCCCAATTCCCCTCGGCTCACGCTTAATTGTGGTCCCCTCTTGGCTGGAAAATCCAGCGCCGGAGCGCATACCGGTTTATATGGATCCGGGCATGGCTTTTGGATCCGGAACCCATCCAACGACTCAGCTTTCCCTGATTCTGATAGAAGAATGTTTGGCTGAGAATCCCATTACAGAGATGCTCGATATCGGCTGTGGATCTGGGGTTTTATCCATCGCAGGGGCAAAGTTGGGGGCCAGCTCTGTATTGGGCGTGGATACCGACCCTGACGCAATTCGGGTTTCCCTGGCTAACGCGGAAAAAAACCGGGAGGGTGATAAAGCCAATTTTGCCCTGGGGTCAGTAAAGGAATTAATTCAGAATGAATTTCAGTTTTCCCAAGCTCCCCTGGTTGTTGCGAATATTATCGCCCCGGTTTTGACCAGGCTGTTCGAAGATGGATTAAGGGATATTGTCTCACCGGAGGGAAATTTGATATTATCCGGCATCCTGGAAGAACAGCTGTCCGTGATATTGACCCTGCTTGATGAACATGGATTCAACCTTAAGACCCAGCGCCAGCAGGGAGAGTGGATTGGCTTATGGGGGAGTAGAGAGAATTAGTAACAGCAGATTTTGCTGGATTTTCCCGTGTATAATATTGCTTGGAAGGGAAACCAACAATACGTAATAAACGAAATTCCTCAAGGAGTTATCATGACAGATCTCCATCCCGATATTAAACGAATTTTAATCACTGAGGATGAAATCCAGAAAAGGGTTGCCGAACTTGCAGCAGAAATTGATCGGGATTACCAAAATGCAGACCTAGTTGTATTAATCGGCATATTGAAGGGGGCGTTTATTTTTACAGCAGACCTCTCCCGGAAAATTGCAGTACCGCATATGGTAGATTTTATGTCTCTCTCAAGTTATGGAGACCAGGCTGTATTTGATGGGGCGGTTCGTTTGATCATGGATCTGAGAAAGCCGATCATGAATCAACATGTGATCGTTGTGGAAGATATCGTGGATACCGGTCATACTATGAACTATCTCTATCAGACTCTGCAGGGAAGACATCCAGCATCGCTGAAAACTTGCACCCTGTTTAAAAAGGAACGCAACAGCCTGGAGATTCCCCTGGACTATGTTGGTTTTGACCTTCCAGATGTCTGGGTGGTTGGCTATGGGTTAGATTATGCTGATGCCCACCGAACGCTGCCGTACGTTGCTGAGTTGAAAAAAGAAGTTTACTCCTGATCGCTTAAACCAGCCGATTAAAAGTACCTCAAAAACCGGGAAGGACCCCTGGAATATAATAATCCCGGTTTTTGATCCTGACCAGAAGATATCACACCGAATATGTCAATCCGAGAACGATCAATCCGGACAGAGGGAATAGTCCTACGGCGGAAGGATTTTGGGGAATCTGACCGTATTCTGGTATTGTTCACTAGAAAAATGGGACGGGTCTCGGTGATCGCAAAGGGAGCCCGAAAGCCCAGCTCAAAGATTTCTGGGCATTTGGAACTCTTTATGCGGTCTTCTTTTTTAATCTCACGCGGACGGAATTTACATATCCTGACCCAGGCGGAAATGATTGAAGATTTTGAGCCTTTAAGAACGGATCTATCAGGGATAGGGAGAGGATCCTACCTGGTAGAGCTGGTTGATGCGGTTATTTACGAGGAGGGCAGCAACGTTAAACTTTATAACCTGCTGGTCTCTACCCTGGGTTCCTTATCCGCCGGAGAGGATCCAGAGATCATAATCCGCTATTATGAACTTCATCTGCTTGACCTGGTTGGTTTTCGTCCGGAATTATTTGTTTGTGTGGAATGCGGGAAAAAAACCATTGAGCAAGATCAATTTCTTTCGGGAGAATTAGGCGGGACGGTATGCCCGGAGTGCGCCCTGGGTGTACCAGTGGCGAGGATCCGGCCTGTATCCTACCGGGCATTAAAATACCTGAGGCATTTTCAGCGATCAGATATTAATAGCCTGATTTCTCTAAAGATACCTTCCGAGATTAAAGATGAGCTAGAAAAGCTAATTCATTATTATTTGACTCATACCCTGGAAGGTCATTTAAACAGCCCTGCTTTTATTAAACGCATCCAGGACGGTCACTAGGGAGCCATTTCCCCCCGCAGACAAATCTTTTATTAATCATTTCTGTCTTGACACCCACTTTTTCATTGTGTAGAATGAAGTAAACCTACAACACATTATTTTTTATGTAAGTAGTATTACAACATACGCCTATGGCTCAAATCGAATCAAGTGTTTTTGATATGGGGTCAGTCATCAGGGGATATTATCCTTCTTTTACGCCTTCAGAAAAGAAAGTGGCGGATTTTTTCCTGGAAGACAACCCTGGGATTATTCGGATGACATTGGCAGATGTTGCTGCCGAAAGCGGCGTTAGTGACGCCAGTGTTCTCCGGTTTTGTAGATCCCTGGGATATAAACGCTGGCTTGAATTTAAGATTGATCTAACACGATCCCTTCACAGACCCTCTGAACAAATCCTGGATGAAGTAAATGAAAAGGACTCTCCTGGAGTTCTTGCTAAAAAGGTATTCCAAAACAGCATCCAGGCCATTATGGATACCCGTGCGGTACTTGATGAAGAACAATTCGAACGAGCCATTGAGTTGATATCCGGGGCTGAAAAAATATTAATTATAGGAGTTGGCACATCCGGTCCAATCGCACATGAAATGTATAATCGCTTTTTCAGGCTGGGTTTAAATTGCAAAGTGCAGACAGATTCTTACCTGCAGATGATGGAAAGTGCCCTGTTATCATCCCGGGATCTGGTAATTGTGATTTCCCAAACAGGAGATTCAACGGACCCTTTGAAGACCACAGCCCTGGCGAAATCCAGGGGTTGCTGCGTGATTGCCATTACTGGGAATTCCGGCTCAAAATTGACCGACTTTGCGGATGTAGTCCTCTTGTCTGTCTCCCATGAAAACCGGATTGAGACCATCGCCTCGAGGATTGCTCAATATGCCTTAACCCACGCACTGTTTATAGGTCTGGCTATGAGGAATATATCCGAGGCAGTGGAAAAGGATCAAATCATTTGGGATGCAATAATGGAAAGGAATTTTTTTCAGGGGAATATTCAATAAATTAGATCAGGAGCCGCAATGACGGATGAAGCAATTTCGATCAAAGACCTTCGATTTCGATACCGGGATAAAAAGGAACTTGTGATTGATAATTTCTCCCTTGATATTCAGGGGGGTGAATTCCTTGTTATCATGGGGGCCAATGAAACCGGAAAGAGCACTTTGGTTTCTTTTTTTAATGGCCTTATTCCTCATTATACAAAAGGACCTATGAAAGGGGACGTTTTTGTCTGGGGCAAGAACACCAAGGATCACAAGGTCCCGGAATTGGCAGAGGATGTTGGCATTGTATTCCAGGATTTTGAAGCCCAGTTATTCTCTACTAATGTAGAGCTTGAGGTGGCTTTTGGACCGGAAAATTTTGCTATTGATCGGGAAGAAATCAAACGGCGTATTCAAGAAAACTTGGAATTCGTTGGCCTGGAAGAATTCCGAAGGCGTTCTCCGGCCACTCTGTCTGGGGGACAAAAACAAAAATTAGCCATTGCATCGGTGTTGGCTATGGAGCCCAATATCCTGGTAATGGATGAAGCCACAACCGATCTAGATCCCATTAGCAAACAAGGAGTGTACGAGATAACCAATAAACTCCGCCAGCGGGAGGATATGACCCTGGTTGTGGTTGAGCATGATACGGAAGAAGTCCTGGATGCGGACCGGATTGCTTTAATGCGGGATGGCAAGCTGGCGGAATTAGGACCGGCACAAGAAATTCTTAGACGAGGTGATTTGCTGGCTGAGCTTGGGGTTATGCCTCTGGGTATCCCTCGATTCTTTGAGCAGATGGGCAGTTCGACGCTTCCCCTTACCCCTGAAGAAGGAAAACGGATTTTTGAAAAAGAAAACTGGAAAATTTCTAACACTCTCTACCGCGATCTGGTTGAAAAAGAACAGGGTGAGCTGTCCCAGAAAAAACAAGAGCCAATCATTCAGGTCCGCGATCTGAAGTATACCTATCCCAATGGAGTGGACGCTTTATCAGGTATAGACCTGGACATTTACAAAGGAGAAATCGTCGCCATTGTTGGGCAGAATGGAAGCGGAAAAACGACCTTAGCGAAACATCTTAATGCATTGTTAATGCCAACAGAAGGAGAGGTTGAAGTCTATGGGAAAACCACGGCCGAGCAGGGGGTCTTTGAAATCGGGAAAAAGGTAGGGTATGTGTTCCAAAATCCGGATCACCAGATTTTTTCCGAGCAGGTGTACGAGGAGGTTGTTTACGGACCGAGATTGAGAAATGTTCCTGAGGATGAGATTGAACTACGTGTAAAGGAATCCCTCAAAGCAGTTGGACTGGAAGGATTTGAAGAAGCAGACCCCTTCAGTTTAACTAAAAGCGGCCGGCAGCGAGTGGCAGTTGCCTCTGTTTTATCCATCCGGCCTGACGTCCTGATCCTCGATGAGCCGACTACCGGGCTGGATTATGACGGACAGCGGGGCATGATGGATATGGTGGTGGAATTAAATAAACAAGGAAGCACTATTATCTTTATTACTCATCACATGTGGGTGGTTGCTGCCTATGCCGACCGGGTTTATGTAGTCAAAGATGGAAAAATTCTCCTGGAGGGATTAACCAGAGAAATATTTGCTGAGGAAAAGATCCTCAAAGATTCATTCCTCAGGCCGCCCCATTTTGTCCAGTTCAGCAATCTTCTTGGAAAAACATTCCTGTCGGATTCTGAAATGATCTCCTGTATGGAGGGGAAATAAACTATGAATATTGATTTCTACCTGGATATTGATACCGTTATCCACCGTTTTGACGGCCGTACAAAGATAATCCTCTTTCTGGTTTCTTTCTTGGCACTGGTGCTGTTTGAGGATCCGCTGTTCATTCTTCCGATCGCGTTGTTGATTCTTCTGCAGAACTTTTTAGCCCGAGCCTGGATGAATATCTGGCGCATGCGTTTTCTTCTGTTTCTTCTGACTTTCACAAGTATTATCATGTGGAATCTCTTTGCCAGCGGTGAAACACACCTGTTCTGGTTTGTTGATCTTGAGTCCTTGTTGTACAGCACCGCCCGGACGATGCTTATACTTTTGATGATCATCAGCGGGTTGAACCTGCTCAGCACCACCCGAAATGAGGAACTTGTCCTGGCAATGATAAAACTGGGCCTGCCATATCGGGTTGGATTCGCGATTTCTACCTCATTACGCATGGTCCCGACCATTTCCACTAGCATCTATACTATTTCACAGGCTCAACGCAGCCGGGGTTTGGATCTGGAAGGGGGAGGCATTCTGGAGCGCTTGAGAAAATTTATACCCATCTTAATCCCGGTGTTTATTTCCACTATCAGGGACACTAATATTTTCGGCATGGCACTGGAGTCAAAAGGGTTTGGTGCCCGGGAGGACCGAACTTATTATCTGGAAATGACCATGGATCGCACCGACTTCCTGGTCCTGGCTTTTTGTTTTCTAATCGTGGGTTTATCTCTCTACTTGGAATTTGCAGGATTTGGTGATATTGCTGGTTTAACAAAATTTTAGACGCCAGACATGGCAGGTTTCAAAGGAGCTAAATTGATAGATTTACTAGAATTGGATCAAATGCTGCCGTTTGTTTTACGGCGGGATAATGTCGCCCGTTATGAAGATGGCGCTGTCCTTATTGGTGACCGCCGCAAGTACCCATTTTCTAAAGAATTTGTCCGCTGTGAGGACGTGGAAAGTGTAGCCCAAGCAATTGAAAACATGGTTACTCAGGGCGGCGGTCCGTGGATAGCAGCTGTCTTTGCTATGGTCATGGCTGCAAAAAAAATGGAATCCAAACCCCATCAGGAAACCTTGGATTTTCTATCGAAAGCAAAAGAACGTTTGGTTAAAACCCGACCCACCAATACCGCCATGGCTCGTCGATTGGGAGACACCTTATCGGTTGTGAAAAACGCCCAGGAAGAAGGACGATCCATTGAAAAAGCATTGCTGGACTGGATAAAGAAGCTTCGTGATAAAGCTTATGAGAGTTATGCCATTCGCTCCCGACTGGGAGCCGATTTGATTGAAGATGGGGATGGCATCTTAACCATGTGTTTTGCCGAGACAGCGTTTATTCTCGCTATGTCAATGGCAAAGAAAGATGGAAAAAATATCCATGTTTACACACCTGAAACCAGGCCTTACTTACAAGGTGCCCGGTTGACAGCACCCTGTCTGCATGAACTTGAAATCCCGGTGCAGATAATTACCGATAATATGCCGGCATTTGTGATGTCTCAGGGAAAGATTCAGAAATATTTTACGGCAGCTGACCTGATTACCATGGATGGACATGTGGTAAATAAAATCGGCACTTTCCAGAACGCAATTGCTGCTCATCACCATCACATTCCATATTTTGTGTTTATGTGGGGACCGGATTTTGAAAGCCCAGATCGTGAGTCAGTAGTAATTGAATACCGGGATCCGGCAGAAATCCGCTCCTGCCGGGGAACTCCAACAACGATTGATGAAATTGAAGCCTATTACCCGGCATTTGATATCACCCCTCCCCACATGGTAGCAGGTGTAATTACCAGGCATGGAATCTTAAGCCCGTATGATTTACGGCCTCATTTTGAAAAAGAACGGAGCAAGGAGTAAACAACATGCCAGCAGCCATTATCGCCGGGACACTAATGTATGAAGTCCCGAATATGACTTTAGTAGAAAAAATAATCGACACACCTTACGGTAGAGCATTGGTTTATGAAGTAAAGGGAGCCGGATCTGAAGTGTTATTCCTGCCCCGGCACGGATTAAAACACGATACGCCGCCGCATAATATTAATTACAGGGCCAATCTTAAAGCCCTAGAAATTCTGGGTGTAAAACGGGTAATTGCTGTTAATGCTGTAGGATCGATTAATAAGGAAGTTGCTCCCCTTGACCTAGTGGTATTAAGCGATTATTTGGATTTCACCTCCGGTCGGGAATTGTCATTTTTTGACGGTGGTGATAGCGGTGTTAAGCATGTGGATATGAGCAAGCCTTACTGTTCATATTTAAGAGAAAAAATCCTGGCCCTGGCACCAACTTATCATATCCGCATCCATCCCCAAGGAGTTTATGTATGTACCAATGGCCCCAGGCTGGAATCCCCGGCAGAAATCCGGATGTATGACAGACTTGGTGGAGATGTAGTTGGGATGACTGGTTTACCTGAAGTTGTTCTGGCGAAAGAATTAGATCTTTGTTATGCATCTGTAGCCTTTTCAATTAACTGGGCAGCGGGTTTTATGGATACAATTG
The DNA here is from genome assembly GCA_030608465.1 of Chloroflexota bacterium. Lineage (GTDB taxonomy): Bacteria > Chloroflexota > Anaerolineae > Anaerolineales > UBA11858 > B10-G9. Next base: position 24,861 of record JAUWEC010000005.1, read on the forward strand.
AATTTACATCCGATAAGGATGCATTAAAAAAGATGCAAAAAAACCTCTTGGAATTACTTTTGGAAACTATCGAAACCACTACAGATGAAGAGTGTTGCAATGAATAGAGGGTATTTCGCCTAATATTGGCACAAAACCAAATTTTGGTTAACCAAGGGCGAAAAGGAGGGCTTATTGATCAAGTAATGCAGGAAAGAAAGAATTGGTTCATATACATTATTATTATTTCAACTAAGAAGCTTTTTGAAGTTAGAAAAGGAGAGAATGATGAAAGAAGTCATAACCATGTGGAAAAATACCAGAATGGTCATTCTGGTTGCCCTATCAGCGGCAATTTATGCTGCCTTCCTGATTGTTTTTAAAGGCGGCATCGTCATTGTTCCCGGGATTACAGAAGTCCGCCCGGCGAATGTTTTCCCCCCTGTGTTTGGTCTGCTGTTTGGTCCTGCAGGTGCCTGGGGATCTGCAATCGGCAACTTGATCGGAGATATGTTTGGCGGTTCTTTGGGAATTGGCTCCATTTTCGGATTCTTCGGCAATTTCTTCCTGGGGTTTGTGCCTTATAAGATGTGGGGTTCAGTCTTTGGGTTGGTGAAGAAAGAGGATATGTCCCTGAACATGGGTGATTGGAAAAAAATCGCTGCCTTCGAAATTGTGGCCTTAACATCTTCAGCCGCCTGCGCTATCATTATTTCCTGGTACCTGGACCTGGCTGGAATTGTTCCTTTTGCTTTCCTCGGTATCACCATTACTGTGAATAACTTTGCTGCCGCAGTAATCGTGGGTCCGATTTTGATCGCATTGCTTTACCCGCGTGTAAAACGGTGGGGATTGTTCTGGACAGATGTGATGGATAAAGAAGACGTCAGCAAGGGATTCGCCACCAATCTTGGCTCACTTCTTATGATAATCGGCTCACTGGGAGGCTTGATTGTGGGGATCCTGGTTGCGACCGGGGCAGCTGGACAGGAGCTTTACGGTTTTGCTGGCGCGTCTGGCCAAACCGCAGTCTGGGCGGCAGTACTGCCCTTCATTTTGATGATCCTGGTTGCCAGCTTCATGCTTTCAGGTCAGGAGCAATTTGTAGACGAAGAGCTCTAAAAGTGTCCTTCAAAGTATAGTTTTATCGATCGGGACGGGTTAAATCATTACCCGTCCCGGTTTGTCATTTGTGATCGGCAAGGATAAATGGGACCTGAGGAGTACAATTAGTTACTAATCAATGTTTAAATTAAATGATCCAGCGAAATCACTTGCGACCCAGATTTTCTTGTAATATTTTCGGCTGGTCTAAAATATAAAAGGGTTATGAATGGAAGAAAGCATGAAGGTAGATGTTTTAATTAGGGGGGGGACGATCCTTACCGTGGATCAGAAACATCGGGTGATTCACGATGGGGCAATAACGATATCCGGTGATGCCATCAGTGGTGTATATTCTTCAGATGAGATTCCACAGGAGCTGCAAGCCGGAAAGGTGATTCAAGCAGATGGAAAGGTTATCCTGCCTGGTTTGATCAATGCACACAGTCATTTAGCAATGACGCTATTTCGGGGTTTTGTGGAGGATTTAATTCTCCAGCAATGGTTGGAAAGAGTTTGGAAATATGAGTTTTCTGTCTTGGATGATAAAGCGGTCCGAGCGGGATCAAAATTAGCTTTGGCTGAGATGATCAAATGCGGCATAACCTGTGCTCACGATATGTACTGGCATTTTGAGCAAACGATGGAAGTGTCAGAGGAGTATGGATTCCGGCTGCTTTCAGGTCCACCGATTACCGGTCTGGGTGATCAGAAGTTTGATGAGATGTTTGCCCAAGCAAGGAAAACTCTTGCTTGGCTGGACAGTCTTGAATTTGTGTACCCGATCATTCAAGCTCACAGCACTTATACAACCACTCCGAAAATGATGCACACCGTTAGGGAATTTAAAGAGGAGTATGGGATCACCTTTACAACACATGCTTCCGAAAATCAAGCCGAGGTTGAGACCGTTTTGGAGAAATATCAACAAACCCCCATCCATTTATTGGCTTCCTATGATTTGCTTGATCCGCATACCCTTCTGGCTCACTGTGTGATACTTGATAATGAGGAAATTGAATTATTGGCAGAGACCGGCACCCATGTAGTCCACTGTCCTGAAAGTAATCTAAAAATAGGGTCCGGGATTGCCCCGATTGCAGCGATGATAGAAAAAGGAATCAATGTGTGTATTGGCACAGACGGCGCGGCTTCGAACAATGATTTAGATATTCTTGGTGAATTAAAAACCGCGGCTTTACTGCAGAAGGGAAGCAATCAAAATCCTGAACTGTTGACCACAGTAGAGGTGTTGGAGATGGGAACCATTAACGGAGCAAAAGCGTACCAGCTGGAGGAAGTCTTGGGCTCCCTCGAAGAAGGTAAAAAAGCTGATCTTGTAATAATGGATTTTGACAAACCGCATCTTACTCCAGTCCATGATCCGGCTGCCAACTTGATTTATTCCTCGGGAAAATCCGATGTGGAGACCGTATTTATCAATGGAAAACTTCAACTCGAGAACGGTCAGCTGACTGTAATCGATGAGGAAAAAATAATGGCTGAAGTCAGGTCGATCAGTAAACGTTTTTTGTAGCAAGACCGGACGATATTCAATTTGTCAGAACAGGTGATCCGGACCTGTCAGGAAGGAGTTATTCGAGATGCCCTATCAAGAAGAGCGGAAACAACTATTAAAAACTGTCCAACAAGCCTACAAAGTTGATCTAATCAGGATGTCTGCCGGAAATATCAGCACCCGGGCAGCAAACGATATGGTGGCAATCACACCGAGTGGTATCAAGTACAGGTATATGAAAGCTGAAGATATATCTATAGTAGATCTGGAAGGCAATCTGGTAGAAGGACCAAAACCTTCCTCTGAAACACCGATGCATACCGCGATCTATAGAAATGTTCCCCGGACAGAAAGCATCTGCCATACCCATTCCATTTACGGAATGGTTTTTGCGATGCTGGAGGAAGATATTCCCCTGATGAATGTTGAACTAATGGTATGTGGTGCCCCCCTCCCGGTAGCTCCCTGGGCTGCTCCTGGGACAGCTAAAGCAGGGGAAGTTACCGTGGATATTTTTCTGTCCCGCCCGGAGTTGAGCGTGATCCTGCTCCGCCAGCACGGATTGGTTGCGATAGGCAATTCCTTGGACCAGGCTTATGAAAAAGCCTATAACGCTGAAACTGGATTAGAGACATACTATAAATCCCGGTTGCTGGGAACCCCCCAGCCGTTTACCCGGGATCAAATAAATGAGATAAAAGAAGTCTACGGAATTTAGCGTATTTGTCATCTTGGATTTAACAAATGTTACCTTCCAAGACTAGGAAACATTGAATTAATCAATGGTAGAATTAATCTACAGGTAGAAAAAGGCGGCAAATATCCTTCTATCAGACCCCAAATAAGTGTGGAGGAAACATGAAACTTAAGATTTTCTATCGTATCCTAATCTTTGTTGTGCTTTTAGTTTTGAGCACATCCTGCTCTGCGCTGAGTCTGGTTAATCCCCCGCCCGATACGGGTGACACGGGAGATGCGGGTGACACGGGTGACACTGGTGAGGTATTAACCTGTTATCATGCCACTAATTATGTACTCTCTTTTGATCATACCCTGACAGTCAATCATGAAGGGACCAGTCTGACCCACATTTTAAAACAAGGCGGGATAGCTTTATTAAGTGAAGCAAATTCTGGGGGACATGATGCAATAATCACAACCGCTTCTCCCCAAACGTTAAGTTTTGAATATATGGGGGTTCTGGGAGATTCTTGCTCCGTCGATGCGGCAGGAACGGTAAACGTTTCAGCGGAAGGTTATTGTGACGCGGGAGTGGTTTATCTCAACATCACGGAAGATTGGAGCAAGACTGAAGGGTCTATGACTTGTGATGATACTGTCATGCCCTTTTCTGCTCCCGGCTCTGCATTTACTCACTCAGGGGCTTCCGGTTTGGGGGAAGAATTTTTAATCACGGATGATTCTGCCGGGTATACCACGATGCGGGAATTCCAAGGTGGTGAAGGATACCATTCTTGGACTTTGACGATGGATGTTGATCTTGTTCCTTTGGTACCCGAAGATTAGGTTAAACACGGGATCCGTAATCCAGTTATGGACTGAACCCCATAAACAGGACACAAAAAAAACACCTCTCGTATAAAATAAATACAGGAGGCGTTTTTGTTATTGATGAGGATGGATCTTTCAAAAAAACTGTCATCGCGAGGAGTTCAGAGACGAAGTAAACTCCTGTTTATCACGATCTTTTACCAGGGGACTGCCCCGCCAGGGTGCTTCGCAAAAGTCCCGGCTTTGGGCTTGTGCCAAGCATCGACCTACGTCGATGCTTAAGCTTTCCACTTATCCCGTAGACCACAGAAGATTAAGCGTCCCTGGAGAGAGAGTTTATCCTGAGTTTATCGAAGGGCTCAACGTAGCTCCTGCTACGACTTTAGTCGGCACTAAAAACAAAACTGACGCCTTTGGAACTTAGACGTCAGTTTGTATAATTTACCCAGAGAGGGTTTTATTTATTTGTCCGTCTTGCGGGGTGCATACCAAGTTAGGATTACGGATCCTTTTATTAATCGATAGAGTTTTTTTATTCCACCAAGATTTTATTTTCTGCTATTACCCGAGCTTGCCTTCAAGGACCAATTCAGCGCTTTCCAGGTTTTCTCCTTCATAAATATAATACTTTAATTCAAGCGGTATCACCTTTCCCAGCATTGCCTGGGCTGGACAATATGTGTCTGCTGACAGCTCCAGCGCCCGGGTCATTGCTTTCTCTGAAAGATCTTTCCCTGCAGCGTGGTATTCAATTATAGCGTTTGTGAACACCTTGGGATGTTCCTCGGTCCGTTCAGTGAATACTTTGACGTGGAAATCTGAGATTTCCTGGCGTTTTTTACCCAAAATGGAAATGACGTCCATGGCTGTGCAGCCTGCCAGGCTGATAGCCATAAGTTCCATTGGACGAAATCCGTCATTATCTCCACCAACTTCCGGGGAGGAACCCAGGGGGACTTCAAACCCGGAGTCAGCAGCCCCAGTAAAAGACATTCGGCCTTTCCATTGCACTTTAACTTTCATTGATTACTCCTTTAAAAGAGGGGTGACATATTTTTCCAGGGTGGGGCCATTAATAGCTCCTAACCAGGCCAGCCGTAGATTTCCTTTCCTGTCAATCACAAATGAGTTTGGCAGTGAACTGTGCTGAAATGTGATCAGGGATTTGTTTTCAGGATCCAGCAAGATCACAAAATCCAACCCCGCCTGCTCAACGAAATTCCTGACCTCGGTTTCCGGTTCACCAGCCTCAATAGCAATAACTTGAAATCCCTGATCTTTATACTTGTCGTAGTAAGCTTTAAATTCTGGCATTTCCTCCCGGCAGGGAGGACACCATGTCGCCCAATTGTTTACCAGGATGACCTCTCCCCGAAAGTCAGTCAGAGAGACTTCGTTGCCGTCCAGATCAAACAGAGTTAATTCTGGGGCTGGCTGGTTAACTTCGACAGGAGGGAAGGTGAGGGCATCTATACTTTCATTTGCTTCACCTTGATTTGTGTTAAGGATCAGACCGACTGCGATCAGGGTAATTATGCCCAGTCCCGCCAGAATAATCGGGAGGAGATTGGGCTTTTGGCTGGTGTTTTTCTTCCCGGTGGCCTTCTTGCTCATCATGCTTTCCCTTATCGGATTTTGATAGTCTACTAAGAGCATTGATATTGTTCTATTGTACTATTTAGAGAACAGGAAAACGGATAATCTTACTCATATTTATCCTGGTAAAAAGCTGCTAGATTTCAAACAGGGATTTCGGGTTCTTCTTCTCCTATCCATTTTTGTAATTTACTTAACATCGCTGGATTACAGGGGATTTCGACACTCGTTGTTTCCTGAATAATCAATTCAACAGCAGGTTGTTTTACTGGTCATAACAGGGTGGATGGTATATAAATGTCACTTAAAATAGGTGAGTTTTGTCCCTCGAATTATTATATAGGACAATGATAAAAAAAAAGATTGCTGGTATACTTAGCGGAGAAAGTTGAGTTCAACTTTTGCTTCCATCAGCGATAACCAGTAAACAATGACAAATATTGGTAAAGCATGTTGTTTGAACAGCGCTGAAGCTGTGGTAAATTGCACCCATATTTATCGGTATCAAGTTTTTGGATTTACCCAACCGGACTTCAGGGAACTTTTACTCACAGAAAAACTAGGGAAGCACTATCCAGGACAGACTATTTTGACCTGGTGTGTTTCTCTATACTTTTAACTGTTTTAATTGCCATCTGAAAAAATTCGACAAAGGAGAGCATGAATGAAAACATTGTCTCTAGAACTCCCCGTAATGTATGGAGACCATCATGTAAAAGAAGTCAGACGGATATTATTGGAAATTGAGGGCGTAAAGGATGTTTACGCCAGCAGCAGTTTCCTTGTTGTCGAAGTAAAATACGACGCAAAGAAAACTACCCCTGAAGACCTCACCGCTGTGCTGGAGAAAGCCGGGTATATTGGTGACCCCGGCATTCTGGTTGAACCATCCATACCTGCCAATTTACGTGAAGGAGATAAGCATTACCGTACAACATCATTCAGTGAAGAAACCGGGAATATTATTGGTTTTAAGCAGGAAGTGGCATATCAAGGACGCGCCCAGTGGCCGTGCCCGGGGCTTGGTTTACTTAATGTGGTTGAGCCTCAAACTAAGGAGACTAATAATGGTTAAGAAGGAAAACAAAAAAACCTTAGAAGAGTATTCGCTTGATATAGCGACCCAAGAAATGCTGGCTCGTGGTGAAGAATTGGGTTTAGAAACAGCCTTTACCCGTGCTGACAACATGAAGGCCTGTCCCATTGGAGCGGATGCGTTATGCTGCAAAATCTGCAGTATGGGTCCCTGCCGAATTGTGAAAGCAGGACAAACCGGGATTTGTGGGGCGACAGCGGATACTATCCAAGCCCGGAATTTTATCCGTATGGTGGCTGCCGGAGCTGCAGCTCACTCTGATCACGGGCGTGACATGGCGTTTACTTTGAAAGAAACAGCCAACGGTGAAACTCAGGGTTATATTATTCGTGATGTCGCCAAACTCCGGAACCTTGCCTCGAATTACAATATCCCCATTGAAGACCGCTCCCCCAACGAAATAGCCAATGATTTGGCGGATTTTTACATTGCCCAGTTTGGCCAGCAAAAAGGTCTGGTTGCACCGGTAATCCGGGCTCCAAAAAAACGCCGTGAAGTCTGGGAAAAAGTAGGAGTTCTTCCCCGCGGAGTTGACCGTGAGATAGTGGAATGCCTGCACCGGACCCATATCGGCGATGACCAGGATGCAGAACATATCCTGGATCACGCGTTACGCACTGCTATCGGTGACGGCTGGGGCGGCAGTTTGATCGCCACGGACGTATCTGATATTTTATTTGGTTCCCCGGCCCCGATCCTGGGGGAAGCAAATCTTGGCGTTTTGAAAGATGACTATGTCAATGTCGTTGTCCATGGACACGAACCCACCTTGAGCAATATGATTGTGGCCGCATCACAATCCCCGGATATCCTCGAATGTGCCCGGGCAGCGGGCGCTGAAGGAGTGAACATCTCAGGGATTTGCTGTACTGCAAATGAAGTCCTGATGCGTCAGGGTATCCCTGCCGCGGGGAACTTCCTGCAACAGGAATTAGCTATCATGACCGGTTCTGTGGAATCCATGGTAGTGGATGTTCAATGCATCATGCAGGCTATAGTTGGGCTGGCCGCAAATTTCCATACCGAGATCATCACCACTTCCAAAAAAGTTAAAATCAAGGGCGCCACGCACATCGAATTTAATGAGAAGAAAGCCCTGGATATCGCCAAAGAGATCCTTCGCTCCGCAATCGATAACTATAAAAACCGCGGCGAGACCCGAATTCCTGACCATCGTGAATCCCTCGTTCCTGGTTTTTCCCACGAATATATAAACTATGCCCTGGGAGGTACATACCGGTCATCGTTCCGACCCCTCAACGATGCGATTATGTCCGGACGCATCCGAGGTCTGGTGGGTATCGTGGGCTGTAATAACCCTCGAGGCAAACACGATGATTTGCATGTGAAATTAGCTGAGGAATTCCTTAAACAGGATGTTTTGGTTGTTGAAACCGGCTGTTCCTCTATTGCCAGCGCAAAGCAGGGTCTGATGGTTGGCGAAGCTGGTTTGGACCAAGTAGGTCCCGGTTTGCGGGAGATCTGCGAAACGATTGGTATACCCCCGGTACTGCATATGGGTTCTTGTGTTGATAACAGCCGCATTTTGACAGTCCTTGCCCAGGTTGTGGAAGAAGGCGGTTTGGGAGAGGATATCAGCGAAATCCCGGTTGTTGGCTTAGCGCCTGAATGGATGAGTGAGAAAGCCATCTCTATCGCGACCTATGTTGTGGCATCAGGTGTCTATACCATCATGTCGGGTACAGCACCGTTAGATGAGAATCCAAAGGTGCCAGACAGCTCCATTGTTCCTCAACTGCTCAGCAGCGGTTGGACAGAAAAAGTTGGAGCCGGGTTAGAATTTATTCATGATTTCGACACGATCATAGAAAAAACCCTGGAGCACATCGATAAAAAACGCGCTGACCTTGGCTTACCCGTTTATGATCCGGAAGCTTTCGGAAAAAGCGGGGATGCCCGGATGAATGAATTTGAAAAGATGTCTGTGAAAGATCGCCGCGAAGCAATTTACGGATAATTTGCTTGATAAGGAGAAGTTAAATAATGTCTCGATATATTGCCACCCGTGCCATTCGCGGAGCTAATGCGTTAGTCATTGAAGCGGAAGCGATGCTTCAAAAAGCATTATCCGAGAAAGGCCCCGATACCATTATCGAATTCCCAAATACTGCTTACTACCTGCCGCTAATTTATGGCATGACGGGGATCGAAGTCACTAAACTTGAACAGCTCGATGAAGTGCTCCGGATTGCCCGGAAATTACTGCACCCGGTTCCCGCAGAATCAAAGTGGACACCTTATCTGGGTGAAACTCTGGACAGCGGGATGTCCACTTTGTTAGCCGCAGAGATCATCGAAGCTATTCGATCGGTATATCAACTTCAACCCGAGTTATACCCTGGATTTGAACTGGGCGGAGGGACGGAATATTCAGACCGAGACTTTGGAATGTCTGGACGGCTGAACGGCCCCATTGATGATATCCAATTGCGGTCCTGGGGGATTCAATTGGTAGATGGGCGTATGCCTGGATTTGCCGCGATTGTAGGAGCCGCAAAATCCAACGAAGTCGCCGTGAAAATTGTCCGGGAGCTCCAGCAGCGCAACATTTTAACTTTCCTCACGGGGAATGTTAACGGCCGCAGCATCATCGACCAGCTTGTGGAAGAGGGTGTGGCTTTAGGGTATGACACCTATACGGTCCCCTTTGGCACAGACACCATTAGCGCAATCTATGCGCTTGGTTTTGCCACCCGCTCAGCCCTCACGTTTGGAGGACTTAAAGCAGGTCAAGCCCGGGATATCCTGGAATACAACCGGGACCGGGTTTTTGCTTTTGTGCTTGCCCTGGGGGAGGTGGATGATCTGAAATATGCGGCTGCAGCCGGAGCACTCAACTTTGGATTCCCGGTGATTGCCGATACCGTGATCCCGGAAATATTACCTACAGGCATCACAACCTACGAACATGTTGTCAGCATGCCCTTCAATGAGATTGAAGGGGAAGATGATCTGGATCGGGCTACTAAACTGGTTCAAAAATGCATCCAGGTCAGAGGCGTGAAAATCAAGATCACGGATGTTCCTGTCCCCGTGCCTTATGGATCTGCCTTCGAGGGAGAAGTTGTTCGCCGGGCAGATATGCGGATTGAATTTGGCGGTAAAAACTCTCGATCCTTTGAGTACCTCTTCATGACGGATATTGAGGACATCACGGATGGGAAGGTAGATGTAGTTGGTCCCACATTTGATGATTTGGAAGACGGCGCCTCTATGGATATGGCTGTGGTTGTTCAGGTGGCAGGGCGGGAAATGGAAATGGATTTTGAACCCGTCCTGGAACGTCAGATCCATGACTTTGTAAACGGCGCATCTGGAATTCAGCACATTGGACAGCGGGATATTGTCTGGTGCCGAATTTCCAAGGCAGCAGCGGAGAAGGGATTTAACCTGGAACACTTCGGCAAAATCATTCATGCTAGACTTCACGCAGATTTTGGCGCTGTTCTGGATAAAGTCCAGGTTACCGTGTACACGAAAAAAGACGACATGGAAACCTGGCTTGCGAAAGCCCGGGAAGCCTATGATTTCCGCAATAAACGACTGGCAGATATGGTCGATTCTTCAGTGGAAGAATTTTACTCCTGCACTCTCTGCCAAAGCTTTGCTCCTGATCATGTCTGTGTAGTCAGTCCCGAGCGGTTGGGATTATG